>JAGOZU010000055.1 GCA_018058545.1 Promineifilum sp. | reverse complement strand
CTTCAGCCACAACACCATGGCCGGCAAGGCCGTCAGGAACGCGGCCGCCAGCAGCAGCGAATTCTGCATGTCGGCATCCAGCGTGACGCCTCCCAGCTGCGTCGGTCCCTGGATCAGCAGCACGTATTTGGCATAGAACGGGATGGCCGCCGACAGCCCCAGAAAGACGTACTGGATCATCAGATTGGCGGCGAGGAAGAACAGAAAGTCGCGGTTGCCCATCGTCAGGCGCAACGATTCGCGGAACGGGGGCGACGGCTCGGCGGCGAACTCGGTGCGCTCCTTGCTGCCCAACAGCGTCAGCAGCAACGAGACGAGCGTCACGATGGTCAAAAGCCAGGCCATTTGGCCGCGATTGCTCCAGTCCGCCCCGGCGATCAGCGGCGGCAAGGCCACGCCGATCAGCAAGCCGATGATGGAAAACGACTCGCGCAAGGCTGACAGCCCCGCCCGGTCCTTCTCACTGCTGACCATCTCCGGGAAGAGCGACGTCCAGTTCATCACAAAGACCGTCCAGAACAGGTCGAACAGCAGCACGATGGCCAGAAAATAAAACAGGGTGGCGAATTCTGACCAGTCCGTGCTCTGGAACGGGAACCACAGCAGGTAGAACGTGATGACCAGCGGCAGGAGCGCGCCATACATCCACGGCAGGCGACGACCCCACCGGGTGCGCGTCCGGTCGCTCAGATAACCGGACAGCGGGTCATTGATGGAGTTCCAGATGCCGTAGATGGCCCACACCACACCGATCCACGCTGCCCGCACGCCAAGCGTGTCGATGTAGAGGAACTGGATGTAGGTAGAGAAGGCCTGATAGGAGAGGGCGACGCCGACGGAGCCGACGCCATAGAGCAATCTTTGATAGGGACGGGTCGATGCCATAATTCCTTTTTCACGCGAACGGCTGGTCATGATTACCGGCACGGTCGCCGGGGACACCAGGCGATACTTTAACCGATGTGGGCGATCGGTCAATGATTTCGAATGACGGATTACGAATGACGAATGACGAATGCGCCCGCGGGTTGGATTCCCCCCCTCCATTTGCTAGACTCATCCCCAGATATCTCGTGAATCATCATCTGGAGAAAAGCCCTATGTCTCACACCAATTATCTCATCATCGGCGGCGGCATGACCGGCGCGGCCGCGGCCAACGGCATCCGCGAACTGGACCCCACCGGCACCATCACCATCATCTCCGCCGATCATGAGCCGCCTTACAATCGCCCCCCGCTCTCGAAGAAGCTCTGGGGCGGCAAGATGACCGTCGAAAACATCTACGTCAAGCTGCCGCTGGGGATCAACCTGCGGCTGGGCCACAGCGTCACCGCCATCGACGCCGATGCCCGCCAGGTCACCGACGACAGTGGCGCGGTCACCACCTATGACAAGTTGCTGCTGGCCACCGGCGGAACCCCCCGCCACTTGCCCTTCGGCGGCAACGCCGTCAACTACTACCGCACCCTCGACGGCTACCGCGCGCTGCGCACCGACGCCGACCGCGGCGACAAATTCCTCATCATCGGCGGCGGCTTCATCGGCTCGGAGATCGCCGCCGCCTTGCGCAAGCAGGGCAATCAGGTGACCATGGTCTTCCCCGAGCCGGGCATCTGCCATCGCCTCTTCCCGGCCGACATGGCCGCCTACGTCAACGATTACTACCGCCAACAGGGCGTCGAAGTGCTCAACGACGAGAGCGTCACCGGCATCGAGAACTCGGACGGGAAAGCGGTCGTCGTCACCGGCAGCGGCCGTCGCATCGCCGTCGACCGCGTCGTGGCCGGCATCGGCGTCATCCCCGACGTCGCCCTGGCCGAGAAGGCCGGGCTGGAGACCGGCAACGGCATCGTCGTCAATGAATACCTGCGCACCTCCCGCCCGGAGATCTACGCCGCCGGAGACGTGGCCAACTACCCCGACGCAGTCCTGGGCGTGCACCGGCGCGTGGAGCACGCCGACGCAGCACGCGCGATGGGCCGGGCCGCGGGCCGCAACATGGCCGGCGCGAATGAGCCATATACCTACCTGCCCATGTTCTACTCCGACCTGTTCGACCTCGGTTATGAGGCCGTCGGCCAACTTGACACCCGGCTGGATATGGTCGAGGACTGGCAGGACGGCTATCGCCACGGGGCGGTCTACTTCATGAAGGAAGGCCGGGTGGTGGGCGTGTTGCTGATGGACATCTGGGATCGGGTCGATGAGGCGCGGGCGCTGATCGAGGCCGGCGAGACGGTTGACCCAAAGTCGCTCATCGGCCGCTTCAAGTAGATCAGAGACCCGACTTTTTCAGTCGTTGCAGGTAGCGCCAGCTGAGGATGATACCGGGCACGAGGACGACGTGGAAACGCGCGACACCCATTCCCGGTTGCCTGTCCCTTCTGCGAAGAGGGCGAGGCAGCGGCGGATGGGTGTGATTCTGCGAAACAGTGATAATTTCGCCGCTGCCTCGCCCCTACCCTATACTACGGCCCGCAACCGGATGTAATAAAAGGGGGGATTAGCGGGCAACGCTGAGAGCCGGCTCGGCAAAGACGGCAAACAGCGAGGCGTAGTCGCCCTCAGGTTCGTCGGCCGCCGCGTGGTATGCCTCGTGCGGCTCCTCATCGAGTGCGCCGAAATAACCCAGCTCCTCAAACAACGTATCAGGCAGCGACGGCGGCGATTCGGCCAGCCACAGTTGCGACGACCCGGCCGGCAGCGGCCCACCCTGCAGATGGGAGACGATGAACTTGGATTCGATGTATAGTGACAGATTCATGTGCACCCTCGCTTGTTTGCCAATGGGAATCGACGGCCGATGGTACCGGCGCTTCCGGGCTGAGTCGGTTATCTCGATGTTTCATGGCGGCGCATCGAGGCGCGGCCACGTCAGGGTTCGGGTTGGGTGAAAACAATCCCGTTAATGAGCAATCAGACGGGCACAGTATACCATAGGCCATGGGCCATTGTAACCGCACAGGGTGTCCTGTTAAGCGGCCTCTCAGTTGTGCAGTTTTATGGGGATCGGCCCGCCCGGGAGATCTTATCGATGTCGGTTCGTGCGGGTTCAAACCCGCATCTGGCAGGCAAAACCGGTTGGAAACCGGTTCGGGGAGCAGTCGGCAATTGTGGCCATGATTCCGGGAACGTGCCGGATTGCAACAAGTGTCCGGCGGCCGCGCCAACCGGCTTTAACCGGTTTTGACTTGCAGCCACGGAATTTATTCCGTGTGCTCCAGGGGGACGGAACGGAGATATATTTCAGCCACCCAGATAGGCTTGCTTGACGCGCGGGTCTTGCTCCAGCTCGGCCGCCGGGCCGCCGGCGATGACGTTGCCCGTCTCCAGCACGTAGCCGCGATTGGCATACTTCAAGGCCAGGTGAGCGTTCTGCTCCACCAGCAGCATCGTCACCCCCGACTTGTTGATCTCGTCCAGCGTCCGGAACAGGGATTGCACCAGCAGCGGCGACAGGCCCATCGACGGCTCGTCGAGCAGCATCAGGCGGCCGCGAATCATGAGGGCGCGGCCGATGGCCAGCATCTGCTGCTCGCCGCCGCTCATCAGGTCGGCCAGCTGTCCCTTGCGCTCGTCCAGCCGCGGGAAGATGGCGAAGACGCGCTCCAGGTCCTCGGCCACGGCATGCTTGTCCCGGCGGGTGAAAGCCGCCAGCTTCAGGTTCTCCAGCACGGTCAGATTGCCGAAGATGCGCCGTCCCTCGGGCACCAGGGTGATGCCGTACTCGCTCACGATCCGGCTGCCGCTCAGGGCGAGCAGGTCCGCACCTTTATACGAAATCTGGCCGGACACGACTTGCCCGCCCAGCTCATTGATCTGGCCCATGATCGTCCACAGCGTGGTCGATTTACCCGCCCCGTTGGCGCCGATGAGCGTCAGCATCTCCCCCTCCTCGACATCGAACGAGATGCCGTGGAGCGCTTCGATCGCGCCGTAGCGCACGACCAGGTTCCGGATCGATAGCAGAGTCAAGAGCGCGTTCCTCCGGTCATGTGACTTCCTCGCCGAGGTAGGCCTCGATGACGTGGGGGTTGTTGCGGATCTCCTCCGGCGTGCCCTCGGCAATGATCTTGCCGAAGTCGAGCACCTGAATGCGCTCGCAGACGCCCATGATGACCCGCATCTGATGCTCGATGATCCAGATCGTGACCTTGAATTGGTCGCGCACCCAATGGATCAGCTCCAGTAAATCGTTGATCTCGCCCTGATTCATGCCTGCCGCCGGCTCGTCGAGCAGCAGCAGCCGGGGCTTCATCACCAGGGCGCGACAAATCTCGACCCGCCGCTGGACGCCATAGGAGAGATTGGGCGGCCGCTCGTCGGCGTGTTGCTCCAGCCCAAACAGGCGCAGCAGATCGAGCGCCTCCTCGTGCACCTTGCGCTCTGACCGTCGCAGGCGCGACGACAGCGTGAGGGCGTCGAGGATGCCGTATTTCATCTGCGAGAAGTGGGCGATGCGCAGATTGTCCAGCACCGACATGCCGTTCCACAGCCGAATATTCTGGAAGGTGCGGCCGATGCCCAGCGAGGTGATCTGATGCGGCCGCAAGCCGTTGAGCCTCTGCCCGTCGAACCGAATATCCCCTTCCGACGGCCGATACAGCCCACACAGCAGGTTGAAAACGGTGGACTTGCCCGCCCCGTTGGGACCGATCAGCCCTACCAGCTCGTTGGGATACAGGCGCGTGTTGAAGTCGGAGACGGCCGCCAGGCCGCCGAAATAATGCTTCAGGTGACTGATCTCCAGCAGGGGAGCGGCTTCCGCCGGCTGTTCGGGATCGTGTGGCGCGCGCTCGTCGGTCATTGCTCCAGCAGTCGCTCCTCGGCCGACGGAAAATATTTGCGCAAGCGCGGAAATACGTCATGCAACTCGCGGTCGCCCATGATGCCCGTGGGGCGGCGCAGCATCAGCAGGATGAGCAACAGCGGCGTGGCCACCCAGCGCAGCAAGCCGAACGGCCGCAGCAGCTCCAGTAAAATCGTGAAGCCGACGGCGCTGATGATCGACCCGCTGAGCGAACCCATGCCGCCCAGATAGACCATCACCAGGACCAGCGTCGATTGCAGGATGAAGTAGCTGGAGGGGTTGATGAAACCCAACAGGTGGGCATGCAGCCCCCCGGCCACCCCGGCCAGGCCGCAGCCCAGCATGAAGGCGACCATCTTGAGGCGGCGCGTGTTGACGGTCATCACCTCGGCGGCGATCTCGTCCTCGCGGATGGCCACGATCCCCTTGCCGTAGGTGGAAGAGACGAAGTTGCGAATGATGAACAGCGTCGCCAGGCAGGAGAAGAACGTCCAGATCATCAGCCACGGGGCGCGGATGACGCCGTTCATGACCGCCAGCACCTCGCCCATCCCCATGAAGCCGCGCGGGCCGCCGATGGCCCCGATGTTCTCGATGAGGCTCTTGAAGATGAAGTTCACCGCCAGGGTGATGACGGCCAGGTAGTCGCCGCGCGTGCGAAAGGACGGGATGGACACCAGCAGGCTGAATATCGCCGCCGCCACACCCCCGGCCACCAGCGCCAGCGGAAAGATGACCAGCGAGAAGCCGGGCGCCAGCACCGGCGGGCCGAACACATTGTCATGGGTCAGCAGCCACACCGTCAGCAGCGAGGTCACATAGGCCCCCAGCCCCATGAACGCCGCGTGGCCCACCGAGAACTCGCCCATGTAGCCGTTGATGAGGTTCAGGCTGGCCGTGAGCATGATGTTGATGCCGATGAGCATCAACAGGAACTGAATATAGCCGTTATAGACCCCCAGCCAGGAAGGGACGACCGTGAGCAAAAAGACAACGACGGCGAGAATATGCAGGCCATATCGTCTCATCGGCTATACCTTGGTCCTGCGCGCTACGCCGAACAGTCCCGTCGGCTTGATGGCCAAAATCAGCAGCAACACGGTGAAGGTCAGCAGATCCCGATAGGTGGACGGCAAAAAGGCGACGACGAACACTTGGGTGAAGCCCAGGATATAGCCGCCGACCATCGCACCGCGGATGGAGCCGATGCCCCCCAACACGGCGGCGATGAACGCCTGCCAGCCGACCAGCATGCCCATGTTGTAGCTGAGGATGGGAAAGGCCGTCCCGTACATCACCCCGGCCATGGCCGCCAGAGACGCGCCGATGACGAAGGTCAGGATGATGATGGAATCCACGGAGACGCCCATGAGCGGCACGGCCAGTCGGTCGTAGGAGATGGCGCGCATGGCCATGCCCCAGCGAGTGCGCTGCACGAAGGCCCACAGCACGGCCATCGTGATGAACGACATGACGATGACCATGATGCGCACGTTGGTGACGCTGAGGCCGCCGATGGTATACGCTTGCTTGGTGAACAGGTCGGGGAACTGGCGGTCGCGCGCTCCCAGCAGGGCCAGGTTGCCGTATTCCAGCAGCAGGCCGAACATCAGGGCGGTGATCACCAGATAGAGCCGGTGCGCGCCGCGATTGCGCAACGGCCGATAGGCCACCCGTTCGATGGTCACGCCGACGATCGACGTCACCACCATCGTCAGCAGGATCGTCAGCGGCAGCAGCATCCACGCCGGCAGATCGAAGGGCAACTTGATCTCAAAGCGGTTGAGCAGGAACATGCCGATGAAAAAGCCGGCATAGGCCCCCACCATGAAGATGTCGCCGTGGGCGAAATTGATCAGCAGCAGCACGCCATAGACCATCGTGTAGCCGATGGCGATAAGCGCCAGGAAGCTCCCCCACTGCATGGCATTGAGGACGTGTTGCAAAAAGGTATCGATGGTCACGCTGAAATGCCGGTTTTAGTGTGATTCATTCGATGACAATAGTCAGGCAGGTGGGGGACAGTGTCCCCCACCTGCCTATATATGGAAGATTACGGGCAAACCTGGTCGAAGAAGACCACTTCCTCGCCCTGAATCTGCACGATGACCGCGCACTTGATCGGGTCGCCCGTGCCGGCGAAGGTCATCTCACCGGTGATGCCGGCAAAGTTGGTGATCGAGGCCAGGCCGTCACGGATGCAGGTGCGGTTCGCGGCCAGATCGCTGCCGACGGTGCCGCAGTTCTGCATCGCCTGGGCCGCCAGTCGCATCGAGTCCCAGGTCAGCGCGCCCACGTCGCTGGGGATCTCCCCATGGACGGCCACGAACTTGTCGATGAACTCCTTCGTCGCGCCGGTGGCGCCGGAGGCCACGTAGTGGGTGCTGAAGAACAGGCCGTCGCAGTTGGCGCCGCACAGCTCGATCAGTTGCGGGTCGCCCCAGGAGTCGCTGCCCACGATGGGCATCGTCAGGCCCAGGTTACGGGCCTGCTCCACGATGAGCGGCACTTCGCTATAGTATTGCGGGGTGAAGAGGACGCCACAGCCGGCGGCCCCGATGTTGGTCAGCTGGGCGCTGAAGTCCTGGTCACCGGTGGTGAAGGACTCCGTCACGACCGACCCCGCGCCATGCAGACTCTCCCAGGCTTTGGTGAACGCTTCGGCGATGCCGGTGGGGTAGTCGCTGGCGATGTCGAACAGCACGCAGGCCTTGTCCGCGCCGAATTCATTGGTGGCGAAGTTGGCCACCACCGGACCCTGGAACGGGTCGAGGAACGGCGCGCGGAACACCCAGGGGCGATTGAGCGTCGTGTTGGGGTTGGTCGACCAGGGGCTGATCATCGGCGTGGCCAGGTTGTTGGCCACTTCACCGGCCGGGACGGCGGCCACGCTGGGGTTGGGGCCGACCATGATGAACACCCCGTCCTGGGTGATCAGCTTGTTGGCCGCGGCCGTCGCGCCCTCGGCCGTGCCGTTATTGTCTTCGACTACCAGCTTGAGCATATATTTCTTGCCGCCGATGTCGAGACCGCCCGCATCGTTGGTCTCCTTGACGAACATCTCGGCCGCCACGCGCGAATGTTCGCCGACCTTGGGGATATTGCCGGTCAGCTCGATATTGAGACCGATCGGGATCTCATTCGAGCCGCCCCCGCCACAGGCCACGGTGAGCAACACCATCGCCAACAAGAGGACAACTGTCTTGATCGCTGAGGACTTCTTCATCGTTCTTCTCCTTATATTCGGCAGATACTAATCGGCTTCGACGCAGGCACTGCTTCCGACGGACACCCATTTTCTCCGGATTGCGACGAACGCCGCGAACGGCATGGGGCAAGGGCACGCGACCGGATCAATGTGCGGAATACGATAGCCTACATCTTTTATGCGTGCAAGAAACTGCTATTTCTCCAGCGTCGACGTATCCCCCTCGTCCTGGCCCAGGGCGCGCGCCTTCAGAACGCGCCGCATGATCTTGCCCGAGCGCGTTTTGGGCAGCGAATCGACGAACTCCACCGACGACGGCTTGGCGATCGGCCCCATCTCGTGGGACACATGGTCGATCAGCTCGCGGCCGAGTTTTTCCGACGGGATATACCCCTGGCGCAGGATGCAATAGGCCTTGATGACATGGCCGCGCAGCTGGTCGGGGACGCCGATGACGGCCGCCTCGGCCACGCTGGGGTGGCTGACCAGCGCGCTCTCGACCTCGGCCGTGCCCAGCCGATAGCCTGACACCTTGATGACGTCGTCGATGCGGCCGATGATCCAGAAATAGCCGTCCTCGTCCTTCTTGGCGCTGTCGCCGGGCAGATACCAGCCCTGCTCGCCGTAGCGATCCCAATATTGCCGCACGTAGCGGTCGGGGTCGCCGAAGATGGTGCGCAACATGGCCGGCCACGGCGACTGGATCACCAGATAGCCCTCCTCATTGGCGGCCACCGGCTCGCCGTCCTCGTTGACCACGTCGGCCTTGATGCCGGGGAACGGCTTCGCGCCCGAGCCGGGCTTCAGGGGCATGGTGGGCAGCGGGGTGATCATGAACATGCCCGTCTCCGTCTGCCACCAGGTGTCCATGACCGGGCAGCGCTCCTTGCCGATGACGGTATGGTACCAGCGCCATGCTTCGGGATTGATCGGCTCGCCGACCGACCCCAGCAGCCGCAGCGACGACAGGTCGTGGAGGTTGGGCCAGCTGTCGCCGAAGCGCATCAGGCCGCGGATGGCCGTGGGGGCGGTGTAGAGAATGGTGATGCCGTACTTCTCGATGAGCGACCACCAGCGGTCGGGGTTGGGATGGGTGGGCGCGCCCTCGTACATGAAGCTGGTCGCGCCCAGCACCAGCGGGGCGTAGACGATGTAGCTGTGGCCGGTGACCCAGCCGGGATCGGCCGCGCACCAGTAGACGTCCTGCGGCTTGATATCGAACACCCATTTGAGGGTGATGGCCGTGCCGACCATGTAGCCGCCGTGGGTGTGGAGGATCGCCTTGGGGCGGCCGGTGGTGCCGGACGTATAGAGGATGTACAGCGGGTCCTCGGCGTTCATGTGCTCCGTCGGAGTCCGCGGGTCGGCAATGGGCAAGGCCATCATGTCGTGGTACCAGTGGTCGCGGTCGGGCACCATCTCCACCGGCTGGCCGGTGCGCTTGACGACGATGACGCTCTGGATGGGATTGGCCTTCTCCAGGGCTTCATTGGCGATCTTCTTGAGTTCAACGATCTGGCCGCGCAGCCAGGCCCCGTCACAGGTGACCAGCACCTTGGAGTTGCTGTCGTTGATGCGGTCATAGAGGGCTTCGGTAGAGAAACCGCCGTAGACGACGGAGTGGATGGCCCCGATCTTGGCGCAGGCCAGCATGGCGATGGCCAACTCCGGGATGCGCCCCATGTAGATGGTCACCCGGTCGCCGCGGCCGACGCCTTGCGAGCTGAGCACCCCGGCGAACTTCGATACCTCGTGGCTGAGCTGCTGGTAGGTGTAGGTGCGCGAGTCGCCCGGCTCGCCCTCGAAGATGAGCGCGGCCTTGTTGCGCGTCTCCGTGCGCAGGTGGCGGTCGAGGGCGTTATGGACGATGTTGACCATCGCCCCGTCGTACCATTTATAGAAGGGGGCGTTGCTGTCGTCGATGACGGAGTTCCACGGCTTGTACCACTCGAAATTCTCGGCCGCGATGCGACCCCAAAAGCCGGCCAGATCGGCCTCGGCCTCGGCGTAGACCTTGTCATAGTCCCGAATGATGGCGTGGGCTTTCACTTCCGGCGCCGGGTAGAACACTTCCCCGTGCAGATTATTTTCATGCGACATAGAACCTCCGTCGGTCGGTAGAATTTGGTTGTTCGATACGGCTGGGGCCTTCCAGGTGGCCGGGCGAAAGGTACATTTCCGTCAAAATTCGTTGGTCGCCCATCCGTCAGGTCCGGATTGCCTTGAGATCACGCCCGTTTGGCAAGCAACTCTCAGCCGATTAAGTATAATGGTCTAAAACCGATTCGTAAAATGGAAAGGGGATATGAGCAAGCGAAAAATCGTGATCATCGGCGCGGGCAGCGCCAGTTTTGGGCCGACGACGTTGGCCACCATCGTGCGCAACGAAGCCCTGCGGGGCAGCGACCTGGCGCTGGTCGATCTGGATGAAACGGCCGTGACCCATGCCGCGCAAGTGGCCGAGCGCATGAGCGACGCCTGGGGGGCGGAGATGTCCGTCTCGGCCACGACCGACCGGCTGCTGGCCCTGCCCGGCGCGACCCACGTCGTCGTCTCCATCGAAGTGCCGCCGCGCGAGGAGCTGTGGCGGCTGGACTGGGAGATTCCCCTGCGCCACGGGCTGCGGCAGCCCTACGCCGAAAACGGCGGCCCCGGCGGCATGATGCACGCCTTCCGCCAGATACCCGGCCACATGGCCATCGCCCGCGACATGGAGGCCCTCTGCCCCGCAGCCTGGATGATCCTGTTCAGCAACCCGTTGCCGCGCCTCGTGAGAGCTATGCGAAAATACACGAAGATTCAGGTCGTGGGCAAGTGCCACCAGATCAACGTCGGCTACGCCCTCGTGGCCGCCTTGCTGGGCCGGTCATATGGCATCGACGTCCCCGACAACGTCGTGTTGCACTCCGACCCCGGCAACGTCGGCGTCATCCACAACCTGTCCCATGCCGGGCGCGAGCGATTCGCCATCACCTCGGCCGGGCTGAATCATTTCATCTGGCTGATGGATATCCACGACCGGCAGACGGGCGAGGACCTCTACCCGGCCCTGCGGGCGGCGGCGAGCACGGCCGGGCAGCCGGACGGCGTGCCCGCCACGCTGGAGCCGCTGGCCCTGGAGCTGTTTCGCACCTTCGGCCGCCTGCCCATCGCCGGGGACACCCACATGGCCGAGTATCTGCCGTGGCTGCACGATCCCGTCTCCGGGCCGTGGGAGACCTACCAGCTGCCGCTCTATGACTGGACGGGCAACGAGGGGGTGCGCGAGGCGCTGCAGTCGATCATGGCCGCCATGGCTTCGGGCATGATGCCGGTCGACGGGATGCGCGACGCCCCCAGCGAGGGGGCCACGGAGCTGATCGCCGCGCTGGGCGGGGGCGAGGTCTACGTGGATGAGACGGTCAACGTGCCCAACCGGGGGGCCATCTCCAACCTGCCCGATGACACCATCGTGGAACTGCCGGCCGTGGTGGGGCCGTTCGGCATTCGCCCGGCGCAGATCGGCCCCCTGCCCGGCCCCATCGCCGAGCTTTGCCGGCGCGAGGCCGCCCTGGTGGAGCTGGTCGTGGACGCGGGCGTCACCGGCGACCGGGACCTGGCCTTGCAGGCGCTGCTGCTCGACCCGATGGTCACCGACATCGGCCGCGCGCGGGCCGTGCTGGATGATTATCTGGAGCGGTTCGCGGCCTGGTTGCCGCAGTTCTCATAGCGTGGCTTCATCGGCGGCCGCCGGCATCTCCGGCCCGGCGGTCGCCTCCCCCTCCCCCTCGAACAGATAGCCGCACCACGGGCAAATGTCCCATTGCATCTCCAGCGGCGAATTGCACACCGGGCAAGGCTGGCGCAGGTGGGTATGGCAGTCGGGGCAGAGGAACCAGTCGGGTCGCGTCGCCCGCCCGCAGGTGGGGCAGACCGGCTTGTTCTCGATCTGCTGCAGCAACGCCTCCTGCTCCAGGGCGCGGTCGTAAGCGTCAAGCAGGGTGCGCCGCGGCCGCAACAGCAGGTAGATGGCCAGCCCGATGACCGGCAACAAGGCCACCAGCAGCAGGGTGAACAGCGCCGCCCAGCCCGAACGGGAGCGCGCCCGGATGTCGCGCACGGCCCAGATGACGACGGCCAGCCAGAACAGCAGCACGATCCCCCCGGCGACGCTCAGGATGATGGTCAGATAGGCTTGCAAAAAGTCGGCCAGATACATGGCGAGACCTCCGCCGGTATCATAGCATAGAGGGGACAAATGTTGAAAAATGGCAGATTTTTTTTGGGGCAACCGCATACTCGGTTCAGATTGACACATCGTCCCATGCGTGCAGGTTACAAACCCGTAGCTGACTCTTCCCCCGCTTGCCTGACCCTCCTGCGAAGAGGACGAGGCAGCGGCGAATGCGGTTGGTTCTGCCAAGGCAGATTTTTTGTTGATTTGCACGGATTATGGTATATATTTTTCTGATATTAATTAGATCTATTCGATCATAATACGATGTCACTCGACGCACGCAGTCCGGTCGCGACAGCGACAAACAGCCTCCGTGCCATTTCGGTATTCACAGATCTGTTTACGTTCATCATACCCGCCCAGGAGGGCCCCGGAAACCATGCAAAAGCTACTTCAACAATCAGCGACGTATCCCCTGTTTAAACGAACGAAAAAAGCGAGAAGGAGCGGCAACCTTCCAGCCGCCGCCTGTGGGTTGCTGATGGCGCTTGGCGTCATGTTGCTGGCCCTCTACCCGACAGGGCAGGCCCGCGCCGCCACAACGACCATCAATGTCTGCGCCCAGGACGCCACTAATGGCTGGAATCTTCTGAGCAGCCAGATGGCTTATCTGCGCGCCAAGCTGGACAATCCCGCCAATTTCGGCCCGAGCGGTACCTATGGCGATTTCGATTTCAATTACATCGACATAGGTACCAACGTCACCGAGGCGACGCTTCTCAGCAACGCGTGCAATATCTGGTTCTCCGGCTATGAACACGACACCCAATACACGCCCGCGGAATTGGCCGAGCTGAGCAACTGGGTCGCCAACACGGACGGGCAGGTTTTCGCCGGTTGTGATGCCAGCTCCAACGATCCCGTCTGCGACCTCCTCGGTTTCACCGTCACCAACGACACGGACAGCTACGGCTTCGTCAAGCAGCAGGTGATCAATCCGATCACCTGCGACGGGGTCTTGACCCCGGATGACCAGCTGGAGATGTCCGGCGGCGCGGGGGCGTATTTCACCGGCCCGGGCGTGACGCCGACCAATGTGATCGCCGTCCACGAGACGGGCGGCGTGGCCGACCCCGCCAAGCCGATCATCGCCTACACCGGCGATTTCTTTCTGACCTCCGACATCGACATGGTCTCGACCTATACGCTCACGTCCGGCGGCGGCGTCAGCAACAACAACGACATCATGGCCGTCAACGCCTTCTCGGCGCTGGCCGACGTGTCGGTCGGCAACCCCATCTGCTCCTCGGCCGGGCCACAGGTGGCCGATCTGACCATCACCAAAGCCACCAACCCCGCCGGCGGCACGGACTTCCCGTTCGTCCTCGATCCCGACGATAATAGCCACTTCCTGACCAAGTGGGGCAGCGCCGGCAGCAGCAACAGCCAGTTCGATACCCCCTATGGCGTGGCCGTCGACGGGAGCGGCAATGTCTACGTGGCCGACACCGACAACCACCGCATCCAGAAGTTCGATGCCGACGGCGGGTACCAGACCGAGTGGGGCAGCAACGGCGCCGGCAACGGCCAGTTTCAATATCCCGGCGGCGTGGCCGTCGACGGGAGCGGCAATGTCTACGTGACCGACACCAACAACAACCGCATCCAGAAGTTTGCCGGCGACGGCACATTCCTGATGGCCTTTGGCTGGGATGTTGTGAGCGGCAACGTCGACACCGATTTTGAAATCTGCCAATCGGGCGATACCTGCAAGGACGGCTTGCCAGGCAGCGGCGACGGCCAGTTCAGCTACCCCTACGGCGTGGCCGTCGACGGGGCCGGCAATGTCTACGTGGCCGACACCTACAACCACCGCATCCAGAAGTTCGACAGCAGCGGCGCGTACCAGGACCAGTGGGGCATCCTCGGCAACCTCGACGGCCGGTTCTATAATCCCGCCGGCGTGGCCGTCGACGGGAGCGGCAATGTCTATGTGGCCGACACCCTCAACCACCGCATCCAGAAGTTCGGCGGCAACGGCAACTGGCAGGCTACGTGGGGCGGTCCCGTCAGCGGCAGCGGCAACGGCCAGTTCAACGCTCCCATCGGCGTAGCCGTCGACGGGAGCGGCAATGTCTACGTGGCCGACACCAACAACTACCGCATCCAGAAGTTCGACGCCGGCGGCGTCTACCAGACCCAGTGGGGCAGCAACGGCGCCGGCAACAGCCAGTTCTCCTTTCCCATTGGCGTGGCTGTCGACGGGGCCGCCAATGTCTACGTGGCCGACACCTACAACCACCGCGTCCAGAAGTTCGGCCCGGTGTCTGTGACGCTCGACGACGGCGAAAGCCACACCTTCCCCGGCCTGCCCGCGGGCGACCACGAGGTGGCCGAGCTGGTGCCCGGCGGCTGGACGCTGGACGACATCGACTGCGGCAACGCCACGGCCACCCGCACCGACGACTCAATCAGCGTGACGCTGGTCGCCGGCGTCGACGTGACCTGCGTCTTCACCAACACCCAGCTCGGCTCGCTGACCATCACCAAAGCCACCAACCCCGCCGGCGGCACGGACTTCCCCTTCGTCCTCGACCCCGACAATATCGGCTTCCTCGCCCAGTGGGGCAGCCCCGGCAGCGGAAACAGCCAGTTCGACTCTCCCACCGGCGTGGCCGTCGACGGGAACGGCAATGTCTACGTGGCCGAATATTACAACCACCGCATCCAGAAGTTCGGCGCCGGCGGCGCGTACGTGGGCCAGTGGGGCGGCAACGGCAGCGGCAACGGCCAGCTCTTTTATCCCATCGGCGTAGACGTCGACGGGAGCGGCAATGTCTACGTGGCCGACAGCGGCAACAACCGCATCCAGAAGTTTGCCGGCGACGGCACATTCCTGATGGCCTTTGGCTGGGATGTTGTGAGCGGCAACGTCGACACCGATTTTGAAATCTGCCAACCGGGCGATACCTGCCAGGACGGCTCGTCAGGCAGCGGCAACGGCCAGTTCAGTGATCCCCGGGGCGTGGCCGTCGACGGGGCCGGTAATGTCTACGTGGCCGACAGCGGCAACCACCGCATCCAGAAGTTCGACGCCGGCGGCGCGTACGTGGGCCAGTGGGGCAGCGGCGGCAGCAGCAACGGCCAGTTCAATTATCCCGCCGGCGTGGCCGTCGACGGGAGCGGCAATGTCTACGTGGCCGACAGCGACAACCACCGCATCCAGAAGTTCGACAGCAACGGCAACTACCAGAGCAAGTGGGGCGTCTCCGGCAACGGCAACGGCCAGTTCCAGTATCCCCAGGCCGTGGCCGCCGACGGGGTCGGCAATGTCTACGTGGCCGACAGCGACAACAGCCGCATCCAGAAGTTCGACGCCGGCGGCGTCTACCAGACCCAGTGGGGCAGCTTTGGCAGCGGCAACGGCCAGTTCCAGTATCCCACCGGCGTGGCCGTCGACGGGAGCAGCAATGTCTATGTGGCCGACTTTTACGACAACCGCATCCAGAAGTTCGGCCCGGCGTCTGTGACGCTCGACGACGGCCAGAGCCACACCTTCCCCGGCCTTCCCGCGGGCGACCACGAGGTGGCCGAGCTGGTGCCCGACGGCTGGACGCTCGACGACATCGACTGCGGCAGCGCCACGGCCACCCGCACCGATGACACGATCAGCGTCACGCTGGCCGCCGGCGACGACGTGACCTGCACCTTCACCAACGTCTACACCCCGCAGGTGACCAACATCTGCCCGGTCGACGCCATGTCCAGCCAGTGGACCGACATCCTGGGCGCGGGCATGGGCAATCCGAAGACCCACAAGGTATCGGTGAAGGTCAACATTCCCAACTACACCCAGGTAACCTCGCTCTATGGCCAGATGGTGGCCAAGGACCCGGGCAAGGCCAAATATGTGCGCTTCATCCTGCCTGGGGCTAACAACTACGTGCAGGTGAATTCCGTCACCAGCCCGATCGACCATGCCTTCGGCAACTTCTGGTACGGCGACTACATCGACCCGGCCAAGCTGCCCGCGAAATCGGTCACCGGCCAGTGGTTCCTGCAGGCCAGCGGCACGAAGGGCCACATCCCGCGGGCTTTGGTGCTCTACCCGACCTACAACGACCCGAACAAGACTTACGTCAACATCTGGAACACCTACGACGCGGCCGAAGCCGAGGTCTACTGGGACACGGCCGCCGGCTGGACGCAGACCCGGGTGATCACCGAATCCATCGCCCCGCCCAACGGCCCGACCACGTTCAACGTGGAGCTGGCCCTGGCTGACAACGACAAGGATGCTCGTCAGGTATGGGTGACGGTTGAGGCGGGCGGCGTTTCGGTGACGCAGAAGCCCAAAAACCCCAACAAGGGCGACCAGCTGAACCTGATGACCTTCACGTTGAAGAATGTGCCGGCGGGGACGGACACGATCACCATCACCCTCTACTCGCCCTCAAAGGCTCTGGACAGGGTGGAAGGCGACTCGGCCGCGCTGGTGGGCATGCGCGCCAACTACGTCTGCGCGCCACTGACTCAGGTGCCCTGACGGCAAAAGCCAACCCGGTCGCTTAACGGCCGCGGTTGAGCATCATTAGACAAACGGCGAGCCTGGTTTTGGCCAGGCTCGCCGTTATTCTTCCATCCAAACAAAAAGCCCCCGGCACAAGTTCCGGGGGCTTTTCATTAATTAAATGATAGTGGGGGTATCGACCGGCGATCACACGCCTTGAGTCTGCTGCTCTTTCTGCGTCTTGCGCGTGCGACGCGCGGCCTTCTTCTTGGCGATGCGATTCAGCTCGCTCTTGGAGACAAACCAGCGCTTGCGGCGCACGTCGGTCAACAATCGGCTCTTGACCACCTCGCGGCTGAAGCGGCGCAGCAGTTGTTCCTGTGATTCGTCGGAACGTAATGTTACCTTCGGCAGAGTATTCACCCCCTTCGTCTTATAGGTTATTGCTTGTCTGCCGGCTGTTAGACCGGCGTCACGACCCTCCCCATGCGGGAAAAAGCCACTCGTAGATTCTACCACGACCCTCGGCCGCACGCAACGACAAGATGCCCGACCTTCAGGGCAATCGCATGAAAAGATGAATGGACGACCAGAACGCGGATGACACGGATTTCACTGATTGACTTCGTGTTCATTCGCGTTCCAATATTCTTAATGCGATTGCCCTGACCCGACCTTCCGCCTGTTAATCCGATTCAGCCGGCGGCATGACCGGTTTGCGCGTGCGCACGGGCACGACCTTGCCGCTGTTGTCCTCCAGCCCCAGGACATTGATGATCTCCGCCCCGGCGGGAATGACGAACTTGGTGCTTTCGCCGCCCAGCACAACCTGGGCCACTTCCAGCTTCTTCAGCTCGCGGGCGCGGTCGGTGAAGGTGCGCTCGGCCGCTTCAGCCACCATCGTCACCGACTTGGCCTCGGCCTCGGCCCGCAGCAATCGCGCCTGGGCGTCGCCCTCGGCCCGCAGGATGGCCGCCTGCCGCAGACCCTCGGCCTCCAGGATGTTGGCGCGCTTCTCGCGCTCGGCCTTCATCTGCTTGCTCATGGCCGTGGTGATGTCCGCCGGCGGGTCGATCTTCTGCAATTCGACCTTGGTCACCTTGACGCCCCAGGAGTTGGTGGACTCATCCAGCACCTCGCGCAACGAGGTGTTGATGACATCGCGGGCGGTCAACGTCTCGTCGAGCTGCTTGTCGCCCACCAGGTTACGCAAGTTGGTTTGGGCCAGCGTCGTCGCCGCGACGTTGAAATTGGATATCTCGAACTCGGCCTTCACCGGATCGACGACCTTGTAATAGATGACGGCGTCAACCGTCACCACCACGTTGTCGGCGGTGATGACCTGCTGCGGCAGGACATTGATGAGCTGCTCGCGCATGTCGACGCGAATCAGGCTGTCGATGAAAGGAAGAAGGAAGACCAACCCGGCGTCGGCCGTGTGATCATAGCGGCCCAGGCGCACCACCAGCCCCTTCTCATACTGCTTGATGACCCGCACGCTGAACATCAGCGCGGCCATCGCGATCAAAAAAATCAGGACTAATACGAATATCCAGAACATAGCTCTCCTGTCACTTGCTCAGTTTGCTCACGATGACGGTGACGCCCTCAATGGCCTCGATGGTCACCACGTCGCCCTCATAGAGGATCTCATCGGCCGTCGCCCGCCATTGTTCGTCATCATGCCGCACGATCCCCGCGCTGTCGGGGGTGATGTCGCGGACGACGGTGGCCGTGGCGCCGATCACTTTGTCGATATTGGTCTTCCTGGTGATGGTCGTGATGCGACGCTTGATCTTCTTGCGGCCGACGGTGATGTAGACGATGCCCAGCACCGAAGCCAGCAGCAACGCCACCTCGGCGCTGTTGAAGAATAGCCCCACCAGCCCGGCCAACACCATGATCGAGCCGATCAACACCAGGTCCAGGCCCGTCTGAATGCCCACCACCAGCTCGGCAAGGACCATCAGCAAGCCTAAAACTACGAATATATGGGGTAAAGTAATCACTCCGTCCATTTGCAAATCCATTTGGCGCGCTCCGCGCCTCTGTTGCTCAATCGGCCCTGCTCTTATCGCTTGAGCGGCCGCTTCTGTCGATCTATACGGTCGAATTGGCTCCTCAGTTGCACCCGGGACAACCGGCCAACCGCGGTACTGGACCGATTATACCACGATTGCATCGGGTGCCCCCACGGAACATCATGCTAATTCCATTCAGATCGAAAGCCGTACGGGCGGGACAACCGGCTGCCCGACCGCCAGCAAGCTAACAGCTTGCTCCACAGGCTCCCCCCCTGGAAAAAATTGATCAAATTGAAAAAATACCCTGATTCATCGCGCCTTGGGGGATTCAATCAATATGACGAGGGAGGGGCTGTAGCGCAAACAGTCAGTTTGCGGGACCAAACAGCTCCTCCCGTATGACGAGGGAGGGGCTGTAGCGCAAACAGTCAGTTTGCGGGACCAAACAGCTCCTCCCGTATGGCTGAAGAGTTGAGTAGCGAGACTGGGCAACAGCCACAATATTCTGCCGGGACAAAGCAATTCGGCCGCCCCATCCCACCCGTACGCCTGTTGAACAGAGAATAAAAAAGGCGGGCCGCTCCCGTGAACGGCCCGCCCCATCATACCGGCTGAATCCCGATTGCCTTACCGGACGTTGACGTCGCGGTAGGTCTCGGTGCGATTGCCGTCCAGGTCCTCGACGATGTAGCCGATGGTGTAATCCCCGGCGGGGCCGTCGAGCACGTCATAGGTCCAGGCCGTCTCACCAAAGGTCAGCGTACCGCCTTCTTCATAGGCCATATCCACCAGACGGCCGTTGCTGTCCAGATCATACCAGTGCTCGAAGACGGTGAAGGTATCACCCACCGATGGCAGAATCTCGCGCGGCGCGGCCGTCATGGCCGTGTCCGATTCCCCGCGCTCGTCCATGAAGCCAACGACCTGGTGCAGCGTCTCATTGCTGAAGATCAGCTGCGCCCGTCGCTGGGTGCCGTCGGCATAGGTATACATGCCCTGCACCGTGTAGACCGCCAGGTCCGACGACGCGCCATAGCTCCGCGGCTCCAGCAGGGCCACAACCCGGCTCTGGCCGTCGTTGATGCCGAAAACGATCGGCTCCCATTCGAACTCCAGCGTGAAGGCCCCCTCGCCCCAATCGGGATAGTAGATGCCGTTCACCTCGCGGGTGTCGCCGCTGTCGATATAGTCCATATCGATGACGTTGACCGAGTTGGCCTCGCGATCATAGTACCCGGCAAACAGGTAGATATAGCCCAGGTTCTCGCCGTCGATATCGGCGCTCATCTGAATCACATTGCCGGGATCCACGGTCTCGCTATCCACCGTCAGCGGCGACAGACTGACCGCCCCAGCGCCCGGAGCCTCGATGGCCACGCTGCGGTCGGGGATAACCAGCGACCCGGCTGTGTCCTGGAAGCCGCGGCCGGTGTAGTGGAAGTTCAGGAAATCATCCCACAGCGACGCCCCGGCAAACCGCTCCGACACCGGCACGTAGGAGGCCGGGCCGGCCGCGGCCGAGCCGTAGAGCTGCGAGTTGGGGAAGTAGATCGACAGGCCGGTCGCGCCGGGCTTCTTGGGGCCATTCTTCTCGGCCACGACCATCTTCTGGAACGTGCCGAACATCTCCTCCACGGCCGACCGCAGGCCGGGGTCGCCCGTCTCTTTCACCAGCAAGGCCGAGAAGTGGGCCAGGTCAATATACGACGCGGGCACGTTCTGGCCGAAGATGCTGGTGAACGACTGGGCATAGTTACGCGCCTTGGCTACCGCGCGCTGATCGACGTTTTGCAGATAGAGCGAGAAGCGGTTCAGCCCCTCCATCGCCGCCGGCATCTGTGACAGGTCGACGGCCGCCAGCGTGACTCCCTGCTCCAGCTGCGACGCCAACTGCTGGGCGGAGATACCCGAGCGGCCGACGAACTGCGACCGCAGGTTGGGATCGGTGACCCGCTGGTCGCCCACGATGTAGCTGTCGACGATCCACTGGCCCAGTTCACGGCCCGTCACGTCGGGGTTTTGGGTCAGTTCGTTCAGGAACGAGGTATAGGCCCAACCGACGGCCGGTTCCACTTCCTGCGAAGTGGCGGCGAAACGGGCATGCGGCGCCAGCGCGGCATACACTTCCATGTGCCCCATCAGGCAAGCGTCCATGCCCACCAACTCGAAGGCGTCGAGGCCGGTTTTATCACGAATAGCTTGCAGCGCGTCGTCGATCTCGCTCAGGTACATGGCGTCGCCGATGGCTTGCGCCAGGGGCACGCGCAATCGGGGGCCTCCGCTCGGCTCGGGGTCGGTCCAGCCACCGGGCCAGCCCATGCCGTGGTCGGACATGATCAGCACGTATTTGTCGGCCGGGTAGTTTTCGATGGCCCAGGTGGCGAAATCGACCAGCACCTGCGGGTTGGACATGTCCACCTCGCCGATGGACTGATAGGGCGAGTTGATGCGCTCCAGGTCGTTGTCCTTCTGCAAGTGGAAGCGGCGGGTGTCGCTCCAGTCCCCGTCGCCGCGAAAGCCGCCGACATAGCGGTCGAGCTGGGCGACGATGTTGACACGATCGGATGAGCCGACCAGCTCGGCCTCATTGAAGTCAATGAAAATGTCCTGCTCCAGCACCTTGTCGTCGGCATCCTGGTAGAGCATGATCGTCCAGGTCTGGCCGGGAGTGGCGGCCGCGCCGGAAGCGGCGGGCAACGAACCCGCGGCCGCGCCGGTCGCGCCGGTGATGCTCGTGTTGCTGCCGGAGAAGCTGGGGGCGCTGGTGGCAGCCGGTTGCGAGGGGGCTTGGGTCGGCTGCTCAAGCCCAGTGCCGAGGTCGAACTCCTCTTGCTGGCCTTGCGTCTGGTTGCTGAACCCGCCGGTGTCGAAACTGTCGCCACCGCCGCCGCCGCCGCCGCCAAACATGATGTAGGCGATGACCGCACAAATGGTCAGCAACACGCCGCCGCCACCGGCCGCGCCGCGCATCCCGCCGGGGATGCCGCTCATGCCGCCGCCGCCCGACGAGTAGCCGCCGCCTGACGAAAAGCCGCCGCCGCCTGACGAATGGCCGCCACCGGAACTGGGCGGGCGGCTGTCGCGGCGGGGGGGCGCCTCGACACGCCCGGCGCTGGGCCGATCGCTGCCCGGTCGCCGGCGTTGGCCGGTGACGGTGCGCTTGGGCGGTTGTTCAGACGCCATGTAGACCAGCGGCATATTCGGCTCTGTGTCATTGCCGCCGGCCGTCGCGACAACCGGCTGCGGGAAAAGGCGGGCAAACAGGTTCTTCCACATCATTCCTTACTCCTCGCTGAGGTTCACAATACGGCGCAAGTGTATCACATCAATGGGTTTTGCCACGTGGTTTTACTTATCTCCACAACGGGCAAATCGGGTTATAATGAACGCCAGCATTATGATCGAACCCGCGCAGGACGCAATCTCCACCGGAGAAACTCCGGCCGCCGTCGACTGGCCTCTGATCGGCCGCGTCGCCCTCAAGGCGGCCGTCCTGTTCCTCCTGCTCAACGCGGTCTTCGCCGCCATCCGGCCGCTGGACGCCCTCGGCCGCCTGTCGCTCTATAACGTCGCCTATCCCGGCCGTCTTCGCCTGCCCTATGGCGAGATCCCCGCCGAGGATTACAACCTGACGCTCAACAACCTGCCGGCCATGTTCGCCGCCCACACCCTCGCCCGGCCACCGGCGGCCGACGAGTTTCGCGTGCTGCTCATCGGCGATTCCGCCACCTGGGGCTGGTTCCTGGCCAACGACGACACGCTGGCCGGGCAACTCAACGCCCTCGATTTGCGCGTCGCCGACGGCCGTCGCGTCGTTGTCCACAACCTCGGCTATCCGGTGATGTCGCTGACCAAAGATCTGCTGCTGCTGGACGAGGCCCTGGCGCGAACAGAGGCCGACCTCATCCTGTGGCCGGTGACGCTGCAATCGTTCGCCCGCGGCCGCCAGCAGGAGCATCCGCTGCTGCATGAGAACGCCGGGCGGGTGCGCGACCTCATCGGCCGCTACGACCTGAGCCTCGATCCGGCCGATTCGCGTTTCGTCGACCGGGGGTTCACGCAAGAGACGCTCGTCGGCCGCCGCCGCGATCTGGCCGACCTGCTGCGCCTGCAAGCGTGGGGAATGGCCTGGGCGGCCACGGGGCGCGATCAGGCCATCCCGGCCGAGATTCCGGCGCGCACCGACGACCTGAAAGCCGACGAGAGCTGGCTGGATGTGGCCGAGGAGCGGCCGCTGACGAAAGACGATCTGGCGTTCGAGGTGTTGCGGGCGGGGCTGGCGCGGGCGGCCGACGTACCGGTGATCCTCATCAACGAGCCGATGTTCATCGCCAACGGCGTCAACGCCAACGGCGTCAACGCCAACGGCGTCAACGGCGACATTCGCTACAACACCTTCTACCCCCGATGGGCTTATGACCAGTACCGGCAGATGCTGGCTGGGGCGGCCGCCGCCGAAGGTTGGCGCTATCTGGACTTGTGGGACGCCATCCCGCCGGAGGAGTTCACCGACACCCCGGTGCACCTGACGCCGGAAGGCTCGCGTCAATTCGCGGCATTACTGGCAAATGCGTTTGTCGGAAGTGAATAGAGGCAGCCTAACTGAGGATATCGTCGACAGCGAAAGCCGCATCCCCGAAAGCTTGCGGTGAAATCTGATCGCCGGACACAAAGGTTTCAGCCGACTGATACTCACCGGAAACCGGCCCGCGATAGACCTCGATTTGTCCCTCAACCAGATTGACGATCCAGACTTCCTGGATG
>JAGOZU010000129.1 GCA_018058545.1 Promineifilum sp. | reverse complement strand
GGACAACCTGTTGAGATACCTGGTGACCCCAATAACCACTCCCAGCGGCGGGATGTCCTGTTCGGTTCGATATTACGAATCGACCCCGACCCTAACCGGGGATTACCACCTGATTGCGGAGTCAAGAAGACTCTCTATTCGATCCCGAGCGACAATCCCTGGCTTAACGACAACGGCTGCGATGAAATTTGGGCCAAGGGCTTGCGCAACCCGTGGCGCGTATCGTTCGACCGGTTGACCGGCGACCTTTATATAGCCGATGTCGGCGAATGGCTGTTTGAGGAGATTAACTACTTGCCCGCCAATTCAAGTGGCGGCAAGAACTTTGGCTGGCATTGCTGGGAAGGGACGGCGAACTATAGCACTACACCTTTTCCGAGGCCGGACGTGGCGAAACGTTGTGATTACCAGACCACCCAGTTCACATTCCCGGTATACGAGTACAACCATGAACAAGCCGGCCGGTGTTCGGTCACCGGCGGCTATGTCTATCGGGGGTCCGAGTATCCGGCGCTCTATGGCCGCTACATCTTTGCCGACTGGTGCTCCGGCGAAGCCTGGACGATGGCTCGTATGGATGGCAAGTGGCAGGTCGATCCGGCGGGGGGCGGCCTTAATTTCACAACGTTCGGCGAGGATATTCACGGGGAACTTTATGCGGGCACGTACCTGAGTGGACAAATCTACAAGGTGGTTGTTGTTCCCTGACGCCGGGCGAAAGCGCGATGGCGTGGCTGAAGGCGGCGGGGTCAGCGCACCACAAGCGATTGGCCAATGGTGAAGACGTCGGTGGGCGATCGTTGGTCGCCCACCAGCGCCGGCAGGCGGATACCGCTGCCAAAATCATATAGCCCAACGTGGACGGAATAGTCGCCCGGCGGCAGGTCGCCCGGTAGCGTCAGCATCACCGTTTCCTCGAATACCTCGCCCGCCTCCCACAGGCGCGTCGGATAATGGCCGCCCATCACCGGGCCGTCGGCCTGGGCCAGCGGAGCTTGCATCGGGTCGCCCAGATGGACAAAGGCATGGAGCAAGCCCGGCCCCGGCGGCGAGACAACCTGCCAGCGCAGCCGCACCGCTATGGTATCGCCGGGCGCGGCCGTCGCCGGAGACAGACCGGCCGCGGCTAACTGGATGCCACTCCCCAGAGTCGCCAGAGGCTCGGTCATCGCCGGCCACACGGCGGGAATCACCTTCACTGTGCCGATGTCGTACCGTAGGCCGTCCTCATTCAGTTTGATAGTCAGAACGGCCTCCACCGGCGCGGCCGCACCGTTGGCGATCTGCACGCCCATCCGATCGGCGACGATGGCGTCTGTCGGCCACAAGGTCGCCGGGAAGTTACCGCGGCCGTGGTAGCCGGTCAGCGAGCCGATGGGCCGGAAGTCGCGCCCATATACCTCCAGTCGGGCCAATGGCGCGTCCTCCGTCCCGCTCGCCGCTTTTCGCCAGTAGACCGTCGCCCATAGCCATTCCCCGGGCCGGACGACGGGTGTGTCCACCCGCGCGGCCAGGGCGTCCAACCCCTCGAGGAAGGTGATGGTCAGGGGAGGCGTATCGGCGGGGATCGTCTCGATGATGGGCGGCCGGGCGTAGGCGGACGGGATCACCATGGCCAGGCTGTAGAGGGAAGTGACGAGGGCTAGGCCGATCACAGCGAGTTGCGTCCACGGCCGCGGCCACCGGCTGAGACCATAGGCTGCCCCCAGAGCCAGCGGAACCAGCGCCGGAAAGAACAACCGCCCCTGGTCGGCGGGGGTGCGCAGCATGAACTGGAGCCAGGCCAGGGCCACCACCAGGAACCAACCCGTCAGAATGATGGCCGGGTGCAGCAGCCGATTGAGCAGGGTGAGCCGTGGGCGCGGCCATCGTCGGGCGGCGATGATAACTCCTGCGACGGCTCCGATGACGCACAGGATGACGATGAGATTCCAGACAGTCCAAACCCAGGCCGGCGGGCGAACGTTCATCCAGCCGAAGAAGGCGAAAAGCGACGGCCACACGCGCCCTACTACATCATGCCATACCTGAGGCAGGGTGTAGGGGCGCAACCCACCGGCAAAGGCGATGAACTGATTGGCGGCCGTGGGGTCGCCGTAGAGCATCCAGTTGCGCACCAGGAACGGGCCGCCAAGCAGCAAGGCCGGGAGCGCCACCAGCGCCACCGCCCAGAGCGCCTCCGTCCAGCGGCGAGCGCTACCCCGACTCCATACAGCCATGCCCAAAACGCCGGCGCAATAGACCAGCAATAGCAGCCCGGCGGCCTTCGACAGCATGGCCAGACCGATGGTGACGCCAAGCAGCGTTTGAGCGACAAACGACGAGCGATGAATTCCGTCGCCCGACGATACGACGGGGGCGGAGCGTTTTTCATTCGTAATTCGTAATTCGCCATTCGTAATTCGTAATTCGAAATTCGTAATTCTCAGCAGTTGCCATATCGCCGCCGCGCTGAACAGGGTGATGGCCGGATCGTTGGACACCGCGCCGTGGATGAAGGCGAACTGGGGCAGAAAGGCCACCAGCGCCGTCGCCAGCAGCGCCCGGCCGGGTTCGAGCGGCCACACGACCCGACCCGCGGCATAGATGCACAGCAGAGTCCCCAGCCCCATGACGGCCGACAGCATGCGAACCCAATGAGCGGCGGCCGCGTAGCCGCGCCAGGGCCGGGCCTCCTCCAGGCCATGGATAAACATGTTGACGTTGATTGGCGGAACGGCGAGGCTCTCGCCGCGCGGGTCGGCCGGGTCGCCTTTGGGGTTCAGCCACAACTCCGGCGCGATCGTGGCGTTGGGGACGGCGCGGACGATCAACGACGCCAGCGTGTAATACAGCGGCGGCTGGGCGGATTCCTGGGCCATCAGACCGCTGTCGCTCGTTGTGGGCAGTCGCCCTTCGCGGGCGATAAAGTCGGCCGTGAAGTAATGGAGGTGCTCGTCGGGCGTCTCGAACAGGGGCACCATGAGGCCGTAGCCGATAGACAGGGCCAGGTAGGCGGCCAGGATCAGCGCCAGAAGCCGGTGGGCGAGCCTGTCGGTCAGAGTGCGCGGAGCGGTGCTCATATCCGGGTTATTTTCCATCCGACCCCTCGCCTGCCGCCGGCAGCGTGTGCGTCGGCCCCACGCTCTCCAGCGTCACGTAGTTATACAGCGCCGTCTCCAGCCTGTCGCCCGGCGTGGCGAAGAAATGCCGTTGCAGGAACCAGTCTCCCGTGCGCCATTGGTCGCTGGTGAAGCCCAGCCCGTCAGCGACCTGTGGCGATCCGCCCCCGGAATACAAATGGGCCTTCACCGAAATAGGCTCGGCCGTCGGCGCCGTGACCTGCCACAGGGTCACCCATTCGGAGCCGAACACCCCAAAGCCGCGCAAGTTCGCCGGACCATTGCCCGACCCGACAAACGGCTGCAAACCGACATCGGCCGAATCTGCCGGGTCCATGCCCGGCCACCAGGCCACGATATAGTCCGGGCCATAGGCGTTGGCATGATGGCGGTAGACCGGTTGCGGCTTGCCGGCGGCCAGCGGCCAATGCTCAGTGGATAAGGCATCCGGCGGCAGGACATACCAGCCCGGCCCGTCGGGGAAAACCCAACTGGTCCGGCAGTCAAACTCGACATGCCGCAACCCGGTGCGGCCGACCAGCCGTTCGGCTTTCGCGTCTTCCAGCAAGCGGCCGGGCATGGTGCAATGGGCGAGCCACGTTCCCTCCATCCGTTCGGGCACGTCGTAAACAAAGATCGATCCGCTCAACGTCAACAGCGGCTCGCGATGCCGGAACCAGTCGAACAGGTCGCTCTCCCGGAGTTCGCCCAGGATCAGGCCGGTGCCCTGCAGGTCGCCGACGTTGATCGCGTAGCGTCCCGGAGCGGGGTTGGCCGTCGCAAAGTCGCCTTCGCCCCGGTTGAATTGCTCGATGAGCGACGGCCCGGCCAATCCGTAATGCTCCCGGTCGACCGTGCCGGTGTAGGAAAAGAGGAGCGGCCGGCCCGTCTCGGCCCTGTAGTGCGCGGCATAGGCCCCCAATTGGTTCAGGTCCTGCCCCCAATCCAGATTGGAGTCGCCCAGATAGCGATAGCCGCGGCCGCCGGTCAGTTCGTTGAAATAGGTCAGGTGGTCGGGGTGAAGCATGATGGCGGAGACGACCGTCCAGCCCAGTGCGACCGACAGGGCGATCCGCGCCCCGCGACGCGCCCACAGACGGGGAACGGCCAACGCGCCCAGCACCATGAGAAAAGGCACGGCCGGCAGCACATGTCGATAGCCATAGTTCAGGCGGCTGACGGCCGACACGGCCAGGAAGAAGACGGGCGGCAACAGCAGGAAGAGAAGAGAGCGCCAACGGCGTCGCTCCCACCACAGCACGAGCGGGATCAGGGCAAACAACGCCAGCTGCAATAACGGCGTCTTCAGCAGCAAGGTGGCCGGCAGATAGAGCCATGAGCCGGTCGGCGAAACGCTGCCCATGAAATAGTTGGCATGGCTGGCGTCGACCTCGGTTAGCAGGAGCCGCCATGCTTCGATGTAGGCGGGCATCGGCAGCGCCCCGCGCATCTCGAAGCTGTAGAATGCCCAGAGAACCAGAGCGGCCGGGGGCAGCATCCCCGCCCAGACGAGCGGCGGTCGCCACCACCGCGTGGCTGTTCGCACATGTAGCAAGGCCAAGGCGAACGTGACCGGCAGCAACAGCACCCCGGTCAGCTTGGCCGCCAACGCCAGCCCCAGGGCCACGGCGGCCGCCAGCCAGCGCCCCCAACCCGGCCGCTGCCAATAGCGCCACCAGGTGAAAACGGCCAGAAACCAGGTCAGGGTAGCGGCGATATCGGTGGTCACCAATCCGGCGGAGGCCAGCAGATTGGGGGACAGCGCGTAAAGGAGCATCAGGGTGGTGATGGCTGGCAGGTGGCCGCGGGTTAGCGACGAGACCCAGGCCGCCATTAATGCTCCGAGCAGGACGCCCATCCCGGCGACGATGAAGCGACCGAGCCAGGCGATCCGGTCGATGTTCACGCCCTCGCGCCAGAGAAGCTCGCGGCTGATATGATAGGGATTCAGCGAAGGCCAGGTGGCCAGCGCGGTGATGTCGGGCGGGGGCGGCTCCGTGGCCAGCAGCGACCCGACCAGTCGATAGGTGAGCGGGGTGTGCATCTCCGGGATGGGCATGGTTCCCGTCTGAAGCATGGCGATGCTATGGGTCAGGTGCAGGGGTTCGTCCGTCGTGACGGCCTTGCGACCGGCAGTGTCGAGGGCCAGAGCGAAAAAGATGAGAAGCGCCGCCACGACGATCAGGCGATAGGCGAGGCGACCGGCCCTTTCCGACATAAACATGGCCCAATTATACCAGTAAGGATATATTTATGGATTGATAAGTACTCGCCGGTGAGAGTGGCTTGCCGGCTGGGGTGGAGCTAGTATTATCAAACATTTACATCGATCGGGCCGGTCAATCGATGCAGGCCGCCTGATTCGTTCCCATAAAAGGAGCTTTGAGAAGTTAAGAATGACGAAGAGATTTGCGGTTTCCACGTGGGCGATCATGCTCGCGATTTTGATGATGTTGGTCGCTTGTGGCCCGGCCATTTCCGAGGAGCAGGCTGACCAGATGACTCGCGAGGCCGAGGCGGCCTTGCCGGAATCACAGCCGACGGCCGCGGTTGAGGGCCCACCGGCCGAGATAGCCGGCCCGGGCATTCCGCCTGTTGAGGGGCCGACCACGACCACGGATAGCGGCCTGCAGGTGATCGAGGTGCAGGCCGGTAGCGGCCGCGCCCCGGTTGAGGGCGACCTTATCACGATGAACATCCTTGGCATGCTGTCGGACGGCACGGTCTTCGCCGATACCGCGGCCGAAGGGCAGCCGATTTCGGCCATGCTGACCGAGACCGACCTGTTCGCGGGCTGGTACGAAGGCGTGTCGCTGATGAAAGAGGGCGGCAAGGCCCGCCTGATCATCCCGCCCGCGCTGGCCTTTGGCGAAGAAGGCGCCGGTGGCGTCATTCCCCCCAATGAAACGATCACCATGGACGTGGAACTGCTCACGGTTACCTCGCCGCCTGCGCCGACGGCCGTGGATGAGGCCGACCTGACGACCACCGACAGTGGCCTGAAATACTACGATATCGTCGAAGGCGAGGGCGAGATGCCGGTCAAGGGGCAGGAAGTGGTCATCAACTACGCCGCCTGGCTGCAGGACGGCAATGCCTTTATTGCTTCCTCCGAGCAGGGTGGCGGCCAGCCGTTGACGTTTGCTATTGGAAGCCAGACAGGCGTGTTCCCCGGCTGGGACGAAGGCGTCTCGACCATGAAACCCGGCGGCAAGCGTCTGCTGGTCATCCCGCCCGCTCTGGCCCTGGGCGACCAGGGGGGCGGCCGCATCCCGCCGAATTCGACGCTCCTGATGGAAGTCGAGCTGCTGGAAGTGAAGCCACTTCTCTTGCCGACCGATGTCTCCGAGGGTGATTTCAGCACGACCCCGGGCGGTGTGCAGTACTATGACCTCGTGGTGGGTGACGGCGAAACGGCCAAGGCGGGCGATTCAGTCACGGTCGATTACACCGGCTGGTTGACCGATAATGTGAAATTCGACAGCTCGCTTGATAGCGGCTTCCCGTTCACCTTTGTTCTGGGTTCGGGCCAGGTCATTCCCGGTTGGGATGAGGGTGTAGAGGGCATGCGCGTCGGCGGCAAGCGCCAGTTGGTCATTCCGGCCAACATGGCCTACGGCGACACGGGCGCGGGCGCCATCCCGCCCGGCGCGACGCTCATCTTCGAGGTCGAACTGCATGAGGTGGCGCCGCAGGAGTAAGCGGCAGTTCGGTTAAAAAAAACAGGCCGAGGCATTATTCGCCTCGGCCTGTTTTGTTTGGACTACATCAAGCCGCTCATCAGGTTGGCCAGGGCGGCCGCAGGCGGGCGGATGCGCTCGTCCGGCAGCGCGCTAAGCGGCTCGTCGGGCAGATGCAGCGTCTCGCCCAGATTGGGTCGCGACGGATCGTAATAGACGAGGCCGGTGATGAACTCCTGATTCTCTTGCGCCCACTGAAGGCGATGCATCGCCCCCATGCGGTCGGTGGGATCGTAGTCGGTCTCCAGCTTGCGCAGTTTGATGATGGAGCCGTCGTGCATCTCCACGATGCGCATCTCGCCCGGATCGTAGGCTTCGATGTAGATCTCCTCTTCCTTGGGCACGAAGCCGATGCCGTGCAGGGGAGTCTCGTGTTCCTTGCCGTAGTTATAGCTCTTGGTGGACGTATCCTCGTTATTGAAGGCCACGCAGGGGCTGATGATGTCGAGGATGGCCGTGCCGCGATGGCTCAAGGCGGCTTTCATCAGCTCGCGCACCTGTGACGCATCGCCGGAAAAGGAGCGGGCCACGAAGCCACAGCCGGCCAGAATGGCCTCCATGCAGATGTCGATGGGCGGGAAGACGTTCGTCCCGGCGTATTTCAGCTCCTGACCCTCGTCGGCCGTGGCCGAGAATTGGCCCTTGGTCAGGCCGTAGACGCCGTTGTTCTCGACGATGTAGACCATGCGCACATTACGACGCAGGACGTGTTTGAACTGGCCCAGGCCAATGCTGGCCGAGTCGCCGTCGCCGCTGACGCCGATGCCCTGAAGCTTGTGGTTGGCCGTCAGCGCGCCGGTGGCCAGCGAGGGCATGCGGCCGTGCAGACTGTTGAAGCCGAAGCTTTGGCCCAGGAAATAGGCCGGTGATTTGCTGGAACAGCCGATGCCGCTTAGCTTGAGCACCTCATGCGGCCGCACGTTCAATTCGTAGGCCACCTGGACGATCTGGTTGGAAATAGAGTTATGGCCGCAGCCCTGACATAGTGTCGTGGGCAGCCCCTTGTAATCTGCGTGCGCCAGGCCGATGGCATTGACCTTTTCGGCGCGTGGTGTTTTCATATCGGACATTGTTTTGTTTGCTCCGTCACTAAATCTGGCGGGTCGGACGTGT
>JAGOZU010000054.1 GCA_018058545.1 Promineifilum sp. | reverse complement strand
TTCCACCGGCAACTCGCGCCACGACAAATCCTCGACCCGCTCCTTGCCGCCGCCCTTCACATTCTCGGCAAAAGTGACCAGGCGCTCGGTAGCGTCCGGCCGGCGATTGAGCACCACATCCTCGACTCGCTCCAGCAGTTCCTTATCCAGGTCCTGATAGACGGCCAACTGCCCGGCGTTGACAATGCCCATATCCATGCCGGCCTGAATGGCGTGGTAGAGAAAGACGGAGTGCATCGCCTCGCGCACCGGTTCGTTGCCCCGGAAAGAAAAGCTCATGTTGCTGACGCCGCCGCTGACCAGCGTGCCCGGCAACTCTTCCTTGATGCGTCGCGTGGCCTCGAAGTAGGCCAGGGCATAATTGTTGTGCTCCTCAATGCCGGTGGCGATGGCAAAGACGTTGGGGTCGAAGATGATGTCCTGCGGTCGAAAGCCGATCTGTCCGGTCAGGATATCGTAGGCGCGATGGGCGATGGCGACGCGCTGTTCGGCCGTTTCCGCCTGGCCGTTCTCATCGAAGGCCATCACGACGACGGCCGCGCCATAGCGGCGAGCCAGTCGCGCCTGGCGGATAAACTCGGCCTCACCTTCCTTCAGGCTGATGGAATTGACGATGCCTTTGCCCTGCAGCCACTTCAGCCCGGTCTCGATGACGTTCCATTTGGAGGAGTCGAGCATCACCGGCACGCGCGAGATATCCGGCTCGGAGGCCACCAGTCGCAGGAAACGCTCTATCGCCTTCTCGGCATCGAGCATGCCCTCGTCCATGTTGATGTCGATCATCTGCGCGCCGTTTTCCACCTGCTGACGGGCCACCTCGAGCGCGGTGTCATAATCGCCGTTGAGGATGAGCTTGGCAAAACGCCGCGAGCCGGTGACGTTGGTGCGCTCGCCGATATTGACGAAAGTCATGTCGGGGCCGATGACCAAAGGCTCCAGGCCGCTGAAGCGCGCGTAGGGCGGTACGTCGGGTATCGGCCGCGGCGGAACATCGCGCACGGCCTCGGCGAAGGCCCGAATGTGGGCCGGAGTCGTGCCGCAGCAACCGCCCACGACATTGACCATGCCCTCGACGGCGAATTGACGCAGCACCTCGGCCATAAATTCCGGCGTGTCGTCGTACTCCCCGAACTCGTTGGGCAGTCCGGCATTGGGGTAGATGCTGACATAGCAATCGGCCACCTGCGAGATGGCGTGGATGTTGTCGCGGAATGCCTCGACGCCCAGCGAGCAGTTGAGCCCGAAGATGAGCGGCTCGGCGTGCATCAGCGAGTAGTAGATGGCCTCGGCCGTCTGACCCGACAGGTTGCGGCCGCTGATGTCGATGATCGTGCCGGAGATCATTAGCGGGCGGTCGATGCCGGCCTCATCGAAATAGCGCTTGATGCCGAAGACGGCCGCCTTGGCATTGAGCGTGTCGAAGATCGTCTCGATGAGCAGCAGGTCGGCCCCGCCGTCGACCAGCCCGCGAGCCGCCTCGGCGTAGGTGTCGGCCAGTTCGTCAAAGGTGACGTTGCGGTAGCCGGGGTCGCCGACATCAGGCGAAATCGAAGCGGTGCGATTGGTCGGCCCCAGAGCGCCGGCGACGAAACGCGGCCGCGACGGATCGCGCGACTCGATCTCATCACGCGCCGAACAGGCCAGCCGGGCCGCGGCGACGTTCATCTCGTAAGCCAGATCCTCCAGGCCATAGTCGGCTTGGGAGATGCGATTGGCATTGAACGTGTTGGTCTCGATCAGGTCCGCCCCCGCCTCCAGATAGGCCATATGGATGGCACGGATGACTTCGGGCTGGGTGAGGACCAGCAGGTCGTTGTTGCCCTGCAGATCGCGCGGCCAATCGGCGAAACGGTCGCCGCGATAATCCGACTCGCTTAAATGGTATTGCTGGATCATCGTGCCCATCGCGCCATCCAATACCAGAATGCGACGCCGGAGCTGCTCTTGTAGTTCTTCGGTTCTGTTCATAACGGCAATTAAAGCGACAATCAAAAAGCCTCTCGCTATGAGAGGCTTCCGTAAGACAAACGCACTCTCATCATCCAGATGATCGATCTCCGTTGTGATGGACAATCGATCTCTGCCGGACTTGGCACCTGCCGATTAAGCGGTTGCCGAGGTCTCATAGGGCCGGGTCCCTCCGCCTCTCTCGATGAGTATTATAAAGTTGTTATCTGAACAACTACCTGAAGGTTGATTCAGGCATAACGCTGTGGCAAATAAGATAGTGTCACATAAGACGGCGCCAAACCCGCCAGTCTGGAGTTTAGTAAATAAATCAGGGATCGGCCACAACACCGATCCCTTTCATCTATTGTTCCTCAGAGGCGATGAGACATCAGGGCCTCAAAAGGGAATTCGTGGCCCTGGGCGTCGGCTACTCAGTCGGTGTCTCCGTTGGCGTCGGCGTCTCCGTTGGCGTCGGCGTCTCGGTTGGCGTCGACGTCTCCGTTGGCGTCGGTGTTTCCGTTGGCATCGACGTCTCGGTTGGCGTCAGCGTTGCTGTATGTACTGGCATTGGTGTCGATCCCGGATTGATGTAATTATCCCATCCGGAGAACGACTTACCCTTCTGAACGACAACTACAGTGAAGCGCATATCCAAAGGATACCAGGCATCTCTATTGGCTTCCGGATTGCAACTCAGGTTTGTTCCACATCCCCATCTAAACTCGGGGGCTGAATCGCTGACCGGAATACCTTGCGAGTTCTTAATCGCTGCGGCATTTCGCAAGCGCGGTTTTGTCCAGTCAATTGGATATCCTTCTTTTTTATACATCTCGGGAATCTTGTCCGACCATTCGATGAGAGTTCCCGGGGATCCGCTAATTTTTTTTCTGCCGGAGCATGTCTCAAGCCTGAAGTTTTCGCCGCTCGGCAGTTTTCCTTTTTGCCAGAAACAAAAGCTTAACTGAATATTGTTCTGAACAACCGGAATAGAGCGTATCTCGACGCGGACATAAAGCGTACCTTCAGCAAAGTTTTGCGGCGTCACCCAATTACCATTGGCCGTCTCCATTGGAGGTTGGTCTCCGGGGAATCCATGGTCATCTTTCGTCGCCGGCTTGTTCCAATCGAACACCAGTATTTCATCACCGGATACAGCTGTAGGGCCAGGCGTCGGCGTTTTGGATGGGGTAGGCGATACCGTTGGTGTCGGCGTTTTGGATGGGGTAGGTGTTATTGTTGGTGTCGGCGTTTTGGATGGGGTAGGTGTTATTGTCGGTGTTGCCGTATTTGTCGGTGTCGCCGTAATGGTTGGCGTCTCTGTAATAGTTGGGGTAGCTGTCGCCACCAATGTGGCTGTAGGCGTCGATGTCGACGTCGGTGGCGGCAATGTCGCCGGCACTTCTCCCCACGGTAAATCGATTATGAACGGCAAGTAATTATTGTAGGTTATGGTTGGCTCGCTGGTGGCCGTCGGCGTGTTGGTCGGTGTCGGGGTCACTCCCGGATTATATTCGGCCGGGCTGATGGCTATGTTCAATAACTTGTAGGTATCGCGTACGGCCTTACTGACATCGGCAAACGATGTCGCATCGACCAGGCCAAACGACAACTGTCTGTTCGTGCTTGTCAGATATCGACTGCTTCCTGAACGTCCAAACCCGAAAACCGTCATCGGACCGGCCGTCTGGAATGAGTCGGTCAGGGTGTCATCCTTATGTTGAGCCATGAAAAGCGAACGGCCTAGACCAACATCGGTGAAATACGCCCACTCCTCATCAGGAATATCGCCGGACCATGCGTTGGCGGCCGTTTTCTGTGTGCCGTCAGACCGGGTGACGAGATCGCTATTCAGCTCCAGCACGCCGCCGGGCGTGCCCTCATAGAGAAACCAGTATTTCTTGGTCCCGTCGGCCTTTAGAACCGTCATGCGGGCGGTCTTGGGGAAGATATCCCATCGCACCTCCCATTTCCCGTCTTCGCTGACAGATTTGAAGCTCGCTCGCAGCGGACCGTCGCTAATGAGGGAGGTGGAGGCTGTCGTGCGGCCGGGATGGAAGTAGCCACCATCATCAGGGTTTATCATATTGGGGATGCCGCGGAAGTCGCCGGCATTCCCGGAGGCCGTGCTCCATGAGATCCAGTCGTTACTGCCCGAATCAAACAGATTGGCAAAACCGCCTCCTGTCTTGTGATACTGATAGGTGCCCGCGTTGGTGACCACTTTATAGGTATCAAAGCCGAATCCATCGGTCATGGAAGACAGCTCTACCTGGTCGGTGAACGACGGTAGTGTGTAGGCCTTGCCTGTCTTGTCGAAATAGATATGGAAGCGGCGCGTCTGGTTGGCGGAGGTATTGCCGGTTAGCAGGAAGGTGAGCGTGCCGACAGCGTTGTTCGAGGCATCAAAATTGTCGGCCTTATCGAACTGGAAGGGAATGTTGTCGTTGATAATGCCGTCGCTGTTATTCACTTCGACTACCCGGATGGATTGGGGTTCAAGGGCCCCAGGCTTCCCCAAGAGATTCAACAAGGCAGTGAAGTTGATGTCGACCTCAGCCGGCTTATCATCTCGTGGATGGCCGGAGGCGCTGATGGTGACCAGTGTCCGATACGGCCAGTTGGTATCCCACCAACCGGCAACCGGTATACTCGTGGCCGTTGGCGTGCCGGTGGCTGTTGGTGTGCCGATCGTTGTTTCCGTCATGGTGGGGGTAATGGTACTGCCACTTCCCGGATTATATTCGGCTGGGCTGATGGCTATACTCAACGGCTTGTAGGCGTCACGAACAGTTTTACTGACGTCGGCGAAAGTTGTCTGGTTGACCAGGCCAAACGATAGTTGCGTGCCTGCGCCTTTAATGTAGCGGCTGCCACCCAAACGGCCATAGCCCAGGATCGTCATCAGGTTATCATTCGCGCTCGGCTTATAGGAGTCTATATAGGCGTCATCAAGATGATTGATGACGAACAACGAACGACTCAGACCCGGGTCGGTGAAGTAGACCCACTCCTCATCAGGAATATCACCAGCCCATTCCTGACCGGCTGTGACCTGCGAGCCGTTGGATTTAGTGACGAGGTCGGTATTCGGCTCCAGTGCACCGCCGGGCGTGCCCTCATAAAGAAACCAGTATTTCTTGGTATCGTCAACCTTCAGAACCGTCATGCGGGCAGTCTTGGGGAAGATATCCCATTGCACCTCCCACTTCCCGTCTTCGCTGACGGATTTGAAGCTGGCTCGCAGCGGCCCATCGCCGATGAAGGAGGTGGAGGCTGTCGTGCGGCCGGGATGGAAATAGCCGCCATCAGAAGGGTTGACCATGTTGGGGATGCCGCGGAAGTCGCCGGCGTTCCCGGAGGCTGTGCTCCATGAGATCCAGTCTTTACTGTTCGAATCAATCAGGCTGGCGAACCCACCGCCCGTCTTGTGATACCGATAGGTGCCCGCGTTGGTGACCACTTTATAGGTATCAAAGCCGAATCCATCGGTCATGGAAGTCATCACCACCTGGTCGGCGAACGATGGCAGTGTGTAGGTCTTGCCCGTCTTGTCGAAATAGATATGGAAGCGGCGTGCCTGATTGGAGGCGGTACTGCCGTTTAGCAAGAAGGTGAGCGTGCCGGCGGCATTGGTTGAGGCGTTATAGTTGCCGGCTTTATCGAACTGAAAAGGAACGTTGTCGTCGATAACGCTGTCGCTGTTATCAACCTCGACTACCCGGATGGATTTGGGTTCAAAGGTGCCCGGTTTTCCCAGATTATTCAATAAGGTGGTGAAGTTGATGACAGCCTCAGCCGGCTTATCCACTCGTGGATGGCCGGCGGCGTTAACGGTGACCAGTGTCCGATACGGCCAGCCGGCATCCCACCAGCCATCGTCGATGGCGGCACTGCCGGCAGGCGGCATTGCCGAGAAAACCAACACTGAAAGCAATAGGGCGCCTAAGGTTAATACAATGAGCTTTGGTTTCATGTTTTCCTCGAGATCTCAAAAATGTCAGTTACCTTCACAGTCAACAAGACAGAAGAAGTCAGCGCAGATAATAATCACGACCAATTTAATCCTCTCAAGGGATGTAATTATCCCATCCGGAGAACGACTTACCCTTCTCAACGATTACGACCGTGACCCGCAGATCCATCGGATACCAGTCTTGAGGCCTGGGCTCGCAATTCGGGTTGGTTCCGCATCCCCAATTAAAGTCCTTCTTGCTACTTATGGGAACGCCGTTACTGCCCTTGATAACCGCTCCATTCATCGATCGAGGTTTGGCCCAATCGAGGGGATAGCCTTCCAGCCGCCACATGTTCGAGAATTTATCCGACCAGGTCACAACCGTGCCGGCCACGCCCGGAACCTTGCTACCGGCACAAGTTTCAAACAGGAAACTTTGAGATGGATCCGATGGTAATACCCCGGGCTGCCAGAAACAAAAGCTCAATCTCATGCCTGGCTGGTTAACCGGAATACTTCTAACTTCCGCCCGAAAATAGAGGGTTCCATCAGCAAAGTTGACCGGTTCTTTCCAGTTACCATTCGCAATAGGGGGCTTGTCTTGCAGGAAGCCGCTCATTGACTTTGTCACTTGCCCATTCCAGTCATAGACGAGCAATTCCTCTCCCGGAGGCAGGACCGGTGTGGATGAAGGAGTGGGGGTAATTGTGGGTATCAACGTAGCCGTCGGCGTTGGTGTCTTTGTTGGGACAGTCGTCGGCGTCGGCGTATCGGTGGGGGCTTCGGTCGCCGTATTGGTCGGCGTCTCTGTAATAGTTGGGGTAGCTGTCGCCACCAATGTGGCTGTAGGCGTCGATGTCGACGTCGGTGGCGGCAGTGTCGCCGGCACTTCTCCCCACGGTAAATCGATTATGAACGGCAAGTAATTATTGTAGGTTATGGTTGGCTCGCTGACGACCTCGGCCGGTTTGTCCACTCGCGGGTGGCCGGCGGCATCGACAGTGACCAGCGTCCGATACGGCCAGTTGGTATCCCACCAGCCGTCATCGATGGCGGCGCTGCCGACAGGCGGCATTGCCGATAAAGCCAATGCTGAAATCAGCAAGGCGACCAGAGTCAATACAATGAGCCTTGGTTTCATGTGTTCCTTACAAACCTCGCATGTATTATTTATCTTCACAGTCAACAAGACATATGAAGTCGTCCTTGATAACCACGACTAATTATATCTTCTCGAGGGATGTAATTATCCCATCCAGAGATTGGTTTAACTCTCAACGATTACAACCGTGACCCGCAGATCCAATTGATGCGATGGCGAAATCCTTAAATCCTCTGAAAAATGCAAGTCATACATAATCCCTGATTTGGATCCTCCATACTATCAGATTGACAGATTACGATAAAGCTTACGGTCTATTTTTCGCCGAAATTGCCGAGAATTCTAATAGAGCTCAGGATACTCCTATAATTGGCTCTCAGGCTAAGGAGGCGGGCATAGCCGATCGCCCTGCGCGGAAATTGCAAGGCTCGGCTCTCATCGCCCAATCGCAAATGTGGCTCAACTCGTCAGATCGTATCTGACATGCCAGGTGGCGCCTAAATTGGACAATTCCCCCCACTTACGCTACGATCACCATCCTGCGGGAACCTTATATGGCAGGATAAGTAAACCACGTGGATCAAACCGAACAATTTCTGAAAACATTGACCGAGGCCCATGGCGTCCCCGGCTATGAGACCGAAGTGCGCGCCGTGCTGCGCGACTACATGGCCCCCCTCGGCTATCTGACCCAGGACAAGCTCGGCAGCCTCATCTGCCGCCAGAGCGGCGACGGCCCCAAGGTCATGCTCGCCGGGCACATGGACGAGATCGGCCTTATCATCACCCACATCGACGACAGCGGCTTCCTCAAGTTTTTGCAGCTCGGCGGCTGGTGGGACCAAACCCTCCTCTCGCAGCGCGTCATCGTCAAGACCCACAAGGGGGACGTCGTCGGCGTCGTGGGGGCCAAGCCGCCCCACATGCTCTCGGCTGACGAGCGCAACAAGATGGTCGAGAAGAAGGACATGTACATCGACATCGGCTCCACCAGCAAGGAGGAGACCGAGGCCGCCGGCGTGCGCGTGGGCGACCCCGTCGTGCCCGACAGCCAATTCGTCGTCATGACCGGCGGCAAGACGTACCTCTCCAAGGCGTTCGACAATCGCGTCGGCTGCGCCCTGGTCATCGAAGCCCTGCGCCATTTCCACAAGGCGGCCCATCCCAATGACCTCTACGGCGTCCAGACCGTGATGGAAGAGGTCGGCCTGCGCGGAGCCACCACCAGCGCCCGCGCCGTCGACCCCGACGTGGCCATCATCCTGGAGTCCGACATCGCCGGCGACGTGCCCGGCATCAGGAAAGAGCAATCGAGCGTGCGACTGGGCGGCGGCCCGGCCCTGTCCGTCTTTGACGCGCGCATGATACCCAACACCAGGCTCCGCAACCTGGTGATCGACACGGCCGCCGAGCTGGACATCCCGCTGCAATTCTCCAGCATGCCCGGCGGGGCCACCGACGGCGGCGTCATCCATCTCAACCAGATCGGCGTGCCCACGGTCGTCATCGGCGTACCCTCGCGCCACATCCACAGCCACGGCTCGATCATTCATCGCCACGATTACGACAATGCGGTAAAATTGCTGACGGCTCTGGTGGCGCGTCTCGACGCGGCCACCGTCGCCGGATTTACAGAATAAAACGACGAGGCCCGGGAGAAAGGGCGAGATGGCGCGGGGGTGCGCTGCCCGTGGGGCGGCCATTCACCCCGTCTCCCTCGCTGCCCGCCTCCCCGGCCCATAAGCTATTAAAACACTGACAACCTTTAGGAGGTCGATTGCATGGCAACGCTTGCCCCGGATTTTCAGCGCATCGCTGATTCATTACTGGATCAAATCAAGACCTTTGACCACAAGGTCACCTCGCGCAGCGTCGGCACCGTGGCCGCCGTCTATGACGGTGTGGCTCTGGCTTCGGGTCTGGCCGATGTGGCCGCCAACGAACTGGTCGAGTTCAGCTCCGGCGTGGCCGGCATCGCTCTCGACCTGCAACCCGACACCGTCGGTATCGTCGTCATGGGCGACTACACCACCATCGAAGTGGGCGACGAAGTGCGCGCCACCGGCAACATCGCCTCCGTCCCCGTGGGCGAGGCCATGATCGGCCGCGTGGTCGATCCCCTCGGCAACCCCATCGACGGCAAAGGCCCCATCAACACCGCCAAGCGCCGCCCCTTGCAGCGCACCGCTCCCGGCGTCGTTGAGCGTCGCGGCGTCGATACGCCGGTGCAGACCGGCATCCTGGCCGTCGACTCGATGTTCGCCATCGGCCGCGGCCAGCGCGAACTCATCATCGGCGACCGCCAGACGGGCAAGACGGCCATCGCCCTCGACACCATCATCAACCAGAAAGGCCAAAACATGGTCTGCATCTACGTCGCCATCGGCCAGCGCGCCGGTCAGGTGGCGCAGGTTGTGGCCACGCTGGAGAAGTACGGCGCGATGGACTACACCACCGTCGTCATGGCCGGCGCGGCCGACCCCGCCCCGTTCCAGTATTTCGCCCCCTACGCCGGCTGCGCCATCGGCGAGGAGTTCATGGAGAACGGTCAGGATGCGCTGGTGGTCTATGACGACCTGTCCAAGCACGCCTGGGCCTACCGCCAGATGTCGCTCATCCTGCGCCGCCCGCCCGGCCGCGAGGCCTACCCTGGCGACATCTTCTCGCTCCACAGCACCTTGCTGGAGCGCGCCGTCCGCCTGCGCGATGAGTTCGTCATCGTCGAGAAGGGCACGGAAGTGACGGCCAACACCAAGGGCGTCGACGGCCAGGTCTACTTCGGCAACCTCGTTGACGAGGAACTCCACAAGGCGTTCGAGGCTCTGGGCGAGGGCGCCAAAGACAAGTACGAAGCCAAAAAGATCCCCGGCACCGGCGGCTCGCTGACCGCCCTGCCGATCATCGAGACGCTGCTGGGCGACGTGTCGGCCTATATTCCGACCAACGTCATCTCCATCACTGACGGCCAGTTGTTCCTGGAGACCGACCTGTTCAACGCCGGACAGCGCCCGGCCATCAACGCCGGCCTGTCGGTGTCGCGCGTCGGTTCGGCGGCCCAGACCAAGGCCATGAGCAAGGCCTCCGGCACGCTGAAGGGCGACCTGTCGCAGTTCCGCGAGCTGGCCGCCTTCGCCTCGTTCGGCTCCGACCTGGACGCCTCGACCAAGCGCCAGCTGGCTCGCGGCGAGCGCCAGATGGAGCTGCTGAAGCAGCCGCAATACCAGCCCATTCGCGCCGACCACGAGGTCTTCATGATCTACGCCGGCACGCGCGGCTTTCTCGATGACGTCGAGACCAGCCAGGTGCAACGCTGGAAGGCCGAGTTCAGCCGCTTCATGGACACCACCTATCCCGAAGTCGGCCGCCGCATCATCGACACCGGCAAGTGGAACGAGGAGACCGAGAACGCCATCAAGCAAGGCATCGTCGACTTCAACAACACGTGGAGTAACGGATGACGAATGACGAGTGACGAATTCGCGATTTCCAATTCGTAATTCGTAATTCGTAATTCGTAATTCGTAATAAGCCATGGCAACTGAACGCGAACTCAACAAACGCATCAAGAGCGTCAAGAATATCTCCCAGGTGACGAGCGCCCTGGCGGCCGTGTCCGCCTCGAAGGCCAGCCGCGCCCAGCGTCAGGCCGAGGCCACCCGCAACTACGCCCAAAAGGCGTTCGAGATCATCCAGCACCTGGCCACCCAGCCCGGCGCGTCGGCCACCACCCACCCGCTCATGACCGCCCGCGAGGAAGTCAAGAGCATCGGTCTGGTCCTCATGACCAGCGACCGCGGCCTGGCGGGTTCCTATAACGTCAACATGATCACCCTGGCCGAGCGCTTCCTGGCGGCCGCCAACATGCCGACCAAGGTCATCACCGTCGGCCGCAAGGCGCGCGACGCGATGGTCCGGCGCGGCTACAACGTCATCGCCGCCTTCGACCGCATCCCCGACCCGCCCGCCTTCCTGGACATCACCGCCGTGGCCCGCGTGGCCATCGACGGCATGCTCAACGGGGAGTTCGACCAGGTGTTCATCGGCTACAGCGAGTACATCAACCTGGTCACCCGCCAGCCGGTCATCCGGCAGCTGCTGCCGCTGCGCCCGGCCGATACGAGCCAGTTGCCCGGCGGCGAATACGTCAGCGGCGTGGACGCGGTGAAGGCGACGCAGCAATCCTACACCTATGAGCCGAACGCCGAACTGCTGCTCGACGACATCGTGCCGCGCTTCACCCGGCTGCAGGTCTACCAATCGCTGCTGGAGGCATTGGCCAGCGAGCACAGCGCCCGCATGGTCGCCATGAACAACGCCACCGACAACGCGGCCGAACTGGTCGATATCCTGACCCTGGAGCGCAACAAGGCGCGCCAGGCCAGCATCACCAGCGAGATCCTCGACATCGTCGGCGGCGCCGAGGCATTGAAGAATATGTAACGCCGGTTTCATGACCGGCTATGGACAAATCGGAATGATACGCTACCGGTCAAACGGCCGGAGCTACACTTGATCTGGAGGATATTGCATGGCAACAGGAAAAATCACCGCCATCCGGGGCGTCGTCGTAGACGTTGAGTTTCCCGAAGGAGACCTGCCGGAGATCTATGAGGCGCTCCACGTCGAAGCGCCGCAGGGCCAACTGGTCCTCGAAGTGCAGCAACACCTCGGCGGCGGCGACGTTCGCACGGTCGCCATGGGCTCCACCGACGGCGTGCCGCGCGGTCGGACCGTGGTCGGCACCGGCTCGCCCATCAAGGTGCCCGTCGGCCCCGTGACCCTCGGCCGCATCTTCGGCGTCACCGGCGAGGCCGTCGACGGCCGCCCCACGCCCAAATCCGACATCTACTATCCCATCCACCGCCCCGCGCCCGAATTCCAGGACCAGTCCACCGTCATCGAGACGTTCGAGACCGGTCTCAAGGTTGTCGACTTGCTGGCCCCGTTCATCAAGGGCGGCAAGACGGGCATCTACGGCGGCGCGGGCGTGGGCAAGACGGTTACCATCGCCGAACTCATCCGCACGGTGGCCCAGGAGCATGAGGGTGTGTCCGTGTTCGCCGGCGTGGGCGAGCGCACCCGCGAAGGCACCGACCTGTATTACGAGATGCAGGAGTACGGCGTGCAGGACTCCGTGGCCATGGTTTTCGGCCAGATGAACGAGACCCCCGGCGTGCGTTTGCGCGTGGCCCTGACCGGCCTGACGATGGCCGAGTATTTCCGCGACGAAGGGCGCGACGTGCTGTTGTTCATCGACAACATCTTCCGCTACGTACTGGCCGGCTCCGAGATGTCGGCGTTGTTGGGCCGTATGCCCAGCGCCGTCGGCTACCAGCCCACGCTGGCGGCCGAGATGGGCGCGCTGCAGGAGCGCATCACCTCCACCCGGCGCGGCTCCATCACCTCCATGCAGGCCATCTACGTGCCCGCCGACGACTATTCCGACCCGGCTCCGGTGGCCACGTTCGCCCACCTCGACGCCATCATCACCCTGGAGCGCAGTGTCTTCGCCCGCGGTATCTTCCCGGCCGTCGACCCGCTGGCTTCCTCCAGCCGCGCCCTCCAGCCCGACGTCGTCGGCGAGCTGCACTATCGCACCGCCAGCGAGGTCAAACAGGTGCTCCAGACCTACAAGGACCTCCAGGACATCATCGCCATCCTCGGCATCGACGAGTTGAGCGAGGACCAGAAGCTGCTGGTGGCTCGCGCCCGCAAGATCGAGCGCTTCCTGGGCCAGCCGATGTTCGTGGCCGAGAAGTTCCACGGCCTGAACGGGCAGTACGTGCCCACGGCCGAGACCGTCCGCGGCTTCCGCGAGATCCTCGACGGCAAGTACGACGACCTGCCGGAGCAGGCGTTCTACATGGTCGGCGGCATCGACCAGGCCGTCGAAAAGGCCGAGAAGCTGCGCGCCATTGTCTAATAAATGACGAGTGACGAATGACGGATGACGAATGGGGAGCGATCCTGATTCGTCACTCGCCACTCGTCGTTCGTCATTACAGAGGTGGATATGCCAATCCAATGTGACATCATAACCCAGGAGCGCATCGTCTTCAGCGGCGAGGTCGATTCGGTCAACCTGCCCGGCGTCGACGGCCGCATGGGTATCCTGCCCCACCACAGCCCTCTCCTAACCATGCTCGACTTCGGCGAAGTCACGGTGCGGGTCGGCGGCCGCGAGGAATATTTCGCCATCGGCGGCGGCTTCCTCGAAGTCCAGCCCGACCACGTCACCATCCTGGCCGACTCGGCCGAGCAGGCCGACGAGATCGATCTCGACCGGGCCGAACGCGCCCGTCAACGAGCCGAAGAGGTGATGCGCACCGGCATCAAGGATGACCCCGACCGCACCGCCGCCATTCGCGTCTCGCTGCTGAAGGCCCAGGTGCGGGCCGATGTCGGCCGTCGCCGTCGCCGCGCCCACGCCCTGGGCAGCGAGCGGCCGCCCGATTTGAGTGAGAGAAAGGACAGGGAATAGCGCAAGGACGGTCGGGCCGGACGAGAATGATGTAAAATACCCAGTCTCTACGCCCCGACGCGAAGAATGACAACAGGACGCCGGGGCGCAATGAACAAATTGAGCCTTGGCGTCTTTTTTTATCGCGCCGTTGGGCCAAATTAACTCGAGGTACTGCCAGAAAGTGTCGCTATTCACACCACAGATCGCCATTGACCTGGGCACGGTCAACGTTCTTGTCCATGTCCAGGGCCGCGGCGTCGTTCTGCAAGAGCCGTCGGTCGTCGCCATCCGCGAGGACGGCAACCGGACGATCATCGTCGAAGTCGGCCGCGCCGCCAAAGAGATGTACGGCCGCACCCCGGGCGAGATCGAAGTCATGCGCCCCCTGCGCGACGGCGTCATCGCCGACTACTTCGTCACCCAGGGGATGCTGGAATATTTCATCACCAAGGTCGCCGGGCGCTTCCCCATGCGCAAGCCGTCGGTGATGATCAGCGTGCCCTATGGCGTCACCAGCGTCGAGCGACGCGCCGTGCGCGAGGCCGCCCTGGCCGCGGGCGCGCGCGAGGTCAACCTCATCCCTGAGCCGCTGGCGGCGGCCATCGGCGCGGGGCTGCCCGTGGGCACGCCGACGGGCAACATGGTCGTCGATATGGGCGGCGGCTCCACCGAGTCGGCCGTCGTGGCCATGAACGGCCTGGTCGCCGCCGAGTCGGTGCGCGTCGGCGGTGTTCACCTCGACGAGGCCATCATCAGCTACATCCGCAAGAAATATAACCTCGTCATCGGCGAGCCGACAGCCGAGGCGATCAAGATCAAGATCGGCGCGGCCGTGGAGCTTGAAGAGCGGCTGGAGATGCAGGTGCAGGGCCGCGACCAGGTGGCCGGGCTGCCGCGCACCATCACCATGACCTCCGGCGAGGTGGCCGAGGCCATCAGCGAGCAGCTGGCGGCCATCGTCAGCGTCACCCGCGCCGTGCTGGCCAAGACGCCCCCCGAGCTGTCGTCGGACATCATCGACCGCGGCATGGTGCTGACCGGTGGCGGCGCGCTGCTGCGGGAGATCGACACCCTGCTGACCCGCGAGACGGGCGTCCCGGCCTATGTGGCCGATAACCCCATCGCCTGCACCGCTCTCGGCGCAGGCAAGGCCCTGGCCGAGCTGCCGGTGCTGCAGCGCAGTATTCCGGACATGTAGGGCATTTGTATACCGACAGCCCGATCGCTTCAGAGCAATCGCCTTTAGACCAATAGCCATATGGGCGGAACAAGGCGGCCGGACGGCTTCGTCTCGACAGGATATTTTGGCTGTCGCCCGCCACACTCCCAAGCTTATGTTACAATGGCAAGGGATGATCACACGCACTACGGACGATACGAAGCTTTCCGGGGCCGCACTCGCCGCCGAACTTGGCCGCCTGGGCATCCCTTTGGTGACGTTCTCGGCCGAAGATCGACATGACCCCCCGCCCGCGCCTGATTTGCTCCTGGCTTCACTGGCGACGAGTGACGAGGCCCGGTTGCGCATGGCTTTGATCCCCCTCTTTCTGGCGTGCCCCGATTATGCTCGTCCCGTAGCAGAAGTCGCCGGTGGGCTATGCGGTCGGGCGCGAGTGACGCTGATCTGCTATTACACGGCGGCGATATTGCTCCAGCGCAAATACGCCCGGCGACTGGCTCGATTGGGGATCGAGCACACCCCTTTGCCAAATGTATTTAGCCTTGAACTCAACCTGCCGACGTCTGATAACGTGGATTCATCATTGGCGTATCTGGCGGAACGGCACGCCCAACTGAGTGGGCAATCGCTCAACTGGCGTGGCACCTATGAGCAAGCGGCCAATCGTTTCCTGCAGCGAACGACATGGGAAGCACAATCGGCGATGAGCTAAACATTCAACAGCTCAGGGAATTCCTGTAATTCCCCGCAATCACCTCCGCCACCTTGCCGCGGCCGTTGGCCCTCGAGTTGACCGCCCGCGCCACGTGAACAATGTTATGATGCAGCCTTGGGCATTGCCTCAATTAATGCTCTCAACACCCGGTTGACCGTTTCGGAGTCATAGAAATACTCGGCCACGTCCGGTTCGAGAATGACGATCCGCTGATCTTCCATCAAGGCGAAACGGTTAGGCTTTGCTTTGCTGTAATCGAACTTGTACTCCGGTAGCAGATCGTTGCCTTCCTCTTTATTTGTAGGTGTTTTCTTCATAATCATTTTGTTCAGAGGCGGTTGCCCGCCGAGCGCTAATGATCCGGATGCTGTCCTTTCGTTCCACAAAGATTACCACAAGAAGTTGATTATCGGCTGAATGCCCGATGATGATTTCTCGGCTCTCACTTTCCGAGTGCCATTCATCCTCAAAAATCACGGCGAGTGGATTAAAAAATACAGTGGCCGCCTCTTCAAATCCAACCTCGTGTTTGCTGAGATTTCGGGCTGCCTTTCTCGGATCCCACTCCATTTTCATGAGTAAAGTATATCGGTATTCAAGGCATTTGTATACCGACAGCCCGGCCGCTTACTATACAAAAGGCCGGATTCAAATCCATCGTGATGTCATCATCAACGGAGTAAGTCTAATCTGCAGATGAACCTTCTGCCATCTGTGAAATCTGTGGTCCTCTTCTTCTCTCAAAAGTTCTGCACAATCACCTCGGCCACCTTCCCCCGCCCATTGGCCTTCGAATTCACCGCCCGGGCCACGAACACCTGATCGATTTGGAAGTCCGCATACAGCTCGCGGATGAACGGCGTGTCGGAGTTGGACAGCAGCGCCCGCACCCCCCGCTCGCCCAGCGCGGCGAACACGTCGCGCAACCGGCGCTGGTCGTCCGGGCCGAAGCCGTGGCGGTCATAACTGGTGAAGTTGGCCGTGGGCGACAGCGGATGATAGGGCGGGTCGAAGTAGACAAAGTCGCCCGGCTGGGCGTGGTCCAATACGGACGCAAACGGGCGACGGCCGATGTCCACCCCTTGCAGCGCCCGCGACGCCGCCCGCAGCTTCGGCTCGTCGCAGATGGTCGGATTTTTGTAGCGGCCGAAGGGCACGTTGAACTCCCCCCGCCGGTTCTCGCGATAGAGGCCGTTGTAGCAGGTCTTGTTGAGGTAGATGACGCGGGCGGCGCGTTCGGGCAGGGGCAACCCCTCCGGTCGCAGGGCGCGCACGCGATAGTAATGCTCGCGCTCGTAGACATGCTCGCGCAGGGCGGCGACCACCCCGTCCACGTCGTCGCGCAGGGCGAGGTAGACGTCGATCAGCGACGGGTTGGCGTCGGACAGGAAGGCACGCCCGATTCGCCCCTGCCCGGCCAGGGCGAAAAACAGCGCCCCGCCGCCGATGAACGGCTCGTGGTAGGTGGCAAAACGATCCGGCAAGCGGTTGAGCAGTTCGGGGAGCAATCGCCCCTTGCCGCCGGCCCACTTCAGCACCGGTCGGGCGGCCGGGAGCGCGGGGTCTGAAGGTCGCGCCACTACTCCTCGTCGGGCGCCAGGTAATACGTCATCTGCTGCAGCTGCACGACCGGGTCGGAGTAGCTGACCTGCATCCCCGGCGGCACTACCAGCGACACCGGCGCGTAGTTGAGGATGGCCGTCACCCCCGCCGCCATCAGCGCGTCGGCCGTCGCCTGGGCCGCGGCCGCGGGCACGGCCAGAATGGCGATGCGGATGCCCCGCTCGCGCAGGGTGGCCGCCATCTCGCTTGTGCCTTGCACCAGATGGTCGCCGATCATCCGGCCTGTCTTGGCCGGGTCATCGTCGAACACGCAGTCGATGACGAACCCGCGCTGCTGGAAGCCGCGATAGCTGGCCAGGGCGTGGCCGAGAAAGCCCGCGCCCACCAGCGCCACCGGCCACTCGCGGGTCAGATGCAGGATGTGGGTCAGCCGCTCGATGAGGTAGCGGACGTGATAGCCGGTGCCTTGCTTGCCGAATTCGCCGAAATGGGACAAGTCCTTGCGAATCTGGGCCGAGCTGATGTCGAGGCGCTCGGCCAACTCCTGCGATGAGGTGGTGATACGGTCGGGGTCGGCTTCCATGCGGCTTAGCTCCCTCAGGTAGAGGGGGAGCCGTCCGATGACGATGTCGGGGATTGCCTGTTCGCGATCCAAGGGGTGGATTCCTGATTATCAATCGTGCAAAGTTTCACGAACATTGTAACAGAGGTTGCCGCTGAGGCAAAGGGAACCGCTCATTCCAAAGCGATGATGACGATCTGAAAGGCCGAAGGGCCTCCGTTGGCTTCGCGAACCTTCACCGTGTAGGTCGTCGCGCCCAGCGGCAGCACATAGGCCGTCTCCACGCCGCCCGGCCCGCTATAGTTGGCCGTCGTCAACATCGTCCCGTCGTCGGCCAGAATATCCACGGCGATGTCGGACTGGTCGCCGGGGTCGGCGGCGACGATGACCGGCCGGGGGCCGTTGGAGGCGACCTCATAGGTTTTCTCGGCTCCGGCCTCCAGCGTGTCCGCCTGCTGGACGGCGATGCCCCTGGCCGGGGTCGTCAGGTCAAACAGGTGGGCGACAAACGAACCCTCGCCGGCCGCGGCGCGAATCACCAGCGTGTACAGGCCGCTCGATTCGGGGCTGAACACCAGGATCTCCGGCCGCCCGGTCAGGGCATTATCGGCCGAGGCTACGGGCATGATCCCCTCCGGCATGGTCTGCCCGGTCTGGTCGCCCACATAGGCGGCCAGGGTCACATTGAGTTCGTTGCCCGGCTCGACAAACAGGATGAGGGGCTGGAACGGACGGCCGTCCACCAGGTAGGCCACCGCCTCGCCCGCGACCAGCGATGTGCCGTCCTGTTGCCCTGGCCCGAAGAGGCTGACGGAGGTCGGCTCGGGTGCCGGGACCTCGGCCGTCGGCGATGGGTCGGTCAGCGAGACCTCCAGCGGCGGCTCGTCGGTGGGCGAAGGAGAGATGGGTGGGTCTTCGACGGTAGGCTCGGCCGTGGGCGCGACGGAGGCCGCGGGCAAGGCGGCATCGGCGGCCGTCTCCGCCGGCGGCGCGGTGGGGGCAACGGGCGCGAGCGCGTCGCCGATGCTCAAAGCGGCCGTCGGCGCGGGAGGTAGCGGAGTTGCGGCATCCCGCTCGGCCGCGCCGCCGCAGCCCGCCAGCAGGGCCGTCATTATGATCAATAGAGCGATTCGTTTCATCAAGCTCCTCCCGTTGCCGGAGACGCAAAAAGCGACCGCCCGTCGTCCGGCGCGGTTTCATCGCCCTATTGTAACCCGATTCCGGGCCGGTCCATGCAGATATTTACCAAGCGGTAACCAAACCCTAAAACAGTCGGATAGTCGCCGGCAACGTTTCCGAGGGTGGCTGTAGCGCAGACGGGAATTTCCACGCTACAATGAGACCATGTTCAACATCATCTATTCCAAAACAACCGGGAACATCGACTGGGAACAACTGACGGCTGACCTGCGAGCCGATGATTTTGACAACGGCCGAACACCTGATGAGTTGCGTCGTTCGTTCGAGAACAGCGCGGCGGTGGCGTTTGCCCGATACAGCGACCGGATCATCGGCAAGGCCCGCGCCCTGTCCGACGGCGTTTGCAATGCCTATGTCGTGGACGTGTGGACGTGCAGCAACTATCGTCGGCAAGGTATTGGCACTAGGCTGATGCGATTGCTGGAAGAACAGCTGGAAGGGCAACATATCTATCTCTTCACCGACGACGCGGAAGCGTTCTATCGCACGCTGGGTTATCAGCCCCAGGGAGTGGGGATGGGCATCGTCGTCGGTCATTGGCTAAGGCGGCGCTAATCATGAAGACAACCCGGGTCTTCATAATCTGTCACGGAATGAAATCAATCCCATGAATACGATAGAAGTTTCCACCGACCCCGCACGCCTGGACCTCGCTCTCATCCATCGCTGGCTTTCCGAAAGCTCCTATTGGGCGCGCGGCCGATCGATGGAGATGGTCGTCCGCGCCATCGAAAACTCGCTGCCCTTCGGCGCCTACCTGGACGGACAACAGGTGGGTTTTGCCCGCGTCGTCACCGACCGGGCGACCTTCGCCTGGCTGGCCGATGTGTTCATCCTCGATGAATACCGCGGCCGCGGCTACGGCAAGGCGCTGGTGGCGGCCGTGCTGGCCCATCCCGAATTGCAGGGGTTGCGGCGCTGGCTGCTGGCCACCCGGGACGCCCACGGCCTGTATGCGCAGTCCGGTTTCGTGCCCGTGCCGCCGGAGCGGTTCATGGAGCTGCTTGACATAACGGCGCGATAACCGCACGTCGTCGGACGTCGTCGGGCGTCGTCGGACGTCGTCGGATGTCGTCGCCGGACGTCGTTGTCGCCTTAGGAGTCGCGGTCCAGCAACCAGCGCAGGTCGGCGGCTATCGCCTCGGCCTCGGCGTCGTAGGGGTAGGCGATCAGGGCGCGGCCGTCCGGTCCGATCAGGTAGGTGCGGGTGGAGTGGTCGACCACATAGCCCGTGCCTGCGCTGCCGTCCGTCCTCTGAAAGAACACCCCCAAAGACCCGGCGGCCGCGGCGATGTCGTCCGGCGCGCCTGTCAGACCGATGAATGTCGGGTCGAAGGCCTGGACATAGCCGGCCAGCACGTCGGGGGTGTCACGTTCGGGGTCGACGGTGATCATGATGACCTGCATCCGGTCCGCCTCGTCGCCCATCTTCTCGCGCACGTTGGCCAGCTTGGCCAGTGTGGTGGGGCAGAAGTCGGGGCAGTAGGTGTAGCCGAAGTAGATGTAGACGTATTGGCCGCGAAAATCCGACAGACTGACCGGCGTGTCCCCGGCGGCCGTCAGCGTGAAATCGGGCAACGGCTCCGTCTCCACCAGCTCCGCCCCGGCGAACTCATGCGTCGCGGCCGCGCCCCCGCAGGCGACGATCCCCATCACCGGCGCCGACAGGAGGGCCAGCATCACCAGATAACGTCGAATCATGGAACCCTCTCTCGTCTCATAGCCGCCCGGGATCGCCGGACGGGAGGTCGGTTAGTCGTCGTCCATCTCCATGTGGCTGTCGGTCGGGTCGATGATCTCGGCCGTCACTTCCATCGCGCCCGCGTTGGCGAACTCCAGCGTGACGGGAACGGAATCGCCCACCGCGAAATCGGCCGTCTTGCCGATGCACATCATGTGCAGGCCGCCGTGGCCAAGCTTGACGGTCTCTCCGGCGGGAATGGGCACGCCGCCGTCGACCGGGCGCATCTTCATCACGTCCCCGTCCATGATCATATCATGGATCTCGACGGCCGCGCAGCCGGGCACGGTCGCGCCAAGGAGAGCCTCGTCCCGGCCGGTCTCGTTGTGGATATGCAGGTAGATCGCCCCCGTATCCGACGGCAAGGCCAGGTTGGCCGTCACGTCGTCGACCGTCAGCCGGCCGGCCTCATGCGCGTCGTCGTCCCCGCCGCAAGCCGCGAGGAGGGCCAGACAAAAGAGGGCGATCAGGGTGAATCGGCGCATCGCATCTGTTCCTCGTTCAGCCTTACCCCGATTCAGCCGCGACGGCCTGACCCTCTGGACACCCAGGGATTGCCCCCAACCCAAAAGCGCCAGGGCAGCGACAGCCACGGCTCGGGCGCGCTGTTGATGCCGATGCGCGGGCCGGTGCGCAGGAGGTCATCGGCGATGGCGGCGTCCGGCTCGATCCACAGCCGGCCGTCGGTCGTCGTCAGGTCAAGCCGGTTTTCCGCGCCGTCGATGCCCAGGGCCTGCGTCAGCTTGCCGGGGCCGTCGGTCCACTCCTGCGGCGGGCGGCCGGGACGACGGGCGGCCATTTCGTCCAGCCCCTCCAGCGGCTCGATGGCCCGAATGAGCACGGCCGAGGGGTGGTCGGTCGGCTCGGCCACGGCGTTGAGCAGCCAGTGGTTGCCGTAGGTGAAGTAGACGTAGGCGTGGCCGGGCGGACCATACATGGGCAGGTTGCGGGGGGTACGGCGGCTGTGGCCGTGGGAGGCCAGGTCATCCAGCCCGGTGTAGGCCTCGGTCTCGACGATGCGGCCGGCGAGCCGCGCCCCGTTGGGCAGCACGCGCACCAGCCGCGCCCCCAGCAGGTTGCGGGCCACGACGAGGGCGGACTGGATGTAGAAGGATGAAGGGAGTGGGTCAGACATGGGTAAACAGGTTTATGATTGTGGCCCGTACTCGCGCCAGGCCTTCTCGAAGCGGTCGATGACGTCGTCGGATTCAAGCCATTCGGCGAAAAGTTTTAGCCAATTTCGGATATATGCCAGGTCCAACTCGTTCATGTGGCGGGAGATAACGCTCTGAATATCCAGCACATCCTGAATTCGACCGGCAACTGATTTATGGATGATCAGATCTTCCGGCGAGCAAAACCGGACACTTTTGCCCGGCGCGATCTCCTGATCGATGGCCCGCTCGATCACCATCTCTTCATAGCCAGGGAGGCCAAAAGAAACATCAACAGGATAGCCGGTTGACGTTTGAACCAACAACACCCTGTTTCGATGGGCAAATTCCCTGGCATCCTCGAACCGGGGATGCAAATACGCCAGAATCTGATCGACTGTGTCTGAAAGCAATTCAATCGGGGCCAGGACCGCTAAATCGAGGTCTTGTGTAAATCGCGGCTCACCCCATATTTGCACGGCCGCACCGCCGATTATCGCATAGGGCAGATGCAAGCGGATGAGGACCGCATGGACTTCCCACAGATCGTCCTCAACCTGCCTCATATCAAACCCTGTGCTTTGGCCGCCTTCTCAAGGATGCGTCGCATATGTAGTAGCTCTTCAATGCGCCTTTCCTCAAATACGTGAAGCGAAGCCGGGTCCCCCTGGAGGCGCCGTCCAAAAGCGGCCAATCCCTCAAAAACTGCCCACGATTCGGCAGGCGTCATGCCTTGCAGCCATTCGCGTTTCTCCTGCTTGATCACCTCGTTGGCAACTTCGTAGCCTGCGAGCATCTCGCGCAGAAGCTGTTTGTTTTTCGGGGTCGTTTCGCCTGGATCGGTCATGGCAGGGAATCCAGGGGAGATTATACCACGAATGGCGGCCGTGGGCCGGATGGCGGAAGTCGGGTTTTGTGGTAGAAGGCAAGTTGAGGTAATCATTCAGGCGCATGATCTCGCCTGCAAAAACGTCTGAAAATCCGGGAAGAGCACAATGGCCAAACAATTACTGGTTGTTGACGACGCCAGACGTAGTAGCCGGCGCGCGATACATTCAATGTCGCGCACATAAGCCCCATCGGATAGCGCCCGCGCTGCGTATCGATGAATCGGTATCTCAGGGGCTTTCCCTGGCGAAGAACGTGGTGGCTTTTTATATAATATCCCGCTCTTGCCGCAGCCGGGTTATCTCCCGCTCCAGTCGTCGCACTTCCTCATCGCTCGCCTTCATCTACCCCTGGCTGGGAAAGGCTTCATCGCCGGCTATTCCCAATTCGTCGCGCCATCGATACAGCGTGTTGGGGTGCAAGCCCAGGTCGAAAGCTACGCCGGCTATGGTTTTGCTATCGTGCAACAGGGAGGGCCATGTTGTTCTCCGTTGATCATTACAAAACAAAAAAGAACTTGGAATTCATGCTTATTCTACGAATGGCTGCAAACCAACTCTATAACCAGATATCATTCCGGGCTCTTTATAACGATAGGGGTCGAGTGGGAATGATCGGGTTGATTCACCTTCCGTTATCCCCATAGCTTCAAGATAAGCATCAGCATAGGTGCGAGTAATCTCAGAAAAATTTTCTGGATGCTCTCCAAAGAGGGTGCTTTTGAATTCTCTGGTAGCAGATGGTCTCGGGCCTGTCTGTTCACCATGTACCCACATCAGGGAGCCGTCTGGCAAAATTACAATCCCGTACCGACTTATCTCAAGCGCGTAGGTTGCAAGAAGGTGAGCCCTGGGGAACCCATTAACGATCGCCTCAAGAATAGGATCATTTTCAATTTGCTCTGGAGTGAAGGTTAATACTGCAAGACCTCCAAAATTAATATCAGTATTAATTTCGGTGTGGGAGTTGCGCGTTCTTATCGCAAATTCAGTGCTATAGCGTGTCTTATCCCAAGATGTCAGCAGCAGCTTTGGTACGCCGTCAGGGGGAACTGAAAGCATATAGTTTCTGGTTGTGTCAGCATCGGGTGTAAAAGTACCAAAAACATCGGAATAAAAAGTCCCCCAAACATCGCATAGAATGTACCTTCCACACACATTAGGAGGTGCAACTATGCTCCGAAAGGAGGACTATACCGTGAT
>JAGOZU010000128.1 GCA_018058545.1 Promineifilum sp. | reverse complement strand
CCATTGGACGATCAGAACCGGCAGGTCGCGCCAGGATTTGATCCATTTGGAATACATGTAGCCGAACATCGTCTCGGATGTCGGGCGAACCACCAGCTTCTCTTCGAGTTCCTCGCCCCCGCCATGGGTCACGACGGCCAGTTGCGGCGAGAAACCCTCGACATGCTCCTTTTCCTTTTCGAAGAACGACAACGGGATCAACGTGGGAAACGCGGCGTTGACATGGCCTGTCTTCTTGAACTCGGCGTCAAGCCAGGCCGATATGTTCTCCCACAGCGCCCAGCCATACGGCCGGACGACCATGCAGCCGCGCACCGGGGCGTAGTCAGCCATCTCGGACTGAATGACGAGCTGGTTGTACCATTCCGAGAAATCTTCGTCTCGACCGGGTAATGTCTTGTTTGCCATCTTCGCTTTACTATTTTCCTCTTGGTGCCATATCGGTTTGCGATTTGATGGTATCCTATCCGGTGGGGAATTCAAATTGGGTTGAATGAATCCCTCCGGATCAGGGAGTAATGCAGATTATTCAATTTTTTCAATTTATTCGGGGGGGATGGGGGGTTGCCGGTTGCCCGCAAGCTAAAGTTTGCGCTACAGGTTTGTGATTTTTTTCACTTCTTGCCGACCTTTCGCGCCGTTCGTACAATTCCCGCACACTCAACGGGACGTTCCATGACAGGTTTGGCAAGGTCAATCAACACCATAGCTCTCTCGCGCCGCGGGGCGATCCTCGCGGTATTTTTGTTATGCCTGGTGGCGTTGCCGGTCGCTTGCGGCGGTGGCGCGGCGGCCGAACCGCCCCCAACGCCGACGCTGTCGCCGGAGCTGGCTGCCGGGCGAGCCGTGTTCGTGACCCATTGCGGCGCCTGCCATAGCATCGACCCCGACGCGATCATCGTCGGGCCGTCGCTGAGCGGCATCGCCGCCCGCGGGGGCGATCGCGTCGATGGCCTCGACGCCCGCGCCTATGTCTATAGCTCCATCATGCGGCCGTCGGATTTCCTCGTCCCCGGGTTCGACGATCTGATGCCCCAGGACCTGGCCCGGAAGCTGACCGGGGAGGAGATGGATAGTGTGGTTATGTACGTGTTATCCCTTAATTAAGTTAAGTAGTTCGCAATTTTTATTTTGACTAACGATGAAAATGAGGTCATCCAGGTGAGGAAAATGGGAAAACTGATTGAACTATCGCCTGAATGTGCCAAACAACATTTTTTGAAGGCTGGCAGTTATTTTTCTGTAGCGTTTCCGGCTTATATAAGCTTTGAAAAGATATTAACAGAAATCGATGAAAAATGTGGGGGAAGACATTACAAAGAACTGCAAATCGGGAAAAAAGAAAGACCCCATGATTCCCCCGGAGTTAATTACAATTTTTCATCCAATAAAGATGGTCGTTTTGCATGGCGCCCATTTGAGCTAATCCATCCTGTAATTTATGTATCTCTGGTTAACCAGATATGTAAAGAACAGAACTGGAAAATTTTACAGGAAAGATTTAAAGAAATTGAACGTTCATCGGTTACCTGTTGCAGTATTCCAGTTGTATCTTCCGATGGACAATCAGATACAGCGACCCAAGTAAGGAGTTGGTGGCAAGAAGTTGAGCAACGCTCTTTAGAATACTCTTTGGAATTCAGCCATGTCCTCCATACGGATGTTACAGATTGTTATGGCTCCCTTTACACGCATAGCATTGCTTGGGCAATTCACGGTCTAGAAGAATCAAAGAAAAACAAGCGGGAAGATAACTACTTAGGAAATCAGATCGATGACCATATTAAAGCATGCCGGTATGGTCAAACAAATGGAATTCCTCAGGGTTCCGTCTTAATGGATTTCATTGCAGAACTTGTCCTTGGCTATGTTGATCAACTGATTTCAGATGTGTTGAAGGCTGATGATTATGTGTTGAAGGCTAATGATTTTAGAATACTCAGATATCGGGATGATTACAGAATATTCGCTAATAGCGATGATCGGGGTGAAGAAATATTAAAGGTAATAAGCGATCAATTGAGAAAAGTCGGAATGAAACTTGGCGTTTCAAAGACGCATTTGAGCCGAAATGTTGTGGAAGGATCTGTCAAGCCAGATAAATTGGCTGGTATAGATCAACAAGACTTAGGAGAAGCGAACGCGAAAACAATCCAGAAAAAGCTTTTAAGATTACATTCGTTCGGGCAGCGCTATCCAAATAGCGGAGCATTAAAAAGATTGATTAGCGAATACTCTGAAGAGATTTCAAAAATGAGTGATAAACCCGACGATTTGCCTGTGCTTATCGCCATTGCCACTGATATCGCTTTTGTTTCCCCATCAACCATACCAGCGATAGCGGGCATTTTGAGCCATCTTTTATCATTAACTTCGGAAGAATCGGTGCAAGAATTATGGCAGAGAATCCACCGAAAAATGAAGCGGATGCCTTACAATGGCTACCTTGAAGTGTGGTTGCAGCGGATAATAATTTCTGAGGAAATTCCATTTATTGAATTTGAAAGCGATGAACCGATCTGCAAGATTGTTAATGGGGAGAACGGCGTAAGCTTATGGGGGAATGAGTGGATACAGAACTCTTGCATTATAGAGGCGTTGGATGTCAAGAAAATAATAATTGGAAACCCTAGAGAATCTTCCAAGAAAATAAAGCCTGATGAATACAAGCTGTTTACTGAATCTGCAAATGCCTACTAATGCTCAAATACTTTTATGGGTTTGGCGCAATTTTTATATTTTGGTCAACGAGTCTTTGATTTAATTGAGGCGAATACGGGTAATTATTTGAACATGAGATATTAGGAGAAGAACAACATGCGCAAATTAGGCAAGATCATCGGTATCATATTTGGCGTCATCGCCGCGCTGTTGCTGGTGGCGTTTGTGGTGGGGGCGGCCGTGCCCCTGCCCACGGACCCGCAGGTGGATATGGCCAACCACGGCGCCGGTTCCAGCAGCGTCGCCCCGGCCTACACCGGCTTGCAGCGCGAATATCCGCCAAGCAACGAGCCGGCCGACAATCCGACCACCCCCGAGAAGGCCGAACTGGGGCGCATCCTCTTTTTCGATCCCGTCCTGTCGGAGAACAACGACGTAGCCTGCGCCACCTGTCACCATCCCGATTATGGCTTCAGCGACGGCCGCGCGACCTCGATGGGCACGAGCGGCGTCGAATTGGCCCGCAACGCCCTGACACTGTGGGACGTGGCCTATGTGAAGAGTCTGTTCTGGGACGGCCGCGTCGATAATCTGGAAGACCAGGCCCTGGTGCCGCTGACCCACGCCGACGAGATGGCCGTGGGCGACACGGCGGCGATGGCCGCGGAGCTGGCGGCCATTCCCGAATACGTCGCCCTGTTTGACGCAGCCTTTGGCGGCGGCGCGGCCTCGGTGACGGCCGACAACACCGCTCGCGCCCTGGCCGCCTTCCAGCGCACGCTCATCAGCGACGACGCCCCGTTCGACCGCTACGCGGCCGGCGATTTCGACGCCCTGACCACCCAGCAGCGGCGCGGCCTGGCCCTGTTCCGCTCCGGCGCGTTGCGCTGCTTCGAGTGCCACGGCGCGCCGACCTTCGCCAGCGACACCTTCCGCGTCATCGGCATCGACAGCGAGGACCCCGGCCGGGCGGGCGTGGTGCCCGACGGCCTGTTCGGCGCGTTCAAGGTGCCCACCCTGCGCAACATCGCCCTGAGCGCCCCCTACATGCACGACGGCTCCATGGCCACGCTGGAGGAAGTCGTCAGGTTCTATGAGGGTGGCGGCGGCCGCGCCCGTGGCGTCCAGTCGGTGGACGTGTTCGTCAACCCGTTCGAGCTGTCCGACCAGGACCGCGCCGACCTGATCAGCTTCCTCTATGCCCTGACCGACGAGAGCAACAATCCGGCCATCCCCGCCGCCGTGCCGTCGGGCTTGCCGGTCGTGGCGCCCTATGACAACCCGGCGCGGGCCGAGGCGGCGCTGCACAACACGGCCGCCGGCGGGGCGGTGGTTGAGGACGGCCCGCCGCAGACCATCACTGTGCAGGCCGGCGAGACCATCCAGGCCGCCGTCGACCGCGCCCGCCCCGGCGACACGGTGGAGATACCCTACGGCATCTACCACGAGCGCGTCGTCATCGACATGAGCGACTTCACCTTGCGCGGCATCCCCAACGACAAGGGGGAGTACCCCATCCTCGACGGCGAGGGCAAGTTGCCGGAGGGCGTCATCGCCAGCGGCAACAACTTCACCGTGGGCAACCTCCACACGCGCAACTATACCGACAACGGCGTGCTGGTGGAAGGGGTGACGGGCGTCCATTTCCATGACATATTCGCCGAGAACGTCGGCACCTACGGCATCTACCCCGTGCGCAGCAGCGACGTGCTCATCGAGCGGGTGGAGGTGACCGGGGTCGATGACGCCGGGATCTATGCCGGGCAGAGCGAGAACGTCATCGTTCGCGACTCGACCGCCTACGGCAACGTCATCGGCATCGAGCTGGAGAACACGCTGGGTGGCGAGCTGTATAACAACCACCTCCACGACAACAGCAACGGCATCCTCCTCGTGTTACTGCCGCAGTTGTCATCGAAGATCTCGTCGGGGGCCATCGTCCGCGATAACCTGGTGGAGAACAACAACATCCCCAACTTCGCCCCGGAGGGCGGCATGGCGCGCATCGTGCCGCCGGGGACGGGCATCCTGATCATCGGCTCCGACAACAACGAGATATTCAACAACACCATCACCGGCAACAAGACGGCCGGCATCGCCGTGTTCAGCCTGACGGGCACGGGCGCGTTTAACGAGAACGAGCTGGATGTGGGGCCGCTGGCCGAGAACAACTTCACCCACAACAACACCTTCAGCAACAACGGCTTCGACCCCGACCCGGCGGTGGCCGCGCTGGGCATCCCGGCCGGCGACATCCTGTGGGACACGACCGGCGTGAACAACCGCTTCAACGAGAGCGGCATCTCCGGCGGCTTCCCGCCGCTGCTGCCCGGCGACAACTGGCCCGGCTTCGTGCGCAACGCCTATGGCAATCTGTGGCGGGTGCTGGTGTCGCTGATCGGCTAGACGACGGTTGGAATGTTCCGGTCGAGCAACATGGCCAGGTTCAGGAAACTGGCTGTCTCGGAGCCGTCATAGAGATATTGCCGGCCGGAACGCAGATCATCGAAATAGGCGCGAACGCTGTTCGGGTCGAAGAATTCCGGCTGAGTCAGGAAGAGGCGCTCGTACTTGTTCAGGTTGTCGCCCAGGTTCATCCACTCCGAGAAATTGACCCATGTGGTGAGGCGGGTCTTGCGTTTGATATGCCAGGCGCGGGTGAGTTCGATCTGCAACTGTGACTTGTTGACGCCGGTGCCCAGGTTGGGCACCTGGATGGCTGCCAGATCCGGATAGAGGCGACGGATTACGCGGTAGTACAGGGAATGGTCGTACTTCAATCCGGCTGGCAGGTTGGTCAGGTAGTTGGCCAGCGCGCTGTCGCAGGTGGGCAGAACCAGCGTCCCATAGGTCAGCAGTTGGCGTTCCTGATCGCGGCTATGATGGGTCTGGTACTGCTCGCTGTCGAACCGTTCGCGAATCTGGGCCTCGGTGATTGGCCCGGCGGCGGCGATGCGTTCGACGCGGGCGGCGACTTCATCGCGAATGCCCGGCAATGATTCCATCATGAGCGATCGGTACGGTTCGACCAGTAAATAGCTGAAGCGGCGGGCGCGCTTGCGGGTCATGTTGGCAAGCTCTTCGATCTGCCCGTTGCGTTCCTCGGCCGTGGCCGGGCGCGAAGGCGAGGGACCAATGATCGAATGGCGTATGTTTTTCAAGAAACGACGACGAACATCGAGTTCGCGTTGGCCGCCGAAGATCGTTTCGAAGGTGGCCCCGGTCGTGTAGTGGGTCACGCCCTTGGCCGCCAGTTGATGGCAGTTGCCGTCCCACATCAGGTTATAGAGCGTCTCGTTTGTCCGATTGACGCGATCAAACGCCAGCTGCTCGAAGGGGAAGTTGGCGTCGAGGCCGCTGAGGATCCAGCCGGCATGGGTGGCGGCCGCCACCTCGCTCGCAATGCGTACTTCATCGCTGTGAATGTCGCCGAAGGTCAGACCATATAGCTGCTTGCCGCGCGAGGCGATGGCGCCGGCGACCATGCGAGAATCAAGCCCGCCACTGAGCATGAGGCCGATGGGCGTATCGATCGGGTCAATATGGCTCTCCACCGATGCCTGCCACAGCTCGCAGATGCGGTCGACGATGGCTGCGGGACGGCCCTCGATGACGTCGGTCCAGGTTCGGGTCAGGCGTGTGACCGCCGGCGGGGTGTCGCTGCCCAGCCGGAAGCGATATTCGCTGCCGGCGTCGAAACGTTGGCAGCCCTGGAGGATGGTGCGGTCGTTGGCCGTATAGCCGGCGAACAGGTACATCTGGGCGACCCCCATTTCGTCGAGTGGCAGGTCGGCGCGCTCGCGCATCAACCGCAGGGAGTTGGCGATGTAGAGGGTGTCGCCGGACTGGGAGAAGTAGCCGGCCAGGAGGCCGAAGGTATCGTTTTTCAGTCGGGCCTCGCCGTCGCCGATAGTCAGCCGGTTGTAGGTTCCTGACCATGGTCCGGCGGAGGAATCCTCGCCGATGATCGTGCCTTCGGTGATCGTCAGACAGTCGGGCGACCGGCGGTAATCGATCCGCAAGGCCTTCTCGGGCTGGGTGTCGGGCGCGTCGATGATGACGTGGTAGCCGTCGATCTCATGGACGACCCGGCCGGACAGATCGCCGGTGAACAGCGGGGGCAATTCCCTCCCCACGGGTTGTACGGTGACGATATAGCGCTGGAACAAAGTGACATGACCTCCATCTGCGGCCGCTTTCCGGAATACTATCATGGCTCCCGAGGACAATCCATAAAGAGATCGTGATTTGTGGCGGGATGGGGATCTGGCGTTTGGGCCGTGCCGTCCGATCCCAATAAAAACGGCCGGGGCGCGAACTTGTTTGATTCGCGCCCCGGCCGTTTTGTTGACCGTCGTTTATTGAGAAAGCGGTTACTCGATCGAGACCAGCTCGGTGCGGCTGGCGCCCATGCCCATGACATCGTCGTAGACCGTCAGTACCATGCCCACCCCTTCGACATACCAGCTGGAATAGGTCAAATTGATCGTGCCCAGGGGCTGCGGCGTTCCGTCGACCAACATGGACTGGACGATTGTCCCGACGATATTGACCCGCACCGCCTCGGAGTAGTCGCCGGCGGGGACGCTGATGGCCTCGATGCCGACCACCTCGTTGGTGAAATCGATGACCTGCGTCATCTCCATGGGGGTGTCGCTGCCCAAAACGGGCATTCGCATGTTGGTGATGTAATGCGTCTGCCACGATTGCCCGGGCTGGAACATCTCCTCGGGCGGCACGGTCAGCCCGTCGAATTCGACGACTTCTATCTCGGCCCCTTCCATCCCGCCGGGAAACTGGCTGAATTGCGGCGACAGCATCCCCCCGGCCGTGCAGGTCCAGGTGGCCGTGACCATCGTCTCGCCGTTGACGGCGGTCGACTGATCGAATGAGGACTCGGTGACGTTGCTGTAGATAAGCGAATAGGCCGAATCGTCAATCAACTCCATCGAGGTGACGTAATTCATGGTTCGGCCGTCGACCACCGGATAGAAGGCGTTGGCGCATTCGCCGGACAGGCTCGCGCCGCCGGACGGCGCCTCGGCCGGGGCTTCGGTGGGGGCGACGGTCGGCGCTTCGGTCGGTACCTCAGCGGGCGCCTCGGTCGGGGCTACGGCCGGCGCTTCGGTCGGCGCGGCCGCGGGCGGGGCCTCGGCCACTGTGGTCGGTTCGATCGCGGGGGCGTCGTCACTGTTGCAGGCAACCAGAACGGCCGCCAGCAGGGCGATGGCCAGCATGAGCCAAAATGATCGTCGATAAGGGTGATGGGGCGGGTTTTGGGTTTTCATGGAGGGGAATTATAACCGGTTTTGCGCGACATGTGCAGCCGTGGGAGTGACTAATTACAAAGGCATGAGATAATAGAGCAATGGCACAATGTCCCCACTGTTTACGAACCGATGAGCAAGTCAAGAACGGCAAGACGGCGGCTGGTAGCCAA
>JAGOZU010000053.1 GCA_018058545.1 Promineifilum sp. | reverse complement strand
CGTCGATCTGCGCGGCCACGAATTCGGGCGGCAGGAAGTGAACGCCCCGCACGGCGACGCTGCTTTGGGCGGTGACGGCCGTGATGGCGCTCATGCCGTAGGCTCCCAGGGCAGCCCAAGTCTTGAGATCGGCCTGCAAACCGGCCGCCCCGCCGGAGTCGGAGCCGGCGATCGTCAGCAGGGGCAGAGGCGGTTGCATCAGGCCGCTTCTTTCAGCAGAAGAGCGGCCAGCAACGCGCTGCGCTCCACCATCCGGGAGATGATGACATGCTCATGGCTGGCGTGGGCGCCGTCGCCGACGGGGCCGAGGCCGTCGAGCGTGGCCGTGAACGGGCTGGTCAGGTTGCCGTCGGAGCCACCGCCGACGGCCGTCTCCTCCAGCGCCAATCCCATCTCAACCCCCGTCGCGCGCGCCATCTCCCACAACGCGGCGTTGCGTGGCGTGCGTTCCAGCGGCGGGCGGTCGAAACCGCCGGTGATCTCCAGCGTCGTCCCCGCCAGCGGCGGCGTCAGGGCGTTGACCGCCCGCTCCAGCCGCTCGGCGTCGGCGACGGTGACCGCGCGCACGTCAACCACGGCCCGACACTCGGCCGGAACCACATTGGAGCGCGACCCGCCACTGATCAGGCCGGTGCTGACCGACACCCCGCGCGGGTAATCGTTGAGTTCGGCCAGAGCCGTGACGATGCGAGCCATGCCGAGGATGGCGCTGACCCCCTTCTCCGGCTCCAGACCGGCATGGGACGCGCGGCCGCGCACGACGATCTGGAAGTCACCCACCCCCTTGCGCGCCGTTTTCAGCTTGCCCTCCGCCCCGGCCGACGGCTCCAGGATGAGGGCGCGGGCCGACTCTTGCGCCAATTGCTCGATGATCGACCGCGACTCAAAGCTGCCGATCTCCTCGTCGGTGTTGACCAGAAACACGGGTGCGAGCGGCGGCTCCAGCCCCAAGTCGCGCAAGGCCGACAGGGCGAAGATGCCTTGCGCCAGCCCGCCTTTCATGTCGAAGCTGCCGGGGCCGCGCAGGGTGTCGCCCTCGATCTTCAGCGGCATCTCTGCCAGCGTGCCCACGGGCCAGACGGTATCGCAATGGCCCAGCAGGAGTTGCGTCGGCCGTTCACCAGCCGCGGGATGGCGAGCGATCAGATAGCCGCCGGTGCGTGTGCCGGGCGTGTATTCCACATGATAGCCAAGCCGGTCGAACTGCTCGCGAAGGATGGCCATCGGCCCGGCCTGTGTCTCAGGCACGTCGGAGGGAGACTCGGCGGCGACGAGCGCGGCCAGCAGGGAGACCATATCATCACGGCGTCGGGTCAGATGATTGAGGAGGGTTTGAGCATGGGTCATAGTGATAGGAAGTATAGCCAAATCGGGCGGATTTGACGCAATCGCTCGTCGTCGCCTCCGGGTTTCCTCGCATCGTTGTTCCCTTACCCCATTTATGCTATTTTGTTAAGCATCCGCAAGGCACGACACCTGCGGATACCTGATACGATGCCCATGCACGAGTTGACCCCATTGCAACGCGAGGCGGCCGCCGCGGACGGAACCGTCTATCTCTACGGTCCGGCCGGGACGGGCAAGACGACCGCCCTGCAGCACCGCCTGCTGCGCCTGTTGCATGGCGGCGAGCCGGCCTACACCATCCTGACCATCGTGGCCCAGCCGGAGCATCGCGCTGCTTTCCTCGATGCCGTCCATGACGCCGGGCCGGGTCCCTATGCCGAGCTGAACATCAGCCGATATGACCGGCTGGCCAAAAACATGACGGCTCTCTTCTGGCCACTGGTGGCTCGCAACGCCGGTTTCGAGCGGCCGTATGTACCGCCCACCTTCCTGGCCTATGATGAGGCCCAGGTCCTCATGTGGCGCATCATCACCCCGCTGCTGGCCCAGGGGGCGTTCGCCAATTTGCGACTCAGGCCGCAGCAGATCGTCAGCCAGCTGCTGGACACCCTCAACCGGGCCGCGCTGAACGCCCTGTCGCTGGAGGAAGCCATCGCCCGCCAGTCGCGCACCTGGACCGGCGAGCCGGAGCGTCGCTTCCAGCTCGATGACGCCGCCACGGCCGCCCGCGCCTTTCGCCGCCGCTGTCTCGACAACAGCCTGCTCGACCTGTCACTGACGGTCGAGGTCTTCGACAGGCAACTGGTCCAACACCCGGAGTTCCATCGCTACTTTCGCGAGCGCTACCGCCATCTCATTGTCGATAACCTGGAGGAGCAAACCCCGGCCGGGCAGAACTTCGTGGCCGGGCTGATGGGTGAGACGCAGACGACGGCCGTCGCCGTGGATGAATACGGCGGCTACACCCGCTTTCTGGCGGCCGACCCGCATGGCGCGGAGGCGATGCGCGGCCGCTTCAGTCGCGTGCTGACCTTCAGCGAGAGCTTCGTCACCTCATCCGACCCGACGGCCCCGCCGATCGAGAGATTGGCCGCACAGGTGGAAAACGACCTGATGCACACCCGTGAGCCTGTCGAGGGGGCCGGGAGTCGAATATTGCGGGTGATAGGCGGCCGCTACCGGCGCGAGATGGTGACCAACCTGGCGGCGGTGCTGCATGGGCTGGTCTACGATCAGGGCGTGCCCCCGCGCGAGATCGCCGTTATCACCCCCTACATGGACGGCGCGCTGCGCCACATGCTCACCGTAGCTCTGCGCGAAGCGGGTCTGCCCTACCGCCTGCTGCGTCGCCGCTCCAGCCCTCGCGAGGAGCCGCGCGTGCGGGCCTGGCTGACCTGGCTGGCGCTGGCCCATCCCGGCTGGGGCGTCCGTCCCGTGCCCTATGACGTGGCCGAGGCCCTGACGCTGAGCATCCACGGCCTTGACCCGGCGCGGGCGCAACTGGTCACCAACTACCTCTATCGCCCCGAGGTGCCGGAACTGGCACCGACTGAATCCCTGACGGCGCGCATCGCCGCGCGGATCGGCGAGCATCATATTCAACGGGTCGAGACATTGCGCATTTGGCTGGGCGAGAATGCCCATCGGGACCCCATCGACACCTTTCTCCACCGGCTGTTCAACGAGTTGCTGGCTCAGCCGGAGCCGGACCTGGCCGGAGCGGCCGTGCTCGATTGGCTGGTGCGTTCCGTCACCCGGCTGCGCAAGTCCGCCCCGGGCATGGGGCTGACCACCGAGGCGGAGCTGGGCGAGGCCTTCATCGACGCCGTCAATCAGGGGCTGGTGACGGCCAACCCGCCCGACTGGGGCGAGCCGCCCGACCCCGACGGCATCGTCCTGTCGACGATCTACGCCTATCTGCTGTCCGGCGAACCGGCGCGGGTGCAGGTGTGGCTGGAGACGGCCGCCCAAGGCTGGTGGGATATCCCCCGCCAGCCGCTGAGCAACGCCTTCGTGCTGGCCCAGAGCCGCTCGCCGGAGTTGCCGTGGAGCATCGAAGAAGAGTTTGCCGTGCGCAACGAACTGTTGACGCGCATCGTGCGCGGGCTGACGGCGCGTTGCCGCGATGGCGTAATCCTGGCCTCCAGCGACCTCGACCGGCGCGGCGTCCGGCAGGACGGCCCGTTGTGGCGGGCGCTGGGACCACTGACGAGAGTCCACCCATGAAACCCAATGCCATTCGTCCCATCGCCATCTGCGTTTTCCGGCACGATGGCCGCATCCTGGTTGCCGAGGGGTACGACCCGCTGAAACAGCAGGCATTTTACCGGCCCTTGGGTGGAGCGATTGAGATGGGGGAGTACAGCGCGATGACGATTGCGCGCGAGCTGGCCGAGGAACTGGGCGCGGTCGTGGTTGATCTGCGATTCCTGGGCGTTCTCGAGAACATCTTCACCTACGACGGCCAACTGGGGCACGAGATCGCCATGGTCTACGATGGCGCGTTTGCCGACCGCTCGCTTTATGAGCGGCCGTCGCTGAGCGGCCGGGAGGACGACGGCATCCCCTTTCGCGCCGTATGGCTCCAGCTGAGCGACCTTGGGCCGGACTCACCCCCGCTCTACCCCGACGGGCTGATCGATCTCCTGGCCGGTCGCCCAACAGGCTCGTAATCACCCCAAAATCGGTCCCGATAACCGGATATCCTTCTTCAATCTGCAACAATTGTGGATAATAGGCCTATGGAGCCTATCAGAATTGAACTACCGGTCGGCTGGTCTATGGGATCGGTCAACGCCTATCTCTTCACCCAGCCCGAGATCGTCCTGGTCGACACGGGCGACAAGGCCGAAAACTCCTGGGAGATCCTTGTCGACGGTCTGGCAGCACACGGCGTCGCCCCGCGCGACATCTCCCGCGTCATCATCACCCACCCCCACGTCGACCATTTCGGTCAGGCGCGTCGCATCACCGACGAGAGCGACGCGACCGTCTGGATCTACGAGGGTGGCGCGCCCTGGCTGCATCCGACATCCGGCATGTGGGAAGAACGGGCCAGGTTCTATCGCGACGACTTCCTGCCCCGCCTGGGTCTGTCGCCCGAAGCGCGCGGGCAGATCGTGAAGGGTAATGAAGCGCTGCGGGAGATGGCTGTCTCCGTCCCCAAGGATCGCATCGTCACCTTCCGCGCGGGGGATGAACTGCGGCTGGGCGGTCGGGGCTGGCGGATCATCCACACCCCCGGCCACGCCAGCGTGCAGACCGTCTTCTACCAGCCCGAGACGCGCCGGCTCCTCTCGGCTGATATGTTGTTGGCCACCGTGCCCGCGCCGGTCGTCGAACACCCGCCGCCGGGCCAACAGCGTCGCGCCCCGACCCTGCCCCTCTTCCTGCGCTCGCTCGATCTGCTGGACGCGCTGGAGATCGACACCGTCTATCCCGGACATGGTCGCCCGTTCGGCCACCATCGCCGGGTGATCGCCCGGCAGCGCGAGCGCATCGAGATACGCAAGGCGGAATGTCTGGCCCTCATTCGACAGGGGCAGTCTACCACCGTCGAGCTGCTGGATATCATGTACGCCCACCAGCCACCGGGCGCCCGCATCGCCGGCCTGTGGATGCTGACCGGCTACCTGGACTTGCTGCTGGCCGACGGCGTGGTGCGCGAGGAAGAGCTGGATGGCCTCACTCACTATCGCCCGATATAACCCGGCCTAAGGAACAACTCATGACCGGCCCGCTCGCGTCGCTCAAGGTTCTCGACTTCACCGCCCTGCTGCCCGGCCCCTTCGCCACGATGGCCCTGGCCGACCTCGGCGCGGCCGTCGTGCGCGTCGAATCCCCCACCCGGCCCGACATGGTGCGCTTCCTGCCGCCCTACGACGGCGACACATCGGCCTGGCACGGCGTGCTCAACCGCAACAAACGCTCGCTGGCCCTTGACCTGAAGCGCCCCGAGGCGGCCGACATCATCCGGCGACTGATCGGCGAGGGCGGCTATGACATCGTCATCGAGCAGTTCCGCCCGGGAGTCATGGATCGGCTGGGGATCGGGTATGAGGCGTTGCGGCTGGTCAACCCGTCCCTCATTTACTGCGCCCTCACCGGCTATGGCCAGACCGGCCCCCTGCGCGACAGGGCCGGGCACGACAACAACTACCTGGCTCTCTCCGGAGCGCTCAGCTACAGCGGCCGGGTCGAGACCGGCCCACCACCGCTGGGCATCCAGCCCGCCGACATCGGCGGCGGAGCGCTCGGCTCGCTGGTCGGCCTGCTGGCGGCCGTTATCCATCGCGCCACCGGCGGAAGGGGCCAATTTATCGACATCAGCATGTTCGACATGATGGTCGCCTGGCAGGCTCATCTCATCAGCCACAATCTCATTGCAGGAGAGACGCCCGCCCCGGAGAGCATGGCGCTGAACGGCGGCCGCGTGTATGATTTATATGAGACGGCCGACCATCGCTGGTTTTCCGTCGGCAGCCTGGAGCCTAAATTCTGGGAGGGCTTCTGCGCCGCCATCGAGAGGCCCGATCTCGTCGCGCCTGGGCTAAGTCTCGACCCTGACGATCAGGCGCGGGTCAAGGCCGAGGTTCGTACGGCCGTCGTTGCCCGACCGCTGGCCGAATGGCTGGCCGTCTTCGCCCCGCTCGACGTATGCGTGGAGCCGGTGCTGAGCGTGCCGGAGATGCTGGCCCATCCCCAGACGGCCGCGCGGGGGCTGGTGGTCGACGTGCCCAAGGCGGGCGGCGGCGCGCAGCGGCAAATCGCCTCCCCCTGGCGCTTTTCCGGGACGGCCGCCGGCTATCGCCACACCGGCGCAGCCCTCGGCGCGCATACGACCGAGATATTGCGTGAAATAGGATTGTCATCGACCGAGATCGAGACCTGGTTATAGCGCGAGACAGGAAGCTCGCGCCTGTGGAGGATCAAATGAAATTCAAGCCATTCAACCAGCCCGCCCCTCAATTGGGCAATCAGTATGACGACGACCGGGTCTTGCGCTCCTATCTCAAGCGAACCCTGCCGCCCGATATGCTGGCCGAGGTCGAACCCTCCTTGCGCGAGATGGGCGAATTGGCCGGCGGCGAGCTATACGCCCTGCAGCTGGCCGACCGGCTGAACGTTCCCACGCTGACCCAGTGGGATCCCTGGGGGGAGCGCATCGACCGCATCGACGTCACCGCGGTCTGGCAGCGGGCCGAGCGACTGGCGGCCGAGTTCGGCGTGGTCGCCGCGGCCTATGAGGGGGATTACGGCCGTTACGCCCGCCCCTTCCAGTTTGCCACCGCCTACCTGTTCAACCCCTCCACCGACATCTACACCTGCCCGCTGGCCATGACCGACGGCGCGGCCCGCACCCTGCTGCTTAGCGGCAACCGGTCCCTCATCGAGCGCGCCGTGCCCCATCTGACCAGCCGCGACCCGGCCACCTTCTGGACCAGCGGCCAGTGGATGACCGAAGCCACGGGCGGCTCCGACGTCGGCACCAGCGAGACCATCGCCTGCCGCGACACGAACGACGCCTGGCGGCTGTTTGGCCGTAAATGGTTCACCAGCGCCACAACCTCCCAGATAGCGCTGACGCTGGCCCGGCCGGAAGGCAACAGCCCCGGCGGCCGTGGCCTGGCCCTGTATTATCTGGAACTGCGCGACGAGAACGGGCGGCTCAACGACCTGACCGTCAACCGGCTGAAGGACAAGCTCGGCACGCGCAAGGTGCCCACGGCCGAACTGATGCTCGAGGGCACGCCGGCCTACCCGGTGATGGAACTGGCCAATGGTGTGCGCAACATCGTCCCCATGCTGCACCTGACGCGCACCTGGAACAGCGTCATGGCTGCGTCCCTGATGCGCCGCGGAATGGCTCTGGCCCGCGATTACGCCCGACGTCGCGAGGCTTTCGGCGCGCTGCTGTCCGACAAGCCGCTCCACATCGACACCCTGGCCCGCCTGCAGGCCGAAACCGAGGCCGCTTTCCACCTGAGCTTCTTCCTCGTCGAGTTGATCGGCCGCGACGAAGCCGGTGACATCACCCCCGAAGACGCCGACCTGCTGCGCCTGCTCACCTCCATCGCCAAGCTGACCACCGGCCGACAGGCCGTCGACGTGGCCTCCGAGGTGCTGGAAGCCCACGGCGGCGCGGGTTACATCGAGGACACTGGCCTGCCGCTGCTGCTGCGCGACAGTCAGGTGTTGTCCATCTGGGAAGGCACGACCAACGTCCTGTCGCTGGACGCGATACGAGCCATCGCCTCCGACCCGGGCGGTCTGATCGCCCTCAACCGGAAGGTGCTGGGCGTCGTCGCCGACACCCGGGACCCGGCGCTGGTCGAGCAGGCTCGCCTGGCGGCCGAGGTCATCCACCTGGCGATCCACTGGCTGCAAGAGGTGAAGGACAACCGCGCGGCCACCGAGGCCGGAGCGCGACGCTTCGCCCAGACGCTCGGCCGGGCGCTGTCTCTGGCCCTGCTGGTGGAGCAAGCCCAATGGTCGCTGGACAACGAAGGGGACGGCCGGCCACGAGCCGCGGCGCGTCGTTTCGGCCGCTCGGCCATCAACCTGCTGGCCGACACCGATATGGATGACGACCGCGCCCTGGCCAATGATGAAAGCCTGGCCGTCATGGCCATGTAGCGCGAACGGCCCGGCCGTATGGAGCGAGCGGGATGGCTGGAACCAGTAACCTCAACCTGTTTCTCATCGGACTGGTTATCGGCGGTGGCGCTGCCCTGGTGGGCGGGCTGGCTGAGTACATCCTGCATCTGCGGCGCAATCAGGAGCCGCCGTTTGGCGGGCCGGGCTGCCTGGTTCATGTCATCGGTGGGCTGGTCCTGGCCGGGATCGTGGCCATCATCGGCTCCCTGATTCTCACCGGGGGCATCGGTCCGGCGCTGATATTGGGGGCGGGCGTGATGATCGGATTCTATGGAGGATTCATATTGCTTGTGGGCGCGTGGCTACTGCTTGAATCGCGCAAGAAAGACGACGACGGGAGCGCGTCTTCCGATCCGCCGTCGGCGTGACCTCGGGCGAACACCATGTCCATTCGTGTCCTCCTGACGCTTCTCTTTCTCGGCGCCGGCATTGCCATCATGTACTGGCTTCAACCGTCGTTTGGCGGGCTGACGGCCGTGCTGATCGGCTCCCTGTTCTTCATCTTCTCGCTATCGATTTGGACGCTCCCGGCGAGCACCTTCGAGCGTGGCCACCGGCTGGACGGGGCGCAACGTCGCCTGGTCGAGACGTTCCTGGGCATCGGCCTGGGCATGTTCGGCGGGCTGGCCGTCGCTGCGCTGGTGCCGCGGCCGTTCAACTGGGTCGTTCTCGGCATCATCGCCGTGGCCGTGGCGGTCTGGTACTATCGGAAATGACGGCCCATTATCGCCTGAAGAAATAACTATGATCGACTTTGGTTCGCGAATCAATCACCCGGAGACTCATGATGACTGACTCTTACAATCTTTCCTCGCTCGATCTGCCCAAACTCAACGGCCGCGCCCTGCGGCTCTTCGCCTCCCTTCTCGACAATGGGGCGACGCGCGGCCTCCTCCTCGGCCAGCTGCTGAAGCAGGGCGGCGTCCTCGACCTGCGCCAGCTTCAGTTCTCCGACACGCCCACGTTCTACCCGTCGTCATTGGACGAGGCAGACGCGCAGCGCGACGCGACTCCGGTCAACTGGGATGCGCTGCAGGGGCGGATCGCCGACTTGCCCAACCGCGAGCCGTACGCCTCCTCGGCCGACTACGCCCGCGCCTACCGGGACGGGACGGCTGATCCCGAGACGGTGGCCGAGGCGGTCCTGACAGCCGTCGCCGCCGGCGACGACGACGAGCGGCCGTTGCGCGCCTTCCGGGCCACCGACCGCGACGACCTGATGAAGATGGCCCGCGCCTCGGCCGAGCGACTGGCCGCCGGGCGGCCGCTGAGCCTGCTGGACGGCGTGCCCGTGGCGGTGAAGGATGAGGTCGACCAGGTGCCCTACGGCACCACGGTGGGCACGAGTTTCATGGGCAAGGAGCCGGCCAAAGAGGACGCCACCATCGTGGCCCGCTTGCGCGCCGCCGGAGCGATGCTCATCGGCAAGACCAACATGCACGAGATCGGCATCAACCCCGACGGCTTCAACCAGCATTACGGCACGATTCGCAACCCCTACAACCTCGATTGCCACGCCGGCGGCAGCTCCAACGGCTCGGCCGCGGCCGTGGCCGCCGGGTTCTGTCCGGTCGCCATCGGGGCCGACGGCGGCGGCTCCATCCGCATCCCGGCCGCCCTGACCGGCCTGGTGGGGCTGAAGGCGACCTTCGGCCGCGTTAGCGAGCATGGCGCCGCCCCTCTCACCTGGTCTATGGGCCACCTCGGCCCCATCGGCGCGACGGTGGGCGATGTCGCTCTGGTCTACGCCTGCATCGCCGGGCCGGACGAGCGCGATCCCCAATCGCTGCGCCAACCGCCAGTCAGCCTGAACCGCTGGACCGACACCGATCTGAAAGGGGTGCGTCTGGGCATATTCCGGCCGTGGTTTGAACATGCCGATCCGGCCATCGTCGAGGATTGCTGGCAGACGGTGCGCCAACTGGTCGACATGGGCGCGACCATCCATGATATCGAGATTCCCGAACTGAACGAGATACGCATCGCCCAAGCGGTGACGATTCTGGCCGAGATGGCCAACAACATGGCCTTGCACGCCGATCACTGGTCGGAACTCGCCCCGTCCACGCGGGTCAATCTGACTTTGGGCAAGGCGACGACCTCGATCGACTATCTGCAGGCCCAGCGGGTGCGCACGCGAGCCATCGAGCATTTCCGGCGCGCCTTCCGGCAGGTGGACGTCATCCTGACCCCGGCCACGGCCGTCACCGCGCCGGAGATACCGCGTGGCGGCGCCCGCGACGGCTGGTCGGATCTGGGCACGGTGACCGAGCTGATGCGCTTTGCCATGCCGGGCAACCTGACCGGACTGCCGGCCATCGCCTTCCCAACCGGCTACGATTCGCGCGGCCTGCCGACATCGATGCAAGCTATGGGGCGGCCGTGGGAGGAAGATCTCCTGCTGCGGGTCGCCTTCGCCGCCGAGCAAATCACCGCCCGTCGCCTGCCTCCGGTCTTCTATGATATTCTGAAGGGGTAGGATCGCCCTTCAGGCCGGGCGCGCCTTCGCGGGAATACAGGCGGTTAGTCAACCTGATTTTAATTTGTGGGTTCCTTTATGAATGATGTGACCTTGCGGGAGGCCCAGGAGCGGGTCGATGAATGGATCAGGACGGTCGGGATACGCTATTACTCGGAGTTGACCAACCTGGCCGTGCTCGTGGAGGAAGTCGGCGAGGTCGCCCGGCTGATGTCGCGCATGTATGGCGACCAGAGCTTCAAGGAGTCGGACAAGGGGCGCGACCTGGCCGAGGAGTTCGCCGATGTGCTGTTCGTGCTCGTCTGTCTGGCCAACCAGACCGGCGTCGACCTGACGGCCGCCTTCGAGGCCACGATGGACAAGAAGACCAGCCGCGACCGCCAGCGGCACGCCAACAACCCCAAGCTGAGAACGCCCGCGGGCACGGATGAAGCGGATCGTTCGGCGGATGCCTAGCCGAACTTGTCCACTGTCGCCAATCGCTTACAATCCAGCCTCATGATTCGTCTCCAAGGCGTCGTCAAGCAGTATGGCCTCAACCCGGTGTTGCGCGGCGTCGATCTGACCGTGGCCCAGGGGGAGTTCGTCACCCTGGTGGGGCCGAATGGGGCCGGAAAAAGCACGCTGATGACCATCATCGCCACCCTGCTGCGGCCGTCGGGCGGCGAGGTGCGCGTCGGCGGCTGGAAGCTGCCCGAACAGGCCAACCGGGTGCGCCGCCACATCGGTTTCGTCTCCCATCATTCACTGCTTTACCGCGACATCACCGCCGCCGAAAACCTGGCCTTCTTCGCCAGGCTCTATCGGCTGGATGACGCCGAGGCGCGCGTGACGGAGGCCTTGCGCAAGGTGGGCCTGTTCGCCCGCCAGCGCGACCCCGTCGGCACATTTTCGCGCGGCATGGTGCAACGGCTGACCATCGCCCGCGCCACCCTCCACGAGCCGGATGTGCTGCTGCTCGATGAACCTTACACCGGGCTGGATCAGGAGGCGGCGCAACTGCTCGATGACCTGCTGCGCGAAGAGACGGCCCGCGGCCGCACCATCCTGATGATCACCCACGACCTCGTCCACGGGCTGGGGCTGGCCGACCGGCTGGCCATCCTGTACGGCGGCCGCATCGCCCGCGAAGTCGGCCGCTCGGAAATCAGCCCGTCGACGGTCTACGACCTGTACGCCGAAGTGACGATGGCCTCATGAGTGAATTCCTGGCGGCCGTGTGGGCCGTGGTGTGGAAAGACCTGCGCATCGAGGGGCGCACGCGCCAGACCGTCAGCGTCATGGTGATGTTCTCGCTGGCGACGATCATCATGTTCAACTTCGCGCTGGGCATGGCGATCAACGTCAACCTCAGCGCCGGGCGCAACGTTTCGCCGGCTCTCCTGTGGGTTGTCGTGCTACTGGCGGCCATTCTGGGCCTCAATCGCTCGCTGGCCCTCGACCGCGAAAATCAGGTGGTCGACGCCATCCTCATGGCCCCCATCCCCCGCGCGGCCCTCTATGCCGGCAAGGTCATCAGTATCACCCTCTTCACCCTGGCCCTCGACGCCATTCTGGTCGTCCTGTTCACCGTCTTCTTTAACCAGCCCTTCTACCTGCCGATGGTGATGTTGGTCCTGGCGCTGGGCACGCTCGGTTACATCGCCGCCGGGGTGCTTATCACCTCGATGACCATCCAGAGCCGCACGCGGGAGGTGCTGCTGCCGGTGCTGCTGCTGCCCGTGTCGCTGCCGCTGGTGCTGCCCGCGGCCATGGCCACCACAACCTACATCGCCTCGGCCATGCTCGGCGAGGCCTCCTGGGCGATGGTGCGGGCGCCGGTGATGCTGGTGATCGCCTATGACCTTCTGATGCTCGTCGTTGGTTTCCTGACCTATCAGTTTGTGGTAGAGTCATGACGAAGTTCGAAGTGTGGATCGGGAGTCCGGCTTCTTTTGAATTGGAGTAAATCATTATGGCCCCTGCCTCATTATCCAGTCCCGGATTGGATCGATGGATCCGAATTACATCCATCGCCGCCGTGGTCGCCATGGCCATCGCCATCGGCGCCAATTTTCTGTTTGCACCCGTCGAGACGACGATGGGCAACGTCCAGCGCCTGTTCTACTTCCACGTCGGCTCGGCCTGGGTCGGGGCGGTGGTGTTCGGTGTCGCGTTGCTGTGCGGCTTCCTCTATTTGCGACGGCCGAATCGCATCTATGATGCCCTCGCGCTGGCCTCGGTCGAGATCGGCCTCGTCTTCCTGACCATGACCATCATCGGCGGCTCGTTCTGGGGCAAGCCGGCCTGGAACACCTGGTGGATATGGAGCCCACGGCTGACGCTCATCACGGTGGCCTGGCTGGTCTATGCCGCCTACTTCATGCTGCGCGGGGCCATCGAGGATCCCCACAAGCGCGCCCGCTACGCGGCCGTCTATGCCATCATCTCCTTCGTCACCATCATCCTGACCTATCTCAGCATTCGCATCTTCCGCGACATCCACCCGGTCGTGATCGGCGGGACGACGGAAGCCGCCGCCGGAGCGGCCGAGGGCTTGCAGGAGTTCAGCGGCCTCGATTCGGCCAAGATGGGCATCACCCTGCTGATCAACGTCATCGCCTTTTCCATCCTGGGCACGGCCTGGATTCTCGTCCGGATTCGACTGCAAAACCTCATCGACTACGCCGACCACCTGAAGACGCGCGTGGCCACCCGGCTGAGCGGCCGCGCCAAGGCCGGTCGCGCGGCGGTCGGCGGCGTGGGGCTGGCCCTGCCGGGTTTGCAGACCCAAATCAGCGACCCCAATCTCTTCATTCGCTACCTCATTGGCGGCTATGCGGCCATGTCGGCTCTGCCGTTGCTGTACATGCTCTACCTGCACGTGCGGCAACGTAATTTACATAACGATATCAACCTGCTGACTCAATTGTTACAGGAAGATAAACGGCCGTCGCGCTAGGCTTCGCCCGGCGATCCGCCGGCGGCGGCCGTGTGCTATACTTCATCGGGTATGGCTCAATTCAACCGATCCGGTGTGATTCACAGACGATTTTTCCATGTCCGACCTGAAAGTACCCGCGCCGCGTAAACTAACGCCCGTCCATTGGGTTCTGGTCGCCCTCGGCGTCCTGCTGATCGCCTTTCTGATCATCGGCACGCTGACCCAGGCATCCACGCCCGACCAGATCACCTTCGGCGTGCAAAAGCAGCCGTTCGTGACGCTGGCCGTGTTGGCCTTTCTGGGCGGCTTGCTCAGCTTCGTCTCCCCCTGCACCTTGCCCATCCTGACCGCCTATTTCGCCTTCGCCTTCCAGAGCGACCGGCAACGCATCGCCGCCAACACGCTGGCCTTCATGCTGGGGCTGGGCACGACGTTCAGCCTGCTGGGCGCGGCGGGCTTCGTGCTCGGCCGCGTGCTGGGCCAAAATCAGGGGTTGATCATGATGATCGGCGGCTCGGCCATCGTCGTCTTCGGCGTCATGAGTCTGCTCGGTCACGGCTTCAGCGGCGCGACCGGCCTGGCCACCCAGGAGCGCAGCCCCGGCATGGGCAGTTCCTATCTGTTCGGCCTGACCTTCGCTGTCGGCTGGTCGGCCTGTGTCGGCCCCATCCTCGGCGTCATCCTGACCCTGGCCTTCCAGACGGCCACCGTCTGGCACGGCATGATGCTGCTGTTCATCTACACGGTCGGGCTGGGGCTGCCGCTCATCATCGTCTCGACCTTCTTCGGCCGGATGAGCCGCCAGAGCGCTTTCTGGCGCGTGCTGCGCGGCAAGGGCTGGACGTGGGACACCCATGTCTTCGTCGTCGCCCTCGTCTGGGCGCTGGCGCTGTGGCGCATCGCCGCCGCCTTCATCCGCTACGGCATCGACAATTTCAGTTTCCTCGACGGCCTGACCTACTCGATGGGGATGGAGCTGGGCATCCTGGCCCTGTTCCTGCTCGGCGCTTTCCTGTGGACGATCACCAGCGCCGAGTCGCGCCGGGTGACGGTCCATCTGCATTCCACCCAACTGATCAGCGGCGCGTTGTTCATCCTGCTTGGCCTGCTCATGCTGGAGGGCCGGATGGGTCTGGTCAACGGCGCGCTGGTGCGGTGGTCGGCCGTGGTAGACGAGCGCTCGCTGGCCTTCCAGGACTGGCTGTTACAGGTTCTCAGCCGCTAGGCCCGCGCCGATGATCCCTCCCGAACCGCCGGAAACACAGGACAAGGGCGTCCCGCGCCTGCTGCTGGTCATCTTCGGGCTGGCGGCGCTGGTCCTGGCCGGCTCCCTGCTGTTTTGGGGCTATTCGCGAGGCCGCAATAACGAACCGGCGTTGATGGAATCCATCCCTCCCTTCAGCGGCACGGCCGAGAGCGGCGGCGCTCCCCTGGACACCGCCCTCGCCGATCTGATCAAGGCGGGCAGCGTGGCTCCCGACTTCGAGTTGGCCGACCTGAACGGCGAGACGGTGCGCCTGAGCGATTTCCGGGGACGCCCGGTCATCCTGAACTTCTGGGCCACCTGGTGCGCCCCTTGCCGGCTGGAGATGCCGGAGTTGCAGCGGGCCCAAACCGGGTTCGGCGACGACGGCCCGGTGGTGCTGACCATCAATCAGGAGGAATCGGCCGAGCGTGTGACCGAGTTCTTCACCGAGGTCGGCCTGACGCTGCCGGCGCTGCTCGACCCGCGCGCCAATGTGGGCGTGGCCTATGGGGCATACTTCCTGCCGACGACGGTCATCATCGACTCCGACGGCATCGTGATTGACGTCCATCGCGGCATGATCTCGCGCGAGGCGCTTGACGGCTATCTGCAACAAATCGAATCCACGGAGGGTTCATGATCGTCGACCGCATCCTTTTGATCCTGACCCGCCGCTGGCTGTTTTTCCTCAACCTGCTGGTGGCGATCTACGTCGGCCTGCCCATGCTGGCCCCGGTGCTGATGCACAACGGCATGACCCGGTCGGCCGGCCTGATCTACCGCGTCTACAGTCCCATGTGCCACCAGCTCGCTTCCCGCTCCTTCTTCCTGTTCGGCGAGCAATCGGCCTACCCGCGAGCCATCGCCGGGACGGGCCTGCGGCCGATCGAGGATTTCATGGCCGACATCCCCGAATTCGCCAACTCATCGCCCGATCCGGCTCAATGGGGCAATTTCATCCTGGCGGCCCGGCAGTTTCGCGGCAACGAGCAAATGGGCTACAAAATGGCCATATGCCAGCGCGATGTCGGCATCTATTTCTCGATGCTGATCGGCGGCCTGATCTACGGCGTGCTGCGGCAGCGCGGGCGCATCCGGCCGCTGCCTTTCTGGCTGTTCGTGATCATCGGTCTGGGTCCCATCGCCCTCGACGGTTTCAGCCAGCTCTTTAGCCAGATGTTCGTCGGCCTGGGGATCGACAGCCTGATGCGACTGTTCCCCTTGCGCGAGAGTTCGCCATTTCTGCGTGCCCTGACCGGAGCGATCATGGGCCTCAGCCTGGTGTGGTTGCTCTACCCGCGCCTCGATGATCAGTTCAACATGACGGCCGACGATATCGAGCGGCGACTGTCGGCCCAACAGGTAGCCAATACCGAGTAGCCACAAGCTCGCGGCGCCCCATGACGAGACAGCTACAACGGGTCGATTCGGCCGCGGACCGGACGGACGAATTGCAGGCCGAGTTACGCGTCGCCCGGGAGGAGCTTCGCGTCGCCGAGGCGGACCTGGCCAACGAACAGGCGGCGGTCAACGCCTTTCGCATGCACGCCCGCCTGATGCTCGACGATCTGGCCGATGCCATCGAGAGCTTGCTGACCGAGCGGCAATCGTTGCTGACCCGACTGGAGTTGTCGCGGCAGGCGGCCGAGGAATCGCCCGTCAGTGAAGATAATCCGCTGGGACCCGACGCGGAGCGGCCGCCCGACTACGACGACCCGGCCTTCGAATCGCTGCCCACGGCCACGCCCAACGACAAGGCAGCCGAGAAACGCCTCTATCGCGAGCTGGCCCGCCGCTTCCACCCCGACCTGGCCGACGGCGCGGCCGAGCTGGCCTATCGCACGTCGGTGATGACCGCCGTCAACAGCGCCTACACGGCCGGCGATATCCAGACCCTCTACGACCTGGCCGGAGAGCTGGAGCCGGGCGAGTTGCGCGAGCTGGCCGCGATCGAAAGCCGCGAGCATCGTCGGCTGCGCGAGCGCATCCTGCAATGCCGCCGCCGCCGGCGCAAGGTGGCCCGGCAACTCCAGGTTCTGCGCGAGGACAAGACGGCCCGCCTGTGGCGCAAGGCCCGCGAACTGGATGAACCGAATGGCGATTGGTGGTCGGCCGTGCGACGTGATCTGGAGACGGCGCGGTTGCGACTTGAAAAGGAAGTGTTGGATTTACAACAGATGAACGAGGACGTGAACCCGGATCTGGTGGATTAAATAGAGGTTGACTCCGACAATCCACACCCGTTAGAATTACAATGTGCGCACTGTTGAATTTCGACGATTATTGAGTGAGGAGAATGCACTCCGCGTGCGCTTTAATCTGGAACAGGGTCAGGTTATCGAGTTTGTTGTTCAACTGGAATGCCTTTTTGAGGGTCGATGGATGCCAGTGGCGCGGTATGACACAGCCCACGATTTTGCTCATCGCGATCTATTGCACCCTTATAGACCGGCTACGAAAACGAAACTGGAGACACGAGATTACAACGAATCATTGACCTTTGCCATCGATGATTTGACAATCAATTGGAAGCTGTACCGCGGGAGATACGAGCAATGGCTAAAACAAAAGTGACTGACCCTGAGGATGTCGTTGAAAGGAATATCGCCCTGACAGGCAAAATCATGCGCTATTTGCTTGATCACCCCGATATCCTGGAGTCCCTGCCGGATGACTTCGAGTTAGTAATATTGCCTGAAGACGATCCGGAGATGCGGCTCTACAACCTGGAGTTACTGGACAGTTTCAGCGGCGAGGATAAGCCGATAGTTTTTGCTCGCACCCGGGCTCGTTTGAAGAAAGGGGATCGGGCAAACGTCCATCCCAGCTTGTTCATCCCGATTGTTCCGGTCGCCGCATAGAGGCTGGCCTTATCGCCCTATGGTGGGCTATATCTCCCAACGATAGTGAACCATATAGCTGATATAGTATCGCCCCTGCCAGCGCTCGACGCCGATGAGCCACGTGCCCCAATCCATCTCCATTTCGATGGGCGCAGTGCGGTGGGCGCTGACGAAACGTACCGCCTCATAGCCCTCGGGCAAGACTGTTGATCCGGCCGTCGGTCCAAAGCGCCCCTCATCGCAGGTCCACTCATCGGCTCCCAGAAGGTCTTGCTCCAGCCGCGGCAGAGCCACATCGCGGAACGAACCACGGATGGGCAGCCCGCTGCCGTCCTCAAATCCCCAGTCATACGATGTTGTGGCGTCGAACAACCCGGCCAGCTCGTCGCCACGCACGAGGATCTCCTCATTCCACCAGTTCAGGCGCAGGCGCAGGCCCCGCTCGTGGTGAACCAGCTCGCTGAGCAGGTCGCCGTCTTTCTCAGCGACGGCCTTCTGCAGCCGGGCAAGCAGGTCATCGACGGCCGCGTCGCTGCAGAACGCCTCACGGTCCACGGCTTCGGTCAGGAACGCGCTGTTCACCCAGCCATCCCCCTCGGTCGTTTCGACGGGCAGCCAGAGCGACCCGCCGGTCACCGCCTGCCCCTCGTCGAGGACGGCGATGCCCGTCGCGTCGGGCGCGAGTTGGGCGACGACGGCCGCGTTGGGGTTGGGTTGGCGGCGCACGTTCAACACGTCGTTGGCGGCGACGAAGGCCACGCGGTAGACAGTGTCGGCGTCGCTATCACCGACCGGAGCGGGTGTCGCCACTGGGGGAGCCGCGGTTGGAGCCGGTGTGGCGGAGGCGAGGAAGGTCGGGACGGCCGTCGGCGCGAGCGTCTGCGTGGTCGCCGGCAGGGCCGTTGGGGTTACCACGGACAGTTCAGTGGGGACGGCCGTTGGCGATACGTCCGTCGCGAGAGGCGGCGTGGGAATCACCAGATTTGGCGCTTGCCCCCGGCAGGCAACCAGGAGCGCCAAGGCCATAAGCGGCACCAGGACCCACCAAAAATGCGTATCAATCGACCGGTAATGCTTTTTCATCTTCATTCGACTGTTTAGACGTCACCGGGCCGGCCAATGTTCCCGGTGGGCCTTCCGCAAACCGGCCGCCCGGCTACAGATTAAACTTGATATTGAGTACGTCGCCGTCCTGCACCAGATAGGTCTTGCCCTCTTGCCGCAGCTTGCCGTGGTTGCGCGCCCCGGCCATCCCGCCCAGCCCAACCAGATCGTCGTAGTGGACGACCTCGGCCCGGATGAAACCCTTGGCCAGATCGGTGTGGATGACCCCGGCGGCATCGACAGCCGTGGCGTCGCGCCGCACTTCCCAGGCCCGCACCTCGTCCTCGCCGACGGTGAAGAACGATTGCAGCCCCATCAGGTCATAGCTCAGGCGGATGACGCGGTCGAGGCTCAGCTCCGTCACGCCGTACTCCTCCATGAACATGGCCAGGCTCTCCTCGTCGCCGGCGGCGCTGAGTTGGGCCAGGTCCATCTCCAGGCGGCCGCGAATGGTGGCCGACAGTGTGCCCGGCTGATCGTATTCGATGGATAGCTCCGCCTGATCGTCGCCCAGGTTGATCAGCACGATCTTGGGCTTCAGCGTCAGCAAGCCGTAGCCGCGCAGTCTCTTGAGCTGCTCCTCGGTCAGGTCGAGCACGCGCAGGGGACGGCCGTCGGTCAGTGTGGCGTTCATCTCCTCGAATAGAGCCAGTTCAGCCAGAGCGGCGGCCTTGTCCTTCGTCGCGCCCTTCTTCAGCCCCTCCTGAATCTTTTCGAGGCGACGCTCGACGGTTCCCAGATCGTTGAGCAGGAACTCGGTATCCAGCGCGGCCAGGTCGCGGGCGGCATCGACGCTGCCGTCAGGATGGGGCACGCTGGCGTTCTCGAAGGCGCGCACGACGTGGACAAACCCCTCCAGCCCCGACAGATGATTGAGCAGTTGCGGGCTGAGGCCGGAGGTGTCGTCGTCGGATTTCTGCAGTCCGGCCACATCGGTGTAGGTGATGCGCGCGTAGGTGGTCTTTTTGGGGTTGAACATGCGGCTGAGCACGTCGACGCGCGGGTCGCGGACATCGACGACGGCCGTCAGCACGTCGAAGCGGCCGCCCATGCTCTGACCCGTTGGAGCGTTGCCCAATGTCAGGGCGTTGAAGATGGTGGTCTTGCCCGACGAGGGCAAGCCGATAATGCCTAGTTTCATAAAGGTGAAGTATAGCAGGAATGGAGCGTGCGGGTTCAAATCCGTCACTGTTGCCCAAAATCTGTACGTTGTGCGGCAGAGACGATGCCCTGTGATATAATGGGCTTGCAGGCAGATTCGGATGAGATTGGGGCGGCCACAACCTGCCCTGTTCCGATTCGATTCCGAACTCCGGCGCGATCTGAAAATGAAGGGGTGGCCTCAAAGCCATACCCGATTAATAATTTCTCCCATTATCAGGAGGTTCCCATGCTCGTTCGTGAAATCATGACTCCCAAGCCCGTCACTGCCAAACCCGACATGTCCGTGCCCGATGCGCTGCATCTAATGCAGGAACGCAAAGTGCGCCGCTTGCCGGTGGTCGATTCCCACGGTCGCCTCGTCGGCATCGTCTCCGACAAGGATCTGCTCAAGGCTGCGCCTTCCTCGGCCACAACGCTATCCGTCTGGGAGATCCCATCGCTGTTGAGCAATCTCAAGGTCGAATCGGTGATGACCCGCGACGTTATCACCGTGGCCGAGAAGACCCCGCTGGAGGAAGCGGCGCGCATCATGGCCGACAGGAAAGTCGGCGGCCTGCCCGTCATGCAAGGGCCGGACCTCGTCGGCATCATCACCGAGACGGATCTCTTCAAGTCCTTGCTGGAGCTGCTGGGCGGCCGCCGGACGGGCATACGCATCTCCGTCACCGTCCCGGCCGTCAAGGGCGTGTTGGCGAAGGTCACCACGGCCATCTTTGAAGCCGGCGGCAATATCGTCGGCATCGGCATGAAGGGTATCCTCGGCTCCTATGGCGACACAGCCGAAATTGTGCTCAAGGTACAGGACGTGGAGCGCGATGCTCTCATGGCCGCGCTCAAGCCGGTGGTCAGCGAGATCGTGGACGTCCGCGAGGTGTAACCCGCCCGCGCCGTATCGACAAGACCATCGAGAAGCTACGCGAAGAGCGCGTATAGACTATTACCCAACCAAAAGGGACGGGGGCGACATGCTACGACGAACACTTGTCGGCTTGGTGGTGGGCGGTCTGATCGGGGCGATACTAACCGCAGGGACTTTCTTCGTGTGGGCGGCGCTCGACGGCACGCGTTTGGGCGAGACCATGGGTTATAGCGTGCTCGTCGGTATCATCGGCGGTTTCCTGGGCGGCGTCATCGGCGCGGTCGTCGGGCTTGGCAACATGCGGTGGCCCGCCGGCGCGCTGGTGGGGCTGGTTACGGCGCTGGTCATCGTCGCGCTCTACATGTCGAGTTTCGCCGGGGAGGCAACATTCATTCAGTTGCTGAACCGGTCGCGGGTGATCATCATCATCATGACCGCGCCGCTGATCCTGACCGGGATCATCGCCGCCTGGGCCGTCCGCCGACTGAAAAGCCCTTAAAAACCGAGCTTTCAGACAAAAGCTCGGTTTATGAATATTGACATAATCTCTGTTTCCAAGAGCCATGAGGCAATCCTCATGGCTCTTGCCGTTTTGGCGATATAATCCCCGGTATGAACACCACCCGGCACGACAATCGACGCGCGCTGCTCGAGGCGGCGCTCATTTCACTTCTCGTTCTCGCGCTCTTCTACTACTGGTTCGCCGTGGCCGACCGCTACATCATCTTTCTCTATGGCCACACCGCGCCCGGCATCCCCTTGACCAAGCCGTTCGACGCCATCACCTCCAGCCGCTACCGGATGGCCGGACTGGTGGCCGCGGGGGTGGTGATGACGCTCTACGTCATAGCCAACTGGATCGGCGGCCGTCTCGCCCATCGGCGGGGCGTGTCATTCGGCACGCCGCCGTGGTGGCGGGTGTGGGCGTTCTGCCTGATTCCACTGGCCGCCGGCATCCCGGCCATCACCATGACCGTCAACACGCCAACCTTGCCGCTCTCCCTGGCCGCGACCTGCGCGGCGACGGCGCTGGCCGGGCTGGCGGTGGCGCTGCTGCCCGGCAAATGGGCCGCCGAACGACCCGACGATTTAATCTGGCTGACGCTCGACGGCCTGGGGCTGGTTCCGGCCTTGCTGCTCCTGCGAGCCGTCGAGTTGCCGGGGCGCGGGCTGTCGGTCTCGCCCGCCCTGGCCTGGACCTTCGCCATCGGCGGGCTGGTCATCGGGGCGCTGTGGCTGGCGGCGTTGAGCGTGCTGCGGCGGTGGGGCGATCGGCCGTCACCGGGGGCGGCGGCCATCTTTCTGGCCGGCGTGGGGCTGAGCTATGTTCTGGCACCGCTGGCCCACTATCTGACCGGTGGGCCGCGCGGGTTCCGCTACATCACCAGTTCGGCCAATTTCTTCGCCGTCAATCCCTTGTTGCAATTGCTGGCCTTTGCCGCGGCCGCGGGATTGGCCGTGGCAGCGGCGCGGTTCCGGCGACGATTGGCACGCAACCCGTTGACCGAAGACCGGGAGCCAGGCGAAGCGGCCGGATAACGATACTCGCCGCTATTCCTTCCTACCGCCTGATCGCCAGCACCAGCACGCCCGCGGCGACGAGGGCGATGCCGAACCACTCCCGCGCGCCCGGTCGCTCGCCCAGAAAGATGAAGGCGAACACTGCCACCAGCACCAGACTGAACTTGTCGACCGGCGCGACCTGCGAGGCGTCCCCCAGCTTTAGCGCCCGGAAATAGCACACCCACGACGCGCCGGTGGCCAGAGCCGACAACGCCAGAAAGGTCAGCGTCCGGCTGGACAGGGTCAGGGGGTTCGTCCATTTGCCCGTGAGCCAGACAAACGCGCCGAGGATGACGACGATGATGACCGTGCGCACCAGCGTGGCCAGGTCGGAATCGACCCCTTCGAGGCCGACCTTGGCGAAGATGGCCGTCAGCGCGGCAAAGACGGCCGACATGGCGGCCCAATAGAACCAACTGGTTGATTCGGTCATGTTTTCCTCGCAATTAAACTATTTGGTTTACACCCTTATCTATCTGTAGCCCGTACGCCGCCGCGCCCGACACCGCGTTCCAGGCAAATCACGAGTTGTCGCCTCCGACATCGCTGACCGCCAACCCCCGGGCGCGGAAGTTATGGCAGGGCACGAAACAGGTGTAGGCGTAGGATTACTGCCACCGCAAATATTATCGTTCCAGCAAATACCTTGTGGGCTACAAGACAGATCGGACGCGCACTGGTTCGAGTTTGTACAGGACGTTCTGACCTGCCCCCCATAACTAGACCACATCGAGTGTGAGACGAGCCTGGTCCACAAACACAGCCGGGGGCAGGTAGCCCAGATTGCTGTGTGGACGACGATGATTATACTCCTGACGCCATTGTTCGATAATGGCTTGTGCCTCCCAGGGAGTGTCTAAACATCGGGGTATTGGGAAAATAATGTTCATGAGTACATGTCCCCATTGCCAACGAGAAGAAGAGCAAGTCAAAATGGGTCGTAACCCCTCCGGTAGCCAATGCTACAAATGCAAGGTGTGCGACCGTAAGTATACGCCCGAACCGCATGAGTCAGGCTATTCGCAAGAGATACGAGACCAGGCCGTTAGGATGTATGTTGACGGACTCAACTTTCGACGGATTGCTCGGACGTTGCAAGTCAATCATCAGTCGGTCATTAATTGGGTTAACGCCCACGTCGCCAACTTACCCAATACACCACCCTTATCCACCGACCGTCCGGAAGTGGTTGATCTGGATGAATTGTTCACGTTCGTGGGTGAAAAAAGAAGTCGGCCTTCGTGATAACGGCTGTTGACCGGGCTACTCGCTGTATTGTGAGCTGGGATGTGGTCTGGGAACGCACAACGTCGACGATGCAAGCGATGCTCGACCGCGGTCCGCGAGCCACACAGTACTACAGCGACTTGTTCAACATCTACGGCACGCTGGTCTATTTGCCCGGGCATCATGAGTTCATCGAAGACAAAAGCGAAACCTACTCCGTTGAGGGCGACAACGCCGAACTGCGTCACTATCTGGCGCTCCTGGGACGCAAGTCGCGCTGCTTTTCACGCTGCATCCGCGCCTTGTGGCGCGCGGTTAAGCTCTTTGTCTATGCCTGGAATCGCCGTCAACTTTACAAACGTGAACATCCAAACTACCCGGCCCATTTGGCCGATTTTATCTACCCATGAATTTAGACACTCCTTTTTTGGGGAGACAGATCACCGTAACTGTTCACACTTACGGAAAACACAGGCTAAACTCTGAGGGATGACGCACGAGGAAGGGCAAGCACTACTGGCGGAAAACGCAGCCCTGCGGCAACTGGTAGGCGAGCTGCAAGAGCAGGTCGAAGAACTGACCCGCCGACTGGCCGAGCTGGAGAAACGGTCGAAGACACCCTCGTTTGTGAAGGCGAATCGACCGAAGAAAGAAGAGACGGCCAAGACGCGAAAGAAGCGCG
>JAGOZU010000185.1 GCA_018058545.1 Promineifilum sp. | reverse complement strand
GCTCGGGGATGCTGTGCTCCTGCATCTCGATGAAGAAGCGCTCCGGTCCGAAGATGTCGATATATTTGCCCATGAGCGCGTGGGCCTTGTTCATGTCGCCCGCGGCGATGGCCCGGGGGATGTCGGCAGCCATGCAGCCGGTGGTGCAGATAAGCCCCTCGCTGTGTTGGGCCAGAAAATCGAGGTCGATGCGCGGTCGATAGTAGTAGCCGTCGAGTTGCGCGGCGCTGGCGATCTGCAGCAGGTTCAGATAGCCGGTCCGATTCTCGGCCAGCAGCAGCAGATGGGTGCGCTCGCGGTCGAGTTGCGGGTCGCGGTCGGTCATGCTCCGGGCGGCGACGTAGGACTCGATGCCGATGATCGGCTTGACGTCGTTGTCCTTGCAGGCCTGATAGAAGGGCATGACGCCGAACATGACGCCGTGGTCGGTTAGCGCCAGGGCGGGCTGGTTGAGGGCCTTGGCCCGCTTGGCCAGCTGGTCGAGACGGCTCAGGCCGTCGAGAAGCGAATACTCGCTGTGAACGTGGAGATGGACGAAAGGCTGGTGCGCTTCCGGTACAGGTGGATTTGTTGCATTACCCAGCATGGGCGCGAGTATAGCATAACTGTTCGATTGGTCGTCCAGTTTGGGCTTAAAGAATCATGGGTTTTAAGGAATAGCAGAAACAAACCTCCGTTCCGTATCAATACCCCAGCAACGACGCCAGCCAATGTTCCATCGACTCGACGCTTTGCTTCTTGCGCGCGGCATAGTCGACCACCTGATCGCGGTCAATACGGCCGATGCCGTAGTAGCGTGAGTCGGGATGGGCCAGGTAATAGCCGCTGACGGCCGCCGTAGGAACCATGGCGTAGTTCTCGGTCAGTTGCAGCCCGATGGCGTCGGTCACGCCGAGCATGCGGAACAGTTCGCCCTTCTCCGTGTGGTCGGGGCAAGCCGGATAACCCGGCGCGGGGCGAATGCCGCGATAAGCCTCGTTGATAAGCGCGCTATTGTCCAGGTCTTCGTCGGGCGCATACCCCCACACCTCGCGTCGCACGCGCAGGTGGATCAACTCCGCCAGCGCCTCGGCCAGTCGGTCAGCCAGCGCCTTGGCCAGGATGGCGTTATAGTCGTCGTGGTCGGCCTCAAATCGCCGCACGACGGCATCCAGCCCCAGCCCGGCGGTGACGGCGAACATGCCCATGTAGTCGTTCAGCCCGCTGCCGACGGGGGCTACATAGTCGGCCAGCGACAGGTTGGGGCGACCGGGCGGCCGCTGCATCTGCTGGCGCAGGAAATGGACGGTGGTCAACAGACGCCGGCCGGCCCACTCCGCTCCTCCACTCCCCGGCGCCTCGGCCGGATCGAAGAGGTAGACATCATCCCCGTCGTTAATAGCCGGGAACAGACCCACCACGGCCCGGGCCTGCAGCCACTTCTCGGCCACGATGCGATCGAGCATCGCTTGCGCGTCGGCGAACAGCGAGGACGCGCTCTGGCCCACGACCGGATCATTCAGAATGGCGGGGTATTTGCCGTGCAATTCCCAGGCTGTGAAGAACGGCGTCCAGTCGATGGTGTTGCGGACGTCGTTGAGATCGACATCGTCGAATACCGTGATGCCTAGGCGGTTGGGCACGGGCGGGGTGTAGTTGGACCAATCGAGTTTCAGCCGGTTGGCGCGAGCCTCGGCTATCGTCGCCAGGTGTTTCTGACCGGTGCGACCCTCGCGGCTCTCGCGGATGGAGGCGTACTCGGCGGCGATCTCGGCCGCGAAGGTGTCGCGCCGCTCGTCGCTCAAAAGTTGCGACGCCACGCCGACCGCCCGTGAAGCGTCCACCACATGGACGACCGGCCCGTGGGTGTAGCCCGGGGCGATCTTGACCGCCGTGTGTACCTTCGAGGTCGTCGCCCCGCCGATCATCAGGGGGATATCGAACTCCTGGCGCTCCATCTCGCGGGCCACGTGACGCATCTCCTCCAGCGACGGAGTGATCAGGCCGCTGAGGCCGATAATGTCGACCTTTTCCCGGCGCGCCGTTTCCAGCAGCTTCTGAGCCGGGGTCATGACGCCCAGGTCGATGACCTCGTAATTGTTGCACCCCAGCACCACGCCGACGATGTTCTTGCCGATGTCGTGGACGTCGCCCTTCACCGTCGCCAGCAGGATTTTACCTGCCGGGCGATGGTCGCCGCTCACGGCCTTGTCCGCCTCGATGAAGGGGATCAGGTAGGCGACCGACTGCTTCATGACACGGGCGCTCTTGACCACCTGCGGCAGGAACATCTTGCCGCTGCCGAACAGATCGCCGACGATGCCCATGCCGCGCATGAGCGGCCCCTCGATGACGTCCAGCGGCCGCACCGCCTGCTGCCGCGCCTCCTCCGTATCCGCCTCGACATAGGTATTGATGCCCTTTACCAGGGCGTGGGCCAGCCGGTCTTCCACCGGCAGTTCGCGCCACGACAAATCCTCGACTCGCTCCTTGCCGCCGCCCTTCACGTTCTCGGCGAAGGTGACCA
>JAGOZU010000127.1 GCA_018058545.1 Promineifilum sp. | reverse complement strand
GTTGTGGCGTGAGCGCGGGACGGTGCGCACGTCGGCCACGAGGGTCACGCCATGCTCGCGCAGCAGGGCGATGAATTCCTCCAGCGAGCGGGTGGAGTGGCCGATGGTGTAGATGGGGTGTTCGTTCATGGGACGCACCGTGGCCGGTCGCCTTGATGCGGCCGCAGTTGGATGAGAGACCGCGCTAACCCAAACTCCAGCCCTTCTCGCCGCCAACGCGGATGTCGCGGCGATTGAAGACGAACCCGCCGATGACGATAAACAACAGCCCGACGGCCGTCAGCCCCAGCGCCCAGCCCCACTTGAGGCCGTCCATCGCGTCCCCTTGCTGGTAAAAAGCGAAAGGCGTCAGGTTCATGATCGGTTGCAGGCTGTCGTTGATCTTGGCCAGCCCGGCCAGCAGGAAGTTGGCCACCAGCAAGCCGCCGGCCACCGTCGACGCCATCCGTGCCGACGGAAGCAGCAGGCTGAGCAGCAGCGCCAACCCGCCAAACAGCAACATCAGCCCGAACAGCGGCACGAACGGCCGCAGCAGTTGCAGCGCGCTGACATCCATGCCCGACCACGGCAGCACCACCAGCCAGCCCAGATAGCTGATGAGCAAGACCAGCGCCAAGGCCACGATGTACCCCAGCGCCCGCCCCGCGAACAGCGCCCAACGGCTGAGCGGATAGGCCATCACCAGGTCGAGCGTGCCCCGCTCCTCGTCGCCCGCCAGCAGCCCCGCGGCGGTCGAGACGGCGAAGATGACCAGAAAGAGGGGCACCAGATTCGAGAAATACGTGCCGAAGTAGCCGCTCGGGGTGGAAAACGTAGAGACATCGCCCATGAAGGCCAGAAAATCCGGCGGATAACTGGCCAACAACTCCTGCAGTCCCTCGATCTGATTGATGCTGCTGAACATCGCCCCCATCAGCAGGCCATAGGAAGCCAGCCCAATCCCCCAGCCGAGGATTTGCCCGCGCAGGCGACGCAACGTTTGGGTGAATTCGGTCATCAAGCCGTGCATGGTTTCATTGCCTCCGTCATGAGTACAGCTTCATGAAAATCTCTTCCAGCGACGGCCGCTCGATCTCCAGATCGATGACGTGACAGGGAGCCAGGGCTTTAATCAGCCCGTCCATCTCCCCCTCGATCTGCACCGTCAGCGTGGAGCCGTTGCGCTCGATGCCGGTCACGCCGGGCACGGCCGCCAGGCCGGCGTCATCCGGCAGCGGATCGTGCAGGCGCACCCGCACCCGCCGCACGGACAGGGCGACCAGCTCGTGCGGGTCCAGCGTCTGGGCGATGCGGCCGTCGCGGATGACGGCCACGCGCTCGGCGATGGCTTCCACCTCGCTGATGATATGGGACGAGAAGAACACAGTCGCCCCCTCGTCGCGGGCCTCCAGCGCCAGCCGGTGCACCTCGCGCTGCATCAGCGGGTCGAGGCCCGACGTCGGCTCATCCAGCAGCATCAGCGCCGCCGGAGCCATGAAGGCCTGCACGATGCCGACCTTCTGCTTGTTGCCCTTGGACATGTTCCTGATGCGCATCTTCAGGTCGAGTTGCAGGCGGTCGGCCAGCTTGCGGACGCGCCCCCAATCGACATCGTTCCCGCGCAGCGCGGCCAGATAGCGCAGGGTACGCTCGGCCGTCTGGTTGGGCTCCAGATTCAACTCGCCGGGCAGATAGGCGACGCGCCGCCGCACGCCGACGGGATCGGCTGTGGGGTCAAGCCCCAGCACGCGCATCTCGCCGCTGTCGGGCCGGATCAGGTCGAGCAGGCAACGGATGGTGGTCGTCTTGCCCGCCCCGTTGGGGCCGAGGAAGCCGAACACCTCGCCGCGCCGCACCTCCAGATCGACGCCGCACAAGGCCAGCACGCGGCCGTATGATTTGACGAGACCCTGAATGGACAAGGCTGCTTCGGTGGTCATTGTGTCCTCGTGCCTCCCCGATTCAATATGGCGAACAGCTATGCATATTGCCGCGAGACTTGCGCCTGCCGCACGATCTCGGCGATTTGCTCCAGATGGTCGTTGTCGTGGAGCAAGCCCATGACGAAGCGGGCAACGGCGTTCATCGGGCCGCGCAGCCAGCGATAGGTGATTGTCAGGCTGAAATCCGGCTCGTCGGGCCACATGTCCAGCGAGGCCAGGCGCATGCGGCGGCTCTCCTCGAGGCGGGCGCGCACCTGCGCGATGGTCGTCACCGTCTCCCACGGTGTCTCATAGCGTGACCGGCCATCCCGGTCGATGCCCCGCGCCAGTTCGGCGGCCAGAAAAGCCTTCTCCTCCGACGAGGCGGTGACGTGGACGATGACATGACCCAGCGTCCAGGCCACGTTGGCCTCGGCTTCGTTAGTGGCGTATTTGTCCTCGGCCGCGGGGTCTTCGGGCATGAAGACTACATCGTAATCCTCACAATCGGCGATTAGCTCCAGTTGACGGTCTATCATCTCGTTCGTCAGGTCGCGCAGGTCGTCGACCGTCAGGTCAGCGACCAGTTCCCCCATTGTCATGTGACGACTTTGCAATTGCGAAAAATCCAGCATGAATAGCTCCTGATATGAAATAGCCGGCGCGAGACGCGCCCGCGCCGGTCTGTCCTGTTTTTACCAACTTTTGCGGCCTGATGCAGGTTTCAGCCGCGCCGGTTAATGAACCGGGCAGCCCTCCGCGGCCGTCGCCGGGGCCGTGGCCGCGACGTGTTCGGGTTGCGGCCGGCGACGATAGCGAACGATGGTCGGCGTCGGCCGATTGGCCCCCGTCCCCCGCGCCACGCCCGGCTTGAGCGTCTCCAGTTCCAGGTCGAATTGCTGCAACAGCAGGGCGGTGATGACGCTGATCTCGTTGTTGGCGAAGTTCATGCCGATGCACTTGTGGACGCCGCCGCCGAAGCCGATCAGGGCGAAGCGGTCGGCCTTGTCCTCGGCGCGCTCCGGCGCGAAACGCAGCGGGTCATAGTAGTCCGGCTCGTCGAACAGGTCGGGCAGGCGATGGGCGATCTCGCTGGCCACCTGTACCTTCCAGCCGGCGGGGATGCGATAGCCGCCGATTTCGATCTCCTCGTCCACATCGCGCAGCAGGATGTCGGCCGACGGCCGCAGTCGCTCCACCTCGGTCACGGCATAGCCAAGGTAAGTCATCTGGTGCAACGCCTTGCCGTCGATGGGCGTGCCGGCGGGGACGACGCTATCGACCTCCTCACGCACTTTGGCCAGATAGTCGGGGTGTTGCAGCAGCAGAATGATGTTCCAGGCCGCCTGGCCGGAGGTCGTCTCGTGCCCGGCGAACATCAGCCCCAGCATCAGATTGAGCAAGACCTCGTCCTCGATGGACGCGCCGGTGTCGGTATAGTGGGCGTTGACGAAATCCTGCAGGAAGTCGTTGTACGCCTCGGGATTGGCGCGACGCTCCTCGAGGATCGGCCCCAGGATGGCGGCCATCTTCGCCCGCGCCCGGTCGCGCCGCCAGAACTTGGGCAGCGGCAGATTGGGCGGCAGAACGGGGTCGATGCCCTTGGCCAGGTCATCGTACAGATCCCAAAACTCGCGCCCGGCCTCCTCCTGGAAGCGCTCGCCCATGAGGGCGTTGCCGGCGATCTCCTGCGCCAGGCGGCTCATCGCCCCAACGACCTCAAACGTGCCTTCGTCGCCCAGCGAATCGAGCCACTTGCGGACCTCGCGGTCCATGACCTCGATGTAGTGGACCATCTTCTCGCGCCGGAAAGCCTGGGTGACGAACGGCTTCTGGCGCACGTACTCCTCGTGCCCGGCGATGAAAAACACCTCGCCGAACGCGGCGCGCAAAAACTTGTAGGGCGTGGCGATGTTGAGCTTCTTGTCGGTCTCCATGAAGAAGGCGCGGTGATACTCAGGGCCGATAAGGACGGCGACGTTCTGCGGGCCGAGCTTGATGGTGAAGATGCGGCCGCGCTCCTCCAGGCCGCGCATGACGATGCCGGGGCGATTGCCGGCGAACTCGATCAGATGGCCCACGCCCGGCTTGGCGCCGGAGACGACGGGCGGTGTCGGCAGGATCGTTTTTTCCATTTCCAAAATACTCCTCGCGGGGGCGCGGCGGCCGAAACCCGGCCTTGCCGGCGCTCGCTGATTGCACTCGTTTTTTTAAGTTGGGGGGCGGCTCCGCCCCTTGCGTCTCGGCTGTCCGTAGCGTCGGCCTGAAAACCGACGCTACGGACAGCGGATCGCTGCTTACTTCATGCTCACCGGCAGATATAGCCAGTGGGTTGGGACGACTGGCGTTGGCGTCGGTGTCTCTGTTGGTGTCGGCGTTATCGGCGGACCTGCAGTTTCAGTAGGCGTCGGCGTGGTCGGAGGACCTGCAGTTTCAGTAGGCGTCGGCGTGTTCGTAGGGCTCACGGTTTCAGTAGGTGTCGGTTCGACGGTTTCTCCCCAGGAATGGAGGAAAATGTCGGCCTTATTATTGGTATCGTTGGCAACCAGGTTTTTGGCGTAGGACGAGAAAACTATCAGGAGGCCGTCGGACGAGAGATCGGGCGCGTCCGAGTCCAGGTCCCCCTGTGTGCCGGCGTTATTCACCGAGACGCGGCTGGTCTCTCCGGTCTGCCGGTCATGGAGGAAGACGTCCGAAGCGTTATTGGTATCTCCGCCAACGAGGTTGTTGGCCAGGGAGGCGAAGGCTACGGTGCGACCGTCGGCCGAGATGGCGGCCGCGTAGGAGTCGTTGCTTACTTGTGTGCCGCCGGTCTTGACCGAGACGCGGCTGGTCGTTACGGCCTGCCGATCGTGGACGAAGATATCCGTCGCATTATTTGTGTCACCAGTCACTAGACTGGCACCAGACTCAAAGGCTATGGCGCTGCCGTCGCTCGAGATGGCGGCCGAGTACGAGTCGCCGGCGCCCTGCCCACCACCGGTCTTGACCGAGACGCGGCTGGTCTTCTTCTCGGTCCGGTCGTGGACGAAGATATCCCAGAAGCCGCCGTTATCTCCGGTCACGAGATTGTCGGCGACAGATTCAAAGGCCACGTAGCGACCGTCATACGAAAGAGAGGGGTACCAGGAATCTGAGTTACCCTCTGCACCGTTGGTGGCGACCGAGACGCGGCTGGTTACCCCGGCCGTGAGGTCACGGACAAATACGTCATAGACGTCGTTGTTATCATCAGCAACAAAGTCGGGGGCGTCGGACATGAAGGCGACGAAGCGGCCGTCGCCCGAGATAACCGGTGATTCGGACCAGCCTTCGCTCTGCGCGCCACCGGGGCCAAGCGAGACGCGGCTGGTCGTCCCCGTCTGCCTGTCGTGCAGAAAGATGTCGGACGCCCAGTTGGTATCCCCGGCGACGAGATTGTCGGCTTCGGACATGAAGACCACAAAGCGGCCGTCGTCTGAGATGTCGGGCGAGTAGGAGTCGCCGTTTCCCTGTGCGCCGTCGGACTTGACGGAGACGCGGCTGGTTGTCCCAGCCTTAAGATCACGGACAAAGATATCCGTATTGCCGTTTGAGTCTCCCGTGACGAGATTGGCGGCATCGGACTCAAAAACCACGAAGAGGCCATTACCCGAAATGGCAGGTATCGCCGACGATCCGTTTCCTTGTGTGCCATTAGATTGGACCGAGATCCGCGTGGTCACGCCGCTGCTCACTTCCGCCGCCTGCGCCCAAGGCATTAGGATCAGGGAAAACAGACCAATGGCCACGGCGGCCGACAAAATCAATAATGCACGAGCTTTCATATCGCCTCCTTGAGTCAATATCCACACGATTTAGAGCGCCTTCGCGCCACCGACAAGACCTGAACCGGCTTCCTGGAGGTTATTTCGCCTGGTATTAATGTTACCATCGAGAAGCCATCTGCTTTGATAGCGATTGCGGCCGGCTGACGATTGGTGAATTATACCACAATAGGCATTGGGCAGATTGAGATATTCAGCATTCGTTCAAAAGATGCGGCCTGCAACCACTCCTCGTCCACCAGCTGACACAGCGCGATCCGTATCACCTTTTCATCGATTCGGATTTGGCTCGATCTCAACGACAGGAAAATCGGATGTGGCGAGAACAGGAGGCGCTGGTTTGTCGGCAAGCTGACAGCTTGCTCTGCAGGGGTGTCTTTGTCAATCGTCATCAATTTTCCTAGAATGTATCTTCAGGAATTTATTCATGGGCGCAATAGCCCGGAGGTATTTGATGGGTTTTCATTCAGCCAATATTTTGCTGCACATCCCCGACGGCTTTCTCCATTCGCTGGTGGCCATCGCCTGCTGGCTGATCACTCTGCCGGTGCTGGGGATAGCCGTGGCCAACACGCGCCGCGAGCTGGACGAGCGACTGGTGCCGCTGGCGGGCATCATGGCCGCCTTCATCTTCGCCGCGCAGATGCTCAACTTCCCCGTGGCGGGGGGCACGTCGGGCCATTTCATCGGCGCGGCGTTGGCCTTCATCGTGCTGGGGCCGTGGCTGGGGCTGCTGGCCATGGCCGCCGTCCTCGCCGTCCAGGCGCTGCTGTTCCAGGATGGCGGGCTGCTGGCCATGGGGGCCAACATCCTCGTCATGGGCATCGTACCCGGCTTCACCGCCTATGCCGTCTATCGGCTCGGCCGGGGGCGCTCGGCCCGGGTTCGCACGGCGACGGCCGCCGCCGCGGCCTGGCTGTCGGTCATGATGGCCGCGCTGGTCACCAGCCTGCTGCTGGCCTTCAGCGGGGCGAGCGCGCTGGCCATCGTGCTGCCGGCCATGCTGGGTGTCCATGCGCTCATCGCCATCGGCGAGGCGCTGATCACCGTCGCCGCCCTGTCGTTCATTCGCACCGCGCGGCCGTCGTTGCTGGAAGAAGGCGCGCCCGCGGGGAAGGGCGGTTGGGTCGTCGGCGGCATCGGCGTGGCCCTGCTGCTGGTGCTGGTCGCCCCGTTCGCCTCCGGCCATCCCGACGGGCTGGAGTGGGTGGCCGGGACGACCGGCTTTCTGGATTCGGCCCAGAGCGCGCCCTATAGCCTCCTGCCCGACTACACCATCCCCGCGCTGGGCGGGACGGGGTTGTCGACCATCCTGGCCGGGGTCATCGGCGTGCTTGTCGTGGCCGGGCTGGTCTGGCTGGCCGCCCGCCTCCTCCGCTCCCGCGCGTCGTCGTGACGGAGAAAACAGCCGCGGCAGGCATCCTTACATTTGTGAGATCGGCGACCTCTGCCTCAACCCATGAACGCCCAAACATTTGATCGCTACCTGGAGCGCGGCGGCACGGTGCACCGGCTCGACCCGCGGGTCAAGGTGCTGGTCGTTCCGGCCTTCATCCTGTCGCTGGCCCTGCTGCCCGACGGGCGCTGGCTGCCGCTGGCGGCCGCGTTCGCGCTGGTCATGCTGGCTGCCATGGCCGCCCGCATCTCGCCTCTGCTGGTCATGCGGCGGTCGCTCATCGGGCTGCCCTTTCTGGCGGCGGCCGTCACCCTGCTGTTCACCGTGCCCGGCCGGGCGCTGTGGTCGGGGCCGTGGGGCGTGTCGATCAGCGACGCCGGGCTGCTGCGCTTCAGCGGCATCGTCGCCCGCAGCCTCATCTCCATACAGGCGGCCGTCTTGCTGACGGCCACCACCCGCTTCCCCGACATCCTCCACGCCCTGCGCCATCTGAAGGTGCCGGCCGTGCTGGTGTCGATCATCGCCTTCATGTATCGCTATCTGTTCGTGCTGGTGGACGAGGCGGAGCGGCTGATGCGGGCGCGGGCGTCGCGCAGCGGGCGATGGCCCGGCTTGCCCGGTGGCGGCTCGGTCCGGTGGCGGGCGGCCGTGGCCGGGCACATGGCCGGGCAACTGCTGGTGCGCAGCCTCGACCGCAGCGACCGGGTCTATCAGGCCATGTTGGCCCGCGGCTATCGGGGCGAGATGCCGGGTATGACCCCCCACAGGATGCGGCCGGTCGATTGGGCGGCGCTGGCCGGCTGTCTGGCGGCCGTCGCCGGGCTGCATCTGCTGGTCTGACCATCCGGAGCGCTATCAAATGCTGGAACCGATGATCGCCATCGACAACCTGACCTACGCCTATCCCGACGGACAGGAAGCCCTGCGCGGGGTGTCGCTGCGCGTCCTCGCCGGGGAGAAGGTGGCCCTGGTGGGGCCGAACGGGGCGGGCAAGAGCACGCTGATGCTGCATCTCAACGGCATCCTCGGCGGGCCGAATTCACCACTGCGCATCTGTGGCCTGCCGCCGACGCGCGAGCATCTGGCGACCATTCGCGGCCGCGTGGGGCTGGTGTTCCAGAACCCCGACGACCAGTTGTTCTC
>JAGOZU010000126.1 GCA_018058545.1 Promineifilum sp. | reverse complement strand
ATCGACTTGATCTGCGTCAAGGCCTGCGGCCGCGTTTTGGGGTATCCTGCGAGAAATTACCTGAATCAGGATGTTGATCTATGAACGCGACCAGCCAAACCATCGACGACGACACCGCCGGCGACCACGATTATTTCAGCACCTTCGTCACGGAGGAGTTGATCAGCGACGCCCTGCGGGCCGTCATCGACCCCGAACTGGGCATCAATATCATCGACCTGGGCCTCGTCTATAAGGTGTTCGTCAACGACGACAACCGCATCGACGTCACCATGACCCTGACCACCCCCGGCTGCCCCATGCACGCCAGCTTCGCCGAGGACATCGAGCAGACCTTGTGGACGGCCATCCCCGGCATGACCGGCGTGGATGTCAACCTCGTCTGGGAGCCGCGCTGGAACCCGTCGATGATCTCCCCCGAAGGGCTGGCCGAGCTGGGCCTTGTCTAGACCGGAGCGTGATTGGGCCGCCGCGCGGCCGAACGCCATCATTTACCATTATTAGTCATCATAACGATTTAAAGGAGCCTGCCATGCAGAGCACACACACACTCCCCCAAGAGGTCGCGGCCGGCAGAGCCACGTCCGCCGAATCCATTCCCACGTCCATGCTGCCGTCCACCCAGACCAAACTGCTGGACAAGTACGTATTGCCCAAGGTGGCCCTGACCATCATCACCCTCTCGTCGCTCGTCGGCGTGGGGCTGACGATGACCACCCACAACGCGGGCGACCCGCTTTCCATCGTCACCCGCTGGTTGCACCTGTTCACGCTGGGCATCCTGGCCGGGGGCTACATGTGGAAGGGCGCGCTGGCCCGTCCGGCGGCCGAACCCGAGCGGAAACCGGCCCGCGCCAACGAGGTCAAGGCGTTCGCCTCGGCCCAGTTCTACCGCTTTCGTCGCGTCACGGCCGTAGCCCTGCCCATCTTCGCCATCACCGCCGTCTATGACCTCATCCGCTTCAGCCAATTGGGCGCGGGCTGGCCGATCTGGCTCGACGCCATGCTGCTGGCCATCATCGTCATGCTCACCCTCTACGAGCTGTACATCCGCCGCCCGGGCGAGCCGTTTGCCGAGCAGCCCATGGCCAACCTGCTGATGGTGCTGCTGGTCGTCCACACCCTGTTCCAGGCGACCTACGACGTGACCCTGTCGCAAGGCGGCGCGTTCTGGCCCCTGATCGTTCGCTGGGCGCACCTGGCGGCCTTCGGCCTGTGGCTGGGCGGCGCGTTCTGGAACATCTTCATCGCCGTGCCCGCGGCCCGGCAGACGCTCACCGTCCAGGTGGTCGTTGCCGCCGGGCGGCAGCTGGAGCGCTTCCGCGTGGTGGTGCGCATCTTCCTGCCGACGCTGATCATCACCGGCTTCATTCAGGCCTACCGCTACGTGGGTCTCAGCCCCGAAGCGCTGTTCTTTTCGCCCATCGGCCGCGTCATCCTGCTCAAGATCGGGCTGGTGCTGGCTCTGGTCGGCGTGTTCCTGACCTGCCCCCTGTGGCGGGCCTGCTCGCCCATCTCCGGCATGTGCAAGCTGGACGAGCTTTACGATCAACAGCAATAAGACGACGGACGAACGCTTTTGCGACGAGGAGTAACGAAATGGCTGCATTGACGAAGGATTCGACGATCTACGATGAATTAACCCCCGACCAGACGCTGGACAATCGTGGCGGCGACTGCGCCTCGGGCTTTGTGAAGCTGCTGGAGACGATGGAGACGGTGCCCGTGGGCGGCCTGTTGGCCATCCGCAGCACCGACCCCGCCTCGAAGCGCGAGCTGCGCGAGTGGGCGGCCCGTGCCGGGCATGACCTGCTGGACGCCCGCACCCTTGGTCCCTTCTGGAAACGCGAATACCGCTATCTCATTCGCAAGGGGCAATGACATGGACAACGACAAGGCCATCACCCTGGCCATGGCTTCGGCCGCGGCGTCGAGCTTCAGCCCCAACGCTTTCTACGAAAAGCGGGCGGTGGAGGCGGGCTATCTGACCTTGCGCCGCTATCTGGCCGATAAATTCCCGGCCGTGACCAACGACCTGCTGGACATCGGCCCCGGGTCGGCCGAGCGGCAGGCGATCATCGGGCAGCAATTGCGCGACAGCGGCGCGGCCCGCGACCCGCAAGTGCTGGCTATGGCCGCACAACTGGCCGGGTCGGTCATCCACCACAACCCGACGGCGGTCGAGGCCGTCTTCGCCCGGACTAAAGACCTGCGACACGCTTTCGATACGATTAACACCGATTTGAGGAGAAGAGGATAGGATCGGCAGGGGCAGGTTCGCAAGGGCTTGCCCCTGTTCATCCGTCCCCATTCGCCCATTCGCCAACCCTTCCCGCGTCAAGGATGTTACAATCTTGCAGATGGACGCTGCCTCCACGGATGCACCCCTGATGAAATCACTCAATCCGTGGAATCGTCCCGGGAACTACCATGATCACCATTAAACGCGCCTACGAAGAGGCGGCCCCCACAGACGGCCGTCGCTTTTTGATCGACCGGCTGTGGCCGCGCGGCATCAGTAAAGAGGAAGCCAAGCTCGACGCCTGGATTCGGGACACCTCCCCCAGCGCCGATCTGCGCCGCTGGTTCGGCCACGACCCCGCCAAATGGGTGGAGTTCCAGCATCGCTATCGCGCCGAGCTGGACAACAATCCCGACGGCTGGCGGCCGCTGCTGGAAGCCGCCCGGCAAGGGCATATCACCCTGGTCTATGGCGCGCGCGACACGGCGCATAACGACGCCGTCGTGCTGCAGGCCTATCTGACGGAGAAACTTGCATGACGAAACCCGCCACGACGATCCCGCCGCGACGCCGGCGCCTGGCGCCGATGCCGCTGATGTTGATGGCCATGGCGGCGCTCATCGTCGCGTTGTGGGCCGGCCTGCTGCGGCTGGGCTGGAAGCTGCCCCTCCTCGACGCGCAAACATTGTCTAACCACGGCCCGCTGATGGTCAACGGCTTCCTGGGCACGGTCATCAGCATGGAGCGGGCCGTGGCGTTGGGGCGCAATCTGGGCGGCCGCCACCGCTACATGCTCGTGCCGCTGCTGGCCGCGCTGGGCGGTCTGGCCATGCTGTTGCGGCTGGAGCCGGTCATCTATCAGGCCCTGTCGGCCGGTTCCGCGCTGGGGCTGGTGCTCATCTTCGTGGTCATCTATCGCATGCAGCCCGGGGCCGACCACGCCGTGATGCTGCTGGCAGCCGTCATGTGGCTGGTGGGCAATCTGTTCTGGCTGGCCGGGTCGCCCGTGCCGCAGGTCGTCCCCTGGTGGGCGGGCTTCCTCGTGCTGACCATCGCCGGGGAGCGGCTGGAGCTGGCCGCCGTGCTGCTCATGTCCAAAGGGGCGCGGGCGACCTTCATCGCCGTCGTGGGGCTGTTCACCGTCGGGCTGGCCGTCATGGGGCTGGCGACGATCTGGACGACTATCCCCCTGCTGACGCCCGCGCTTGGCTTGCGAATCGCCGGGCTGGGGCTGATCGCCATGGGGCTGTGGCTGCTGCGTTTCGACATCGCTCGCCTGACCATCCGCCGCACGGGGCTGACCCGCTACATCGCCGCCTGCCTGCTGCCCGGCTACGTCTGGCTCATCATCGGCGGGGCGCTGTGGCTCATCCACGGCATGACCTTCGCCGGGCCGATCTATGACGCCCTGCTGCACACCATCTTCCTGGGCTTCGTCATCTCGATGATCTTCGGCCACGCGCCGGTCATCATCCCGGCCGTGATGGGGGTGAAGATCCCCTACCGGCCGGTGTTCTATGTCCATCTGGTGCTGCTGCACCTGTCGCTCATCCTGCGCGTGTGGGGCGACCTGTGGTTCAACCAGACGGCGCGGCTATGGGGCGGGATGCTCAACGAGGTGGCCGTCGTGCTGTTCCTGGTGGTGACGGTCATCGCCGCGCGGCAGGGGACACGAGAGAGCAAGGCGGCCGTCGCCCCAGGGAAATAATCGACAAGCTACCTCCCCTATTCGCCACCGTCTCCCGCTTTTCGGCTACAGACATGACTATTGCCCCAGCGCCACGGCCATCACCGCCGCCGGCACCGCCTCGGACTGGCCCGGCAGCACCGTGCGCGGGTCGAGCAGCAAGCGGCCGTCGTGGATGCGGGCGATGATTGGCAGCGGCCGGGCGCGCAATCGGGCGGCCAGTTCGTCCACACCCCCATCCGCACCGGGGACATGGATGGCCACCACGCGCGTGGGCAGGCTCTCGCCGGGCAGGCTGCCGCCGCCCACGTAAGACACATCGGGGGCGGTCGCGGCGTCGATGCCCGCGTCCCGCAGTTGGCGCGCCCAACGCTCGGCCTCGGCGGCGATTTCGTCCAGCGGCCGGGCGATCATCCGCCACACGGGGATGTCCGATTCGCGGCCGGTCAAATAAAGGTCCAGCGTGGCCGTCAGCGCGGCCAGGGCCAGCTTGTCGGCGCGCACGGCGCGAGCCAGCGGGTGCCGCCGGGCGCGTTCGATGAGAGCGGCTCGCCCGGCCAGGATGCCCGCCTGCGGCCCGCCCAGCAGCTTGTCGCCGCTGAAAGCCACCATGTCCGCCCCGGCCGCCAGCCCCTCGGGCACGGTCGGCTCCGGTTCCAGGCCGTAGGGGCCCGTGTCGAGCATGGCCCCGCTGCCCTGATCGTAAAGCAACAACAGCCCGCGCTCGTGGGCCAGCGCCGCCAGTTCGGCCAGTGGCGGTTCTCCGGCGAAGCCGACGATCTTGTAATTGGAATGATGCACGACCAGAATGGCCGCCGTGTCGGCGGTGACGGCCCCGGCATAGTCGCGCAGGTGAGTGCGATTGGTCGTGCCCACCTCGACCAGCCACGCCCCGGACTGTTCCATCACATCGGGCACGCGGAAGCCGCCGCCGATCTCCACCAACTGGCCGCGACTGATGAGCACCTCGCGGCCGCGGCACAGCGCGGTCAGCATCAGCAGCACGGCCGCGGCGTTGTTGTTGACCGCCAGGGCCGCCTCCGCGCCGGTCAGACGGCGCAGCAGCGGTTCGGGGTGGGTCGCTCGCGATCCGCGTCGCCCGGTGGCGGGGTTATATTCCAGCGTGGAATAGCCGGAGGCGACGGAGGCCATGGCCGTCATCGCCGCGTCGCTCAGCGGGGCGCGGCCGAGATTGGTGTGGAGGATGATGCCCGTGGCGTTGATGACCGGGCGCAGGGTGGGGGTCAGCATCGCCTCCAGCCGCTCCCGCGCTTCGGCCACAAGCGTTTCATCGGCCGGTATGGCGGGCGGGGTCTGATGCGGCCCAGCCCGGCCGGCCAGCAGCGCGGCCCGCGTCTCGTCGAGGACGGCCCGCAGGGCACCGGTGGCCAGGGAATGGCCGTAGATGCCGGTCATCTCGCTCGCGCCGGGGGCGCGCAACAGGCGGTCGATGCTGGGGAGATCGCGCGGCGTGGGGCGGTCGGCGAAGGGCCTGGTCATGGCGGCCGTCAGGAGGGCGAGCTTTGCTCCTGGACGTTGGCGGCTCGCTCGCGAATCTGCAAGACCAGCTCGAACAGGACGAGGACGGCCGCGGCCAGCACGGCCACGGGCAAGCCAAAGGTGCGGTTCATCTGTAGCCACAGGCAAAAGGCGGCCCAGAAACCCACGAACATCGACTGCCGCAGGACGGGCAGGAAGACGGGCGGCTCGTGGCGAAATTCGGGCGGGTTATAGCGCTTGTTCAGGTAGTACATCGGCAGCATGGCGATGCCGGTGAAGGCTACGATGACCGAGGCCAGGAAGGCCAGCAGGGCTTCGCCGTTGGCGGCCGACAGCAGGGCCGCGGCGTCGGTGCGCTGCAGCACGACGGCCCGCGCCAGCTCCACCCGCGTCACGTCGAACAGCCAGATGGTGTTGACGATGCGCTCGACGGCCAGCGCTCCCAACAGGAACAGGCCGATGCTCAGCAACAAGACAGGGAGGACACCCAACCGGCGAACGAACCTTTGCATAACGATAGTATACACGATTTTTCGGGAGGTTGGGTAATGAGTCAAACCGCTGTTGCGACGCCGATCTTCTTATGATATAGTGCGAACCCGTTGAACATCACAGGAATCCTGATGTCAGATTCGCTTATTGTTCGCGTCGATCGGATAGTCCGATCGGCGCGAATCATGGTTGAACTCCATCCCTTTCACAATCCCGGAAATAGCAATTATGTCAACTGATACGAACGGCTCACCCCGTTTTCCCAAGCTCTCCAGTATGCTTTCCAACGTGCTCATCGGCCGACCGCTGGAGACGCGCACGCTGGCGCACCAGGTCGTCAGCAAAAAAGTGGGGCTGGCCGTCTTTGCCTCCGACGCCATCTCCTCCACCGCTTACGCCATCGAGGAGATTCTGGTGATCCTGGCTCTGGTGGGGACGATGGCCGCCTTGCAACTGGCCATGCCCATCGCCATCGCCATCTCCATCCTGCTCATCATCGTCACCATCTCCTACCGCCAGACCATCTTCTCCTACCCCAACGGTGGCGGGGCTTACGTCGTCGCTCGCGAAAACCTGGGGGAAAAGGCGTCGCTGGTGGCGGGGGCGTCGTTGCTGACCGACTACATCCTGACCGTGGCCGTGTCCATCTCGGCCGGCGTGGCCCAGATTATCTCCGCCTTTCCCGAACTTGGTCCCTATCGGGTGGTCCTGGCGGTGGGCATCATCGCCTTCATCATGCTGATCAACTTGCGCGGAGTGCGCGAGAGCGGCGTGGTGTTCGCCATTCCCACCTTCTTCTTTTTGGTGATGATGGTCGTCATGACCGCTGTGGGCATCTTCCGCTACCTCACCGGCTCGCTGGGCACCATCACCGACATCCAGCTGGTGACGGAAGGAGCCGCGCCGTTGACCCTCTTCCTGCTGTTGCGGGCTTTCTCCAGCGGCTCGGCGGCCTTGACCGGTATCGAGGCCATCTCCAACGGCATTACCGCCTTCAAGGAGCCCAAGACCCACAACGCCGCCACCACCCTGACGGTCATGAGCGCCCTGTGCGTGGCCATCCTGCTCAGCGTCACCTTCCTGTCCCATGCTGTGGGAGCTATCCCGTCCCACGACGAGACGATCGTCTCCCAGATCGCCCGGACGGTCTTCGGCGCCGGCAACCTGTTCTATTTGCTGGTTATCGCCGGGACGACGCTGATCCTGTTGATGGCGGCCAACACCAGCTTCGCCGACTTTCCGCGACTGGCGGCGCTGCAGGCGGCCGACGGCTTCCTGCCCCGCCAGCTGACCTACCGCGGCGGCCGCCTGGTTTTCTCGTGGGGCATCATCAGCCTGGCCGTGGCCGCCTCGCTGCTGGTCATCGTCATGAAGGCCAGCACCACGGCCCTCATCCCCCTGTACGCCATCGGCGTGTTCCTCAGCTTCACCCTGTCGCAGGCGGGCATGGTTCGTCACGCGCGGGACATCGGCCGCCTCAAGCCTGGCGAGACCCTCCACACGGGCGAGGTTCATGTGGAGTATGACCCCAAGTGGCGGCTGCACATGATCATCAGCGGCGTCGGCGCGGTTCTGACCTTCATCGTGATGCTCATCTTCGCCATCACCAAGTTCACCTCCGGCGCGTGGTTTGTCCTCATCCTCATCCCGGTACTGGTCTTCACCTTTTCGCGCATCCATGACCATTACAAGGACGTGGCCCAGGCGCTCAGCCTTGAGAACGTCCGCAAACCGGCCGTCACCGACCATGTGATCACCATCCTGCTGGTCGACGGCGTGCACATGGGCACGCTGCAGATGGTCAACTTCGCCAAGTCGCTGGGCAATCCGTGGCGGGCCATCCATGTGGCCGTCAACGAGGAGCGGGCCAAGGCCACTCGCGAGAAATGGGACAAATATGTGGGCGAGGGGGAGCTGGTGATGATCCAGTCGCCCTATCGCCACCTTATGGCGCCTATCCGCCAGTACATCATGGACCTGCTGCGCGACGATCCTCACGCCATCGTCCATGTCGTCATGGGCCATCTGGCGATGGATTCCGTCCTCTCACAGGCGCTGCATCAAAACAGCTCGCTCATCCTCAACCTGGGATTGACGGGTTTGGAGCGCGTGGTGGTCACCATCGTGCCGCTGCAAGTCCACCGCGATGAAGATGAAGCCGACGACGGCCGCGACGTAAACCTCAACGTCATGACCGGCAAGGATCTGCGTCGTGCCCGGCAGGAACGCGAGGGACGCGAGCGGGAGGCGGCGCAGGCCAAGCGGGATGCCAAGACGCATCGGCCGCCGCCCGGCAAGAAAGCGGCCGGCCCGGATGCGGACTAACCTGTAGCACAAGCTTTCAGCTTGTGAGGCCCCGCCCGGACGCAAACCAACCTGTAGCACAAGCTGTCAGCTTGTGGAAACCCCCGAACCCAAACTTGTCCGTTACC
>JAGOZU010000052.1 GCA_018058545.1 Promineifilum sp. | reverse complement strand
GCTCTCCTGTCATGCTTGAGGATGTGGGTGGTGGCTCTATCCGTTGTACGGAGATGAGCGGCACGCCCAGATCGCGTATTCGACTCAATAAGCTGTGTAATGCCGCCTGGTCGACTACCGGACCGGCCAGGACGGTATCGCCCTCGGGCAGGGAGTGGATGCTCATGCCCGGGAACCAGTCGGCCCGCTGAGCGTCCAGTATGCCCTGGATACGTATCTCATAAATTGCTTCTGTTGAAGACATACGAGGCTCCATTATTCTGCCTTTCCGTGATGATCTAATGGCAGGATAACCGGGAGGAGACAGGGTTGTCGCCTATCGGCCGATAGGTTCAAGGATAGGTTTTGTGGGTAAAGCGGCGGAAGTTAAAGACTAGAGAAGACCACGCTCGCGGGCGCGAGCGACGGCCTGAGTTCGGCCGCGGGCGTCAAGCTTCTCAAATATATTATGAGCGTGCCATTTGGCTGTGCCGACGGAGATGACCAGCGTGGCGGCGATTTCCTGATTCGACATGCCTGCGGCCAGCAATCGAAGCACGTCAAGCTCACGCGAGCTGAGAACCTGTCCCGGTAACAGGTCGGTCGACGGGCCAATGGGGAGGTCGCGGGTTGGGGAGTATGGCTGAGGATGGGTCAGTGAATCAACAAATGCCGGCGCGATGTGGCGTGTCCTGGCCAGCAGGGGCAGGAGAGAAGGACTTTCATCGATGAACAATTGCCGGAAGCCCTCATGGGCGGCGAGCGTGAGGGCTTCGCCGAGCGCAACGCAGGCCGCCGTGATGTCGCTCCCCGCCAACGCCTCGGCTTGCAGGATACTTGCTTCGATGACCGTCCGGTTGCGGCCCGCTTCGCGCGCGGAGGCTATCATCGGACGCAACCATCGCATGGCTTCGTCGGTTTTGCTCTCGGCAATTAGAACGCGAGCAAGGGTGAGGTCCTCATATTCGCGCAGATAACTGTCTGTCCGGGATACGCGCAACTGCTGGTAGTGACGCGCCCAATGCCCGGCTGGGGTGATATGTCCCTGTGCCAGATCGAGGTGGGCGCGACAGGCTGCCGACAGATCTGCCAGGCGAGGTATGTTGTAGGCTTGCAGAAGCGCGTCGACCTCGGTCCAGGCCGTTTGGGCGGCCGCCCAATCCCCTTGCTCTTGCCTAAGACGAACCAGAAACAGCAGGGCGTGTCGCAGATCGTCGACGATGCCTCCTTTTCGCGCCATCTCGATCCCGAGGGGGATAAGTTTTTCGGCGGTTGCCGGATCATTTCTCTCGCGGGCGATCTCGCCGAGGATGCTCCATGCCAGCCCCGTGGGGGGGAGAGCTTCTTCCTCGGCTGAGTCAAGCGCCAGCCGGCACATTTCTTCGGCCGAGGCGAGTCGCCCGCGCGTGATCTGCACGAGGGCACATTCGCAACGGGCATTGATCGCCAGATAGGCCACACCGGCCGCCTGAGCCAGGTGGGCCGCCCGGCGATAGGCTTGTTCGGCAGCGGCCACGTCACCGGTCAGCTCGCAGGCCAAACCCAGCGTATCGGCGGCACGAGCGGCGGTATGGATGTCCATCATTTCGGGACGGTCGAACAAACTGCGCATCATGGTTGCGGCCGCGGTCGGGTCTTCACCGTGCATGGCGTTCATGGCGGCGCGATAGACTGTCGCTATCGCGGCTAGTCCGCTCTCGTCGGGTTCCTGTAACGATCGTTCGGCCTGACGCAGCAAGACTTCGGCGCGCTCCATCTGCCCGGACAGATACAAGGCGCGAGAGGCGTGGAGGCTTAGGGCCGGTCTTGTGGCCAGAATGGAATCGGGCAGCATATCCAGCCAGCCGGCCAGCCGGGATACATCACCGCGCGACCACGTGGAGACCTCCTGAATAGCTCTCTGCAGCGTGTCGGCGGCCAGGATCGGATCGCCGGCGGCGAAGGCGTGGCGAACGGCTTCGGTGTACAGGCCACGGGCCTCGAACCATTGGGCTGCATTCCGGTGGGCGGTATCGCGCGTCTGTTGATCCAGCCCCGCTTGCAGAGAGTCAGCCATCAGATGATGGTAGCGATACCAATTTTGTTGGTCGTCCAGGGGAATCAGGAAGGCGTTCGCATGTTCCAGTTGGGTGAGTCGCTCGCGGCCGTCCTCGCGGCCGGTCACGGCATCGCATAAAGAGGGGCAGAGGCGCTCCAGAACCGAAGTGCGGCGCAAGAAATCCCGCATGGCAACGTCCTGACGACGCAATACTTCTTCCATCAGGTAATCGATGATGTAATGATGGGTGCCGCCGAAAGAGGTGATGAATGACTCAGTCGATGAGCTTGTCTCAGGCCGGGCCGATTTCAGCGCCAACGCTGCCAACTGCAAGCCCGCAACCCATCCCTCGGTGCGGTTTTCCAGTGTCGCTATTTGGTCGACCGGCAGATGCAAGGCCATCGTTTGAGCGAGAAAACCAGCCGCTTCCTGGGAGTTGAAGCGCAGGTCGGCCGCGCGGATCTCCGTCAATTGTGCCCGCGCTCGCCAGCGGGACAGCGTCAGCGGGGGGTCTTCACGAGTGATCAGGATGATGTGGAGATTCGGTGGCGCGTGATCCACGGCGAACTGGAGCGCCTCGTGGATCACGGGCGAGCGGATCCGGTGGTAATCATCAAGCACCAGAATCAACGATGCTTGCCCGGCGGAACTGTTCAATTCGTTTAACAGGGAGATGAGGATTGTCTCGACAGGCGGCGAGTCGGTAAACTCCCATACGAGATGATTGGGTAGCGTCCAGTTAACTCCCGATTCCTGGATGGCGGCCGTCAGGTAGGCAAAGAACCTGTTCGGGGTATTGTCGTCGTCATCCAGCGAAATCCAGGCCACGTGGAACCGAGGCCCGACGGACGACGCCTCGTGTTGTTGCAGCCAGGTGACGGCGAGGGTCGTCTTGCCATAGCCGGCGGGGGCAGAAATCAGCGTCAGGGGGCGCCTTTGCTGTAACCCTTCCTCAAGCTGCGCTTGTAGCCGCGGCCGCGCTACCAGATCGGCTCGCAAGGAAGGAGCAAAGAATTTCGTCCTCAGCAGGTCCCGTTTGATTGTCATTTGAGTTGAATCCGATTCATCCGGATTGTCGGGCGCTCATCCAGAGTATACCATTATCGTGGATCGAGGCGCGGCAGATCGTCGTTAAACGGCGATTTTTATCCTCCTGTCTGGCGCGGATTATCCTTGACGAGCCTGCCGCCCGGGGATAAAGTGACCCCATGACGCTGGAGCTACGTTATGATCCAAACAGATAATCTCACAAAGAAATTCGGCGACCAGCTTGCGGTCGACCGGCTGAATCTTGATATCGCCGAGGGTGAGGTGTTCGGCTTCCTGGGGCCGAATGGCGCGGGGAAGACTACCACCATTCGCATGTTGACCTGCCTCATCGCGCCGACGTCCGGTAGCGCGCGTGTCCTGGGTTATGAAGTCGGCCGCGACGACCAGCAAATCCGGCGCAATGTCGGCATCCTGACCGAGACGCCCGGCATGTATGACCGGCTGACAGCCCGGCGCAACCTGACCATCTTCGCCAAACTCTATGAAGTCGAGCACGTGGACTATCAGGTGGAGAAGTATCTCAAGCTGCTCGGCCTTTGGGAGCGGCGGGACGATCCGGTGGGCGAGTTCAGCAAGGGCATGCGACAGAAGTTGGCCATCGGCCGCGCCCTGTTGCACGAGCCGCGGGTATTGTTCCTTGACGAGCCGACGTCCGCCCTCGACCCGGAAGCGGCCCGCCTGGTCCATGACTTCATCGGCGAGCTGAAGGGCAAGGGGCGCACCATCTTCCTGTGCACCCACAATCTGGACGAGGCGGATCGGCTTTGCGACCGCGTGGCTGTGTTCAAAACCCACCTGCGCGTGCTGGACACGCCCGGCAAGTTGCGGCGGCAGGTCTACGGGCGGCAGGTCGCTTTCCATCTGGGCGGTCCGGCCAAGGAGTTCCTGCCTGCTGTCCAGTCCTTTTCCTATATAAAGGAGGCGACGGCGGCCGACAACAAGCTGGTCCTGTCACTGGACGATCCCGAAACCAACAATCCCGACATCATCCGGGCGCTCGTGGCCGCGGGGGCCAATATCCAGTTTGTCGGTGAATTGCGCTATTCGCTGGAAGACGTGTACCTGCAATTGATGAAAGAGGACACTACCAAAGCCTGATGGGGCAGGGCGGAACATCTCATGGATAAAATGATCACCATCATTCGCAAGGAATGGGCTGAGGTATTCAAGAACAAGCTCATCTTTTCCACAGTCCTGTTTCTGCCGCTCATCCTGGCCGTCATGCCGCTGGGCATGTTGTTTTTTTTCGGCAGCATCGACGGGATGAGCGCCGAGATGAACGACCCGGAGATCATGGCGCTGGCCGGGGAGATGTGCGCGGGCCTCAGCGCGATGGATTGCTCGTATGTCTACACCCTGAACATGTTCGTATTGATGTTCATGATCCTGCCGGTGGCCATCCCCGTGACCATCGCCGCTTACAGCATTGTGGGGGAGAAGACGACCCGCAGCCTGGAGCCTCTGCTGGCGACGCCGATCACCACCCCCGAGTTGCTCGGGGCGAAGATCATCGCCGCCGCCGTGCCCGCCATCATCGGCACCTGGATCGCTTTCGGCTTGTTCCTCATCGGCGTGAAGATCATGGCGACGCCGGCCGTCTTCGGCGAGTTCTTCAAGGTTCACTGGCTATTGGCCATCTTTTTTGTGTCGCCGCTGCTGGCGATATTGTCCACCTGCATCGCCGTCATCGTGTCCTCGCGCGTGACCGACCCGCGGGTGGCGGAGCAGCTGTCGGCCGTGGTCATCCTGCCGGTCATCCTGCTGGTCATTGGCCAATCGGTGGGGCTGATCCTCATCGATCGCCGGATCATGCTCTGGCTGGGGCTGGTCGTGCTGGTTCTCGATGCCCTGTTGCTCTGGCTGGCGATCCGGCTCTTCCAGCGGGAGACGATTTTGACCCGGTGGAAGTAGCCTCGGGTCTTGTTACATCGGTTAAGATACTGATTGTCCCAGGTCGTTTGCAACTTGACCCGGCACGGCGTATAATCCGCTTCGTTCGGGGTGTGGCGCAGCCTGGTAGCGCGCTTCGTTCGGGTCGAAGAGGTCGCCGGTTCGAGTCCGGCCACCCCGACAGAAAAACCGCATGGAATCGATTTCATGCGGTTTTTGTTTATCGGCTCAATGGTTCCACGCTCTTATCCCATGGCTACCAGAATAGCTTCCAGGTCGGCGCGACCAAACACGTATTCCTCGTGGCAGAACTGACAGTTGACCACCGCCTCGCCCTCGTTTTCGAGCATGGACTCCAACTCTTCACGACCGAGCGACGTCAACAGGGCGGCCGTCTGCTCGCGGCTACAGTTACATTCAAACCGCACCGGATACTTCGACAGCAACGTATGCTGGATACCCTCGAACACCTCATCCAGGATAGTCTCCGGCTTCCGTTCCTCGGCCAATAACGACGTGATCGGCGGCATCTCTTGCAAACGCTCCTTCAATCGTTCGATCGTCGCCGGATCATAGGGCGGTAACGGCTGGATCAGAATACCGCCCGCCGCGGCCACGCTGCCGTCCCCGTTAAGCGTCACGCCGATCTCGGTCGCTGAAGGGACCTGATCGGAATGCTCCAGGAAGTAGGTCAGATCGCCGTCGATGTCGCTATTCGCCAGATGGACCGTGCTCTGGGCCAGTTCGGGCAGCCGCAGGTCGCGCACAACTGTCAGCAACCCGGCAGAGCCGATAGCTCCGGGAACGTCATACTCGCTCTGGGTCAGAGGCAGATCCACGTCTGGGTCACCGACATAACCGCGAACTCGTCCCTTGGCGTCGGCCTCGACGATAATCTTGCGCAGGGGGCCGGTGCCTTCCCACTTGAGGGCGACACGCTGGCCGACCTTCAAAAGCCCGCTCATCAGAACGGCCGCCGTCAGCGCTCGACCGAGGGCAACGGTCGCCGTCGGACTTGTGTTATGACGCAGGCGAGCCTCTTCAACCAGATGGGTCGTCGACGCCGCATAACCGCGCACGCCATCCTTATGGGCTATCGCCAAATGCATATAATCTTTCACGACACAACCTCCCAAAAATCTTAAACCGGGTTTCTCGACACGAAAATAACTTCGTCGAAACCCGGCTTCCCGGTATAGACGATTTTCAGGGTCGATATCTTACATGGTTAGCCGGTTCGCGCGAGGGTGAATACAGCCGTCCGGGCCAGCAGATTAGGCATCCACTCGACATTTCGCTCACCTGACAGGTAAATCGCCTGCCGGACGGTAATCGCCTGGGTATGGCAAAAGTCGAGGAAATCGGTGGTGGTGAAATGCTGCCGTCGCGGAGCTTCATACCAACTCTGCGGGTAGTCGGGGGCTTGGGGGGTTCGGCCGCCGGTCAGCAGGTGAATCCGGCAACGCCAGTGCCCCAAATTGGGGAAGCTTACCACGGCCAGGCGGCCGACGCGCAACATCTCCTCCAGGATCATCAATGGATCGTTGAGGTACTGGAGCGTCTGGCTAAGGATGACGACATCAAAGCTCTTGTCGGGATAGTCCGCCAGCCCTTCCTGCAGATTGCCCTGCCGGACGCTGAGGCCGCGGCGGACACAGGCCAGCACCCCCGCCTCGCTCCTCTCAATGCCCCGACCGGTCACGCCCTTGACGATCTTCAGATATTCCAGGAGTGCGCCATCGCCGCAACCCAGGTCCAGAGCGCTCGATCCGGCGGGGATATTCTCGGCTACAATTCGCAGGTCAGGCCGCAGAGTCGTTCCTGAGTTTCTCCTCTGCTCCCCTGCTCCCCTGCTCCTCTGCTCCCCTGCTCCTGTTCTCCTCATGGCGTCCCCACCCCTTCCTCATCGGCCAACCGGTCGATAAAGCTGGCGAGCAAGCGGGTCATCGTCTCCACCTCCAGCAGGAAGGCATCATGTCCCCAGGAGCTTTCGATATCGAGATAAGTCACATCGGCCCCGACGGTATGAAGAGCGCGCACCAGGTCCTTGCTGTGGTATGAAGGATAGAGCCAGTCGCTGGTGAAGCTGACGACCAGGAATTTGATCGCCGTGGAGTTGGCAAACGCGGCCGCGAACGTCCCCGTCGGATGGCTCAGATCAAAGTAATCCATCGCCTTGGTGACGTAGAGGTAACTATTGGCATCGAACCGCCGGGTGAAGTTATTGCCGTTGTATTTAAGATAGCTCTCAACGGCGAACTCGGTCTGGAACTCATAACCGTATTGTTCGCGAGCCTGCAAGCGGCGGCCGAATTTCTGCTGCATGGACTCATCGCTCAGATAGGTGATATGGCCAACCATACGCGCTACCGCCAGACCGGCATCGGGTTTCTTGCCGTTGCCATAGTAGTCGCCGTCGTTCCAGGCCGGATCGGCATAGATCGCTTGCCGGCCGACCTCGCTCAGGGCGATCAGCATCGGGCTGTGGCGGGCCGTTGTCGCCAGGGGAATGGCCGCGCACAGCCTGTTAGGATGGTGGGCCGCCCATTCCAGCACCTGCATCCCACCCATGGAACCGCCGGCAGCGCACAGCAACCGATCGATGCCCAGATGGTCCAGCAAGTGTTCCTGGGCACGCACCATATCGCCGATGGTGACGACCGGAAAACCCAGACCATACGGTCGCCCGGTCGCGGGATTGATGCTGCCCGGACCGCTGGAGCCGTAGCAACTGCCGAGCACATTGCTGCAGATGACGAAGAAACGGTCGGTGTCGAACGCCTTACCGGGGCCGATGCAATCATCCCACCAGCCGGGGCGGGCGTCCTTGTCTGAGTGATAGCCCGCGGCATGAGCGCTACCGCTGAGGGCATGGAGGATGAGAATCGCATTGCTTCGCTCGGCATTCAACCGCCCGTAGGTCTCATAGGCGATGGTCACCGGCCCCAACGTAGCCCCGCTCTCCAGCAAAAAGGGTTGCTCCTCGCCGAAGATGAAGAATTGTGGCGCGATGATTCCGAGTGAAGAAGACATGATCAGGAATGACGAATGACAAGTGACGAATGACGAATGACGAGAATCTTTCCGAACTCGTCATTCGTCATTCGAAATTCGTCACTGCATTAGGCCGATGCTTCCAGCGCCTGCTCGAGGTCCCACAGGATATCTTCGATATCTTCCAGGCCGATGCTGAGGCGAACGAAGTCGGGGGTCACGCCGGCGCCCAGCTTCTCATCACCGTTGAGCTGGCTGTGGGTCGTGCTGTCCGGGTGAATGGCCAAACTACGGGAATCGCCCACGTTGGCCACGTGACTGAACAGCTGCAGATTGTCGATGAACTTCTCACCGGCTTCACGGCCGCCTTCGATGCCGAATCCGAGGATGGCCCCCGGCCCCTTGGGCAGGATCCGCTTGGCCCGCTCGTAATCATGGTGGCTCTTCAGGCCGGGATAGCAAACCCAATTGACGCGCGGGTGGCTCTCCAGGAACTCGGCGACGCGCTGCGCATTGGCTACGTGGCGCTCCATGCGCAGGCTGAGGGTCTCAATGCCTTGAACCGTCAGCCAGCTATTGAACGGAGCCTGGCAGGCGCCGATGTCGCGCAGGATTTGCACGCGAGCCTTGAGGATGAACGCCGGGGCGCCCAAATCAGCGTACACCAACCCGTGATAGGACGGATCGGGCGTGGTGAAGTTATCGAAGCGGCCGCTTGTCCAGTCGAAATTGCCGCCGTCGACGATAATGCCGCCAATGGACGTGCCATGGCCATTGATGAACTTGGTCGTGCTGTGGACGACGATGTTCGCGCCCCACTCCAGAGGGCGGCAAAGATAAGGCGAGGCGAAGGTGTTGTCGATAACCAGCGGCAAATGATGTGCCCGGGCGATGGCCGACACTTCTTCAAACGGGAAGACACTGATGTCGGGGTTGCCCAGCGTCTCGCCGTAGATCAGCTTGGTATTGGGACGGATGGCATCCTCAAACGCTTCGGGGTTGGACGGATCGACGAAAGTCACATCAATGCCCAGCCGCGGGAAGGTGTAGTTGAACTGATTGAAGGTGCCGCCATACAGATGAGCGCTGCTGACGATATGATCGCCCGCATTGCACAGCGTCAGAATAGCCATCGTCTGGGCCGCGTGCCCGCTGCCGGCTGCCAACGCTCCCACACCTCCCTCCAGGCTGGCGATACGCTGCTCCAGCACATCGGTCGTGGGGTTCATAATGCGAGTGTAGATATTGCCGAACTCCTTGAGCGCAAACAGATTAGCCGCGTGTTCCGTGTTGCGAAACTGGTAGCTTGCCGTCTGGTAGATCGGCACGGCGCAACTGCCGGTGGCGGGATCGGGGGACTGACCCGCGTGTAATTGCCGTGTATTAAATCCGTAAACATGCCCGTTAGTGGTCATTGAAAATCGTTCTCCTTCTCGTATATTTTTACTGCGCTTGTCCTGATTGAGGTGAACGACGGGGATCAAAAAGACCCTCGGCGTGGAGTCCAGAGGGTCCGTCCTGGCGGGTGTTCCGGTTGTATGTCAGCGTGTGGGGATTGCGCACTCCCTGTCGCTCTCATCTTCCAGAATCGTCTGCCGGAATTGGCACCCTGGTGGTTGAACAGATCCCTGCCGTTCAATCCGGGTTGCCGAGGTTTCATTGGGCCGGTCCCTCCACCTCTCTGGATAAAAGTGACAATATGCAGTTGTTCGGGGGAATATAGCGAGCCATTTCAAGGTTGTCAAGCATTTACTGCAGTATTATGGCAATTTGGGTTCATATTCTCGACAGGCCGGGCAATTTCGCCATAATTGCCCTCTATGATCGTCCATATCACAGCCTCACCCGATTGGGAATCCGCCCAAGCCCAAGGCGAATACCGGTCCGATTCACTGGAAACCGAGGGGTTCATCCATTGCTCAACACCGGACCAGGTCCTTGGCCCAGCCAACGCATTCTATCGCGGGCAACAAAACCTGGTTCTATTGCTGATCGATCCGGCGCGCCTGGCGGCCAGGCTGGTGTACGAGGACTCCTACGCCTCCGGCACAGAATTTCCCCATATCTATGGCCCGCTCAATCTCAATGCCGTGGTCGGCGTGGTGCCTTTCCCGGCCCGCTCCGATGGCTCGTTCGATCTGCCGTCGATATGATGCGACAAGCATCCACGGGTTTCAAGGATCCCAGACATTGACAGGCTTGCTGATTAACTGCCCCCTTCCCCGGATTTGCCCAGCCTGATGTCAATTGGTATAATTTGCCTTCATTGAGGGATAGTTTAACGGCAGAACAACGGACTCTGACTCCGTGAGTCGTGGTTCGAATCCACGTCCCTCAGCCATTTGAAGGCCACCCTCATCGGGTGGCCTTTTGTCAAACAATGGACATCATCACGCGATAAATAGCCAAGCGCTTCCCAAGACCCTATGAACATTCGATCGGCTCGCTCCGAGGATGTGCCGGATATTCTGGCCCTGGTCAATGACCATGCCCGGCGCGGCGACCTGCTGCCACGCACGGCCGCCTCCATCCACGATACGCTGGATGATTGGCTAATCGCCAAGGATGGGGCCGGAAAGCTCGTGGCCTGCGTCTCGCTCTTCCCCTATTCGCCCGCCCTGGCCGAGGTCCGCTCGCTGGCCGTCCGCGACGGAGCCAAGGGCACCGGATGGGGCAGCACGCTCCTCAAGGAGATCATCCTGGAGGCCCGCCGCCGAAATTTCACCACATTGTTCGCCCTCACTCGCGCCGTTCATTTCTTCCAGCGCGGCGGCTTTCATATCACCAACCGGGATCGATTTCCCGAAAAGGTGTGGCGTGATTGCGTCAATTGTCCCTTGCTGGAGAATTGCGACGAGACGGCCGTCATGCTAAACTTGGCTGACCCACTCAACCATACTGAACGACCGCCCATCGCCCTTGAACCCTACCCCAAGCCTGTCAAAAGACCGATCCATCCATTAACAGGAGATAGCACAATGTCAAAACCGGCCGTGGGAAAAGTCGTCCTTGCCTATTCGGGCGGGCTGGATACCTCCGTCATCGTCCCCTGGTTGCGAGAAAATTATGGCTGCGAAGTCATCTGTTTCTGCGCCAACATCGGTCAGGGCGACGGTGAATTCGAAGGATTGGAGGAGAAGGGGCTGGCCAGCGGGGCGAGCAAAGTCATCATCGAAGACCTGCGCCACGAGTTTGCCAAGGACTTTCTGTTCCCCATGATGCAGACCGGGGCCATTTACGAGCGCCAATACCTCCTGGGCACATCCGTTGCCCGGCCGCTCATCGCCAAATGGCAGGTGGCCGTGGCCGAGGCCGAAGGGGCGGACGCCGTCGCTCATGGCTGCACCGGCAAGGGCAATGACCAGGTGCGATTTGAACTCACCTACAAGGCGCTCAACCCCACATTGAAAGTCATCGCTCCCTGGCGCGAGTGGAATATTCGCTCGCGCGAAGACGCATTGGCCTACGCACGTGCCCACAACGTCCCCGTGACCCAGACGGAAAAGTCGATCTACAGCCGCGACGCCAACATGTGGCATCTCTCTCATGAGGGCGGCATTCTGGAAGACCCGGCCAATGCGCCCGAAGAATCGATGTTCCAGTTGACGGTGTCGCCGGAAAACGCGCCCGACGAACCGGAGATAGTCGAGATCACTTTCGAGCAAGGCATTCCCGTGGCGGTCAACGGCGTGCAACTGCCGCCAGCGGCCGTCATCGCAACCCTCAACAAATTGGGCAGCAAGCACGGCATCGGCCGCGTCGATCTGGTCGAGAACCGGCTGGTAGGCATGAAATCGCGCGGCGTCTATGAGACGCCCGGCGGGACCATCCTCTACGCGGCCCACCGCGACCTGGAATCGCTATGTCTCGACCGTGAAACAGCCCATTTCAAGGACCAGATCGCCCTGCGTTATGCCGAGATGACTTACTTCGGCATGTGGTATCACACCTTGCGCGAGTCATTGCAGGCCTTCATCCAGGAAACGCAGAAGACCGTCACCGGCTGGGTGAAGCTCAAGCTCTACAAGGGCAACGTGATATCGGCCGGACGCTATAGCCCCAATAGCCTTTATCGGGAAGATTTCGCCACCTTCGGGCAGGAAGACGTCTACGATCAGGCCGACGCCGAGGGATTCATCACTCTCTTCGGCTTGCAGATGAAGGTCAAGGCCATGATGGAGGTCAGTGACGGCGGCCGCACCCGCTACTCAGCGCCGGATTACTCGAAATTCAAGCGCGATTGACCGACACAAGCTCGCGAAATCTATGAAGAGCGGCGTGAAAACAAGCAGCAACAGCACAGGATTGACATGACATATCAAATTCTCCCCGACGGCGGCGTGACGACACCGCGTGGATTCTTGGCCGCGACCGTCGCTGCGGGCATCAAACAGTCGGGCCGGCCCGACCTGGTGCTGGTGGCTTCCGATCGCGATTGCACCGCCGCCGGCGTGTTCACCCGCAACCGGGTCGCTGCCGCGCCGGTCATCGTCGATCGCGAGACGTTGGCGACCAACGACTCGGCCATACGCGGCGTGGTCATCAACGCGGGAAACGCCAACGCCTGCACGGGCGAACCGGGTCTGGTCAACGCCCGCGGGATGCAGGAATTCACGTCTCGCACGTTGGGCGGCCGCGCCGATCAATACCTGGTCATGTCCACGGGTGTGATCGGGGTACCCCTGCCGATGGAGCGCGTCCGGTCGGGTATCCTGGCCGCCGCGCCTCTGCTTGCGGCCGACGGCGGCAAGGCCGCGGCCGAAGGCATCATGACCACCGATACGCGGCCGAAATATCTGGCCATCGAGGTGCAATTGCCGGGCGGCAAGGTATCGCTGGGCGGCATGGCCAAGGGTGCGGGGATGATCCATCCCGACATGGCCACCTTGCTGGGCGTCCTGACGACCGACGCCGCCATCGAGGCCGGCGATCTGGCCGCCATGCTGCGCGAGGCGGCCAACCGCAGCTTCAACGCCATCTCCATCGACGGAGACACCAGCACCAACGATACCATCCTGCTGCTGGCCAACGGCGCGAGCGGCGTGACCGTGCGCGACGCGGCAAGTCGGGAATCGTTCGCCGCCGCCCTGGAAGAATTGTGTCGCGCGCTGGCGATGATGGTCGTCCACGACGGCGAAGGGGTGACGCGAGTTGTCACGCTGCGCGTCACCGGCGCAAAAACGGAGAGCGACGCCCGCCGTGTGGCCAATACCATCGCCACCTCCCCTCTGGTAAAAACCGCTTTCGCCGGGGGCGATCCGAACTGGGGCCGCATCATGATGGCCACCGGCCGCAGCGGTGTGGAACTGGAGCAAAGCCGCTTGGCCTTGTGGATCGGCGCGGACGAAAAACCGCCCATGCAGATCGTGCGCGACGGCACGCCCACGGGCTTCGCCGAGTCGGACGCGGCGGCCGTCTTCGCCCGCCCTACTTTCACCGTGCATGTCGACCTGGGCGACGGTTCGGCCGAAGCCGTTATGTGGACGACCGATCTGACCCATGACTATGTGACGATCAACGCCGATTACCGGACCTAGCCTAATGCGACCCCGGAGTAAACCGTCATGAGCAAATTATGGGGCGGCCGCTTCTCCGGCCAGACGGACGCGCTGGTGCATCGCTATCATGCCAGCATCGGCTATGACATCCGGCTCTATGATGAGGACATCACGGGCAGCATCGCCTGGTCCGAGGCCCTCTTCGAAGCGGGTTTGCTGACGGTCGCGGAGCGGGACACGCTCATCGCAGGCCTGGAACAGGTGCGGGCGGAATTTGTCGTCGGCGGCTTCGTCGTCGAGGATGGCGATGAGGATATCCACTCGGCCGTCGAAAGGCGCCTGACGGAATTGGTCGGTCCGGTCGGCGGCAAGCTCCACACCGGCCGCAGCCGCAATGATCAGGTGGCGACCGATTTTCGCTTGTGGATGATGCGCGCTTGCGACCGACTGGATGAATTGCTGGAGGATGTTCAGCGTGCCCTGATTGACAGCGCCACCGGCGCCCTTTCGCTGGCCATGCCCGGCTATACCCACCTGCAACACGCCCAGCCGGTCACGTGGGGCCATTGGGCCTTGTCCCATTTCTGGCCGCTGGTTCGCGATCGGCAGCGACTGGCCGGGGTTCACTGGTCGGCGGCCGTGCTGCCGCTGGGGGCCGGGGCGCTGGCGGGGACGGCCTACCCCATCGATCGGGGACGATTGGCCATCCGTCTGGGCTTCGACGCCGTCACCCCCAACAGCCTTGACGCCGTCAGCGACCGTGATTTCGCGGCCGAGTTTCTCTTCACGGCCGCGCTCCTGGGTGTCCATCTCAGCCGCCTGTCGGAGCAGCTGATCCTGTTCAGCAGCGCCGAGTTCGGTTTTGTGCGTCTGGCCGACGCCTATAGCACCGGCTCCAGCATCATGCCCCAGAAGAAAAACCCCGACACCCTTGAAGTGACTCGCGGCAAGAGCGGCCGATTGATCGGCCATCTGGCGGGCTTTCTGGCGACGCTCAAGGGCTTGCCGTCCGCCTACGACAAGGATCTGCAAGAAGACAAGGAGCCGGTGTTTGACGCTTTCGACACGCTGGAGACGGCACTGCCGGTGATGGCCGGGTTACTCGGCTCGCTGGAGTTGCGCCCGGAACGCATGGCCGCCCAGTTGGAAGCCGGATTGCTGGCGACGGAACTGGCCGACTATCTGGTGCGACGGGACATTCCGTTCCGCGAGGCGCATCATCTGGTCGGTCAGGTCGTGCGATTGGCGGAGGGACGTGGAGCAGCCATTACGGATTTAACGGCCGAAGACCTGCGCTCGATCAGCCCCCATTTCGGCCCGGATGCGGCAGCGGTGTTGTCCGTGCCGGCGGCTCTGGCGGCGCGGGCGGTCATCGGCGGGACAGCCCCCACGGCGCTATCGGAACAACTAGCTGCTGCCCGGCAGGCCATCGGCATCGCCTAGCTTAGCCAGAAGCCAACGGCGACGATGAGAGCCGAGAGCACCCCGAAACCCACCTCCAGGAAACCCAGAGCCTGGACGGACGCTCGCCAACGATAATTCGACAGACCCCAGATGGCCCGGGCCAGCAAGATGAGGGCCGCCAATACGGCCGCCCAAGGCAGCCACCCCACCCTGACCAACGCGGCCACGGCGACGACGCCCAGAATGTGAATCGCAATGGTGGCGGGAGCCCTCTCTCCTGATCCGCCTTCTTTGCCCTTGTCCAACCGCAAGCGGGCGCGGACGAAGACGACGGTCGGCACAACGCGAACGACCATGAAACCCCATAGCCCCAATGCCGGCTGCCAGGCCATCCCGCCGGCCAGGCCAATAGCCGCGGCCACGGCGGCGAACGCGGCCGGAGCGGTCAACTCCGCCTGCCAGAAACGGCCGGGACGCTGATCGTAGGCCATGAAAATCAGCAGCAGCGGCAGGGCGAGGATGAAAGGCGCGAACGGCCACCAACCTTCCAGCACGAGGGGGATCGCCGCCGCAATGAGGGCGATGGCACTGAAGATGAGCACGAAGCGCCCGGCCAGAGCCGTTCGTTCATAGGAGCGGCCACGGCGCCGATCGGCCAGATAGATCTTTAACGGGCGGTTTACCAGAAATACGGCGAAGGCGGAGACGGCCATCGCTAAACCGGCCAGGGTTGGGGCGACCAGCAGTCCAAGCAAAATAGGCTCAGAGACGAGGCTCCAGCTGCCATGCTCGGCAGGCAGAGCGACGCTCTTGAAGGAGACGGTGCGAATCGCCGGTTTTTCTGCCGGCAAGGAATCGGCCGATGGCTGTTTGGTGGTAGTCATTATTCTGTATTCGCTTGAACGCCGGCTGTTCCATTGGCCGGCGAATAGCTGCGGGGCAGGCGAGCGACAAACGGGCAACAAGCACCACCGGCTCCCATGCTGCAAGCGCATTGAATGGTAGCACAATCCATATTGCAGGCCACGGCCGAACCGGAGTTGAGCACCAGCTTGCCCTTGCGCTCCCAATGCTGCAGCATCCCGTCCAGCGCGCCGGGATCGATATTCAGGCGACGGCTCAGTTCGGCGAGAGTTATCGGCCCCTGGGCTGTTTCAACGGCTTGCAATACATCACGTAACATCGTTATCCTCCCCACCAAACCCCGATTTGAAAAGCCGCATAGGCGACCAGCCAGGCGATGGTTAGTTGACCAAAGAGACTTAACAAGGTCCAGCGCGTCCCCAGTTCGTGCTTCTCGGCGGCAATCGTGGCCATGCAAGGCGTGTAGAGGAGCACGAAAACCATGAAGGCCAACCCGGCAGCGGCGGCGTGGCCGCCACTCGAAGCGTGGAAGCTATTGTGAATAGCCGAGGCCAGCCCCGGCGCAGCGACATTATTTTCACCGGTGAGGTTGATGCCGATGATACCCGGAAGCGCGCGCAGGGTATCGACGACGGCCGCCATGAACGAAGTGATAATTTCGCGCAGATCCGCCAGGAACGAGCCCCCGGCAATACCCGCCGCCTCCATCTCGGTGCCGAAGGTCTGGCTAAGCGTGCTGACCACGACTTCCTTGGCCACCAATCCGCTGATGAGCGCGCCGCCCGACTCCCACGTGCCGAAGCCCAGGGGACTTAATATCGGTACCACCGCGGCCGAAACCCGCGCGAACACACTATCCTCGATCGGCGTAGCGGCAAACTCACCCTGTCCCCCCGTGGGGATGGCCATTAGCAGCCAGATCACCATCGAGGAGAGCAAAATCAGGGAAGCGGCGTGTTGCAAAAAGGCGCGCGTCCGGAGCCACATCTGGTTGCGGATGCTGCGCGCGTTGGGCAGTCGATAGGGCGGCAATTCCATCACCATGCCCGGCGCGGCCGTCGCCGGCAGCAGCGTCCGTTGCAAGGCCAGGCCCACCAAAATAGCCACAACAATGCCGAGTAAATACAGCCCCATGATGATCAGAGTGGCCTGACCGGGAAAAAAGATGGCGGCAAAGAGAACATAGACCGGCAGACGCGCCCCGCAACTCATGAAAGGAACGAGTAAACCGGTCAGAATTTGGTCGCGCCGGCTCGTCATGGTACGCGTGGCGTAAATGGCGGGGACCGAGCAGCCAAAGCCAACCATCAGCGGCAGGAAGCTGCGGCCATGTAACCCGATGCGATTCATCAACCGATCCATCACAAACGCGCCACGAGCCATATAACCCGAATCTTCCATCACCGCCAGGGCAAAATAGAGCGACAGCAACACCGGAACAAAAGCCAGAACACCCCCCACCCCGGCAATGACGCCATCGACCAGCAACGACGCGACCCAGCTCTGCTCCAATCCCAGCGCACCCAGCGCGGCCAAGGCCCATCGGCTGATCGGGCCGCTCAATATGCCGTCAATCCAGTCTACCCAGGGAGCCGATACATCGGTCGTGATCTTGAACACCACCCACATGATGATCATGAAGATCGGAATGCCCAGCCGGCGATCCGTGGTGAAATAGTCGATCCGATCCGACAGGGAAACCTGGTCTTCACGCCCGGATCGCAAAACACGACTGGCCAACTGATGAATCCACGTATAGCGACGGTCGGCGATCATCAGATCTACATCCTCGTTGAGGGTAGCAAACAGGCGAGCGCGGCTTTCCTCGGCCCGTTCAACCAACGCCATGCCGCCAAACAGGCGAGCGAGGCGGGAAATGATATCTCGATCCTCCTCCAGCAGACGCACGGCCAACCACCGCGCCGGATAATGACCGGCGACGGACGGGCTATGCTCGATCTCCACCAGCAAGGCGGCGATCTCGGCCTCGATCTCCGGGCCATAGTCCAGGCTGAATGGCCGCGTCGGTTCGGACATCGCCCCAATCGCGGCCGAAGCCACCTCGCGCAACCCTTCTTCATTGCGGGCGACGGTGGGAATGACCGGCGCGCGCAGGGCGCGGCTCAACTCATGCAGGTCGATATCCAGGCCCTGGCGCCTGGCGACATCCATCATGTTCAGCGCAATGACCGCCGGCGTTTCGAATTCCAGCAACTGAACGGCGAGATACAGATTGCGCTCCAGATTGGCGGCATCAAGGACAGCCACGACGACGTCCGGTCGCTCGGTCAGCAGGAAGTCGCGGGCGATGATCTCCTCTTGCGTGTAGGCGCTGAGGCTGTACGCGCCGGGCAGGTCAGTGATCATCAGACGGCGGCCGTCGTGGGACAATTCGCCGGTCTTTTTCTCGACTGTCTTACCCGGCCAATTGCCGACCTGTTGGCGTGACCCGGTCAGGGCATTAAACAGCGTGCTCTTTCCGGCATTGGGGTTACCGGCCAGGGCGACAGAAACGGTCGCCCGGTCGATGGATATCATGTCAGCCGTGAACATGGCGGGCAACCCGATGTAACGGGTCAGGCCAGGGGAAGCCCTTCCCGGGTTGATTCAGGCGCATTGATTTCAACCCACAGCTTCTCGGCCAGATCGCGGCCGAGGGCGACACGCGACCCCCGAACCGACAGCAGCATCGGGCCACCGGCATCCTGGACAACGCGAAGCTCCGTGCCGGGCGTCAGACCAAGCTCAAGCAAGCGATGGACGACACAACGATCGACCCGAAGGCAGCGCAGGCAAGCGTCGCAGTTTCGCGGGCAATCAACCAGAGGTCTCCATCCCGCGGCAATAAAACCGGCCGTTTCTTCACAGACCGGCCGACTGTTCGCGCCGCGCGTCCTGGTTATGGTCGCCGCCGCCACGAGGGAAAGCCCGGCGACAATCGCCACAATCACCCAGATAATGGGATTCATCGTGGCGTCTCCTCGATCCGGCTGACAAATATTTGGGCGGCGCCTTCTGTCCCCAGGTAACGAATATCATCCCGCACCAGCACGACCAGTGGCCCCTGGAATGGCGCGAGTTCCTTCAGCGTGATTCTCGTTCCGGGAGTCAGGCCGAGGTCACTCAGATAGCTGAGGAGTTCGGGTGTCTCGGGGTGAATCCGGGAGATGATGGCCGATTGTCCGGGGAACAGGGTCGTCAAAGGTTGATCGGCCGGTTCGACGACTGAGCCGTCCGATGAGGGAACGGGATTGCCATGAGGACAAGTCAACGGGTAGCCCAAATAAACATCCAGAGCGTCCGTCACTCGCGGGTCGGTGGCGTGCTCCAACCGGCAAGCCAGCTCATGGATATCATCCCACGGCAGCTTGAGCCGGTCTACCAAAAAACATTCCCACAGGCGGTGGCTACGAATGACCCCGGCGGCCAGATGATGGCCGTCTCCAGTCAGAGTGATGCCTTTATAGGGTCGGTGATCGATCAATCCGCTCTCTTGCAGACGATGGACCATCTCCGTAGCCGAGACGGCTGAGACGCCCAGCCTTCCGGCCAGAGCCGAGATCGCCACCGGCGCATCTCCCACGGCCAATTCGCTGACCGTCTTGAGATACATTTCCGCGCTCTCATTAAAAGAATCGTGCTTCATAAGACATTCACCCACCTGAAATAAGACAACCCCATTCCTGTAATTTCAGGCTAACCTGATCTTACAGTTTGGGGCCGTCCATTTAAAGTGATATCTGTCACTCAAGCGGGTGACATTCATCCACAATTGTCTGGCAGAGTCATTGAAGCTATTTGCCGGCGGAGATTCCGGGCGGGTCATCCTCGCCCTGATAGACACCGGCCACGGCCAGGTGAACCGCATTGAGGAGGATGTTAATTCGTCGCAGCAAGCGCACGTTCGCCTCGGGTCGGATATTAGTCGCCTCCGGCAGTTCGAGCGCGGTCTCCATCAGGCTGTCGCGAAAGAACATCGAGGCCTCCAGCGTGACGCGAAGGGGCAACCCCTGCTCCTTGGCGTAGGTGGCATATTGGCGGCCGATGCGGCGGGCCTCGTCAAGGATGGCGTCGCTATTCTCCTCGCTCGATTCACTGGAGAGATACTGAAGGGTTAGCCCCATGAGCTGCTGGCCCAACAAGCGGTTGCGATTGCGATTATCATCATCGCCAAAGTGATCCAGCCAGCTATCCTGGCGATGAGCGATGACCTCGTGGCGCGCATTGGCCAAGGCTTTGGTCGCCCACAGGCCTGAAAATCCGTTGACATTCGGCAACGCGCTTCGTTCGCGGGCAAATCGGGCCAGATCGTCGGAGGAGAACCGGCGATGGCCGCCCGGCGTCACCAGCACGGGTATATCGCCGTTATTGGCCCAGCGCCGGAGCGTGGTCGGATGAACGTCGAGCAATCTGGCGGCCTCGCTAAGCGTTAACCAACTAATGAGGTGATGATCTTCGCTTGCCATATGGAAATCTATGCAAAACCTAGCAATCCAATGCGATTGTATCGATGGCCCTGATGGTGTCAACCATTTTCGGTCGAACCATGACGATTATCACGAGAAATGATGATGAATAACATGCTTGTATGACGGCTTTTCCTATCACGCGTGAAGCCGTCAACGAAAAACCTCCGATCGACGACCGGAGGTTTGGTGCAAAACAAGAGATAAGCGTCGTCCTTAACGGCTGCGGAATAGCTCGCGGACGATGATGTTGCGCTGAATCTGGCTCGTACCCTCATAGATCTGGTAAATCTTGATGTCGCGCATGAGCTTCTCAACCGGATACTCGGACATATAGCCGTAACCGCCGAAGACCTGAACGGCGTCGGTCGTCACCTTCATGGCGGCGTCGGCGGCAAACGCCTTGGCCATCGCGGCGTGGATGGTGTTTCGGTCGCCGCGATCGTAATCCCAGGCCGACCGCCAAACGAGCATACGCGCCGCCTCAACCTGCATCGCCATATCGGCGATCATGTGGCCGATAGCCTGATGCTGCCAGATAGGCTGGCCCATCGTCATGCGTTCCTTGGCATATTTGATCGCTTCGTCGAGGGCGCGTTGGGCTACACCAACCGCGCCGGCGGCCACCGTGGGACGACTCTTGTCGAATACCTTCATCGTCGTCACAAAGCCAGAGCCTTCCTCGCCCAAGCGATTACCGACGGGCACGCGGACATTATCGAAGACGACCTCGGCCGTGTCGGATGCGTGTTGCCCCATCTTCTCGAAGGGCTTGCCCACGCTGACCCCCTCCCAATCGCGGTGGACGATGAAAAAGCTCATGCCTTTGTATCGGTTCCGCATGTCATCACGCAAATCAGGCTTGGTATAGGCCAATACCGTATAGAAGTTGGCGTTCGTCGCGCCGGTGATGAACGTCTTGCCGCCGTTGAGAACGTAATGATCGCCGTTGAGGACGGCCGTGGTCTTGATCCCGGCCACGTCGGAGCCTGCCTCCGGCTCGGTGACACAATAGGCGCACAGCTGGCCATCGGCCATGCGGCCGCCGTATTCGCGTTTTTGTTCCTCGCTGCCGGCGATCATGATCGGCAAAATGCCCAGGCTATTGACGCCGATCGCCGTGGAGATGCCCGAGCAGCCCCAGGCCATTTCTTCAGTGACCAGGCTCTCTTCGAACAAACTCAACCCCAGGCCGCCATATTCCTCCGGCACAGCCATCGTCGTCAGGCCCAGTTCCTGTGCCTTGCGGACTATCGGCCAGGGGTATTCGTGGGTCTTGTCATAATGCTCGGCCTTGGGCGCGATCTCGTTGCGGGCAAAATCGCGTGCCAGCTTCTGAATCATCTGATGTTCTTCGCTCAAAATAAAATTGACCGAACTGTTACCGTTGTCGCTCATGCCGGTATTCTCCTTTTGCGTGTCAGGCGCCATTCACGTGGAAATTATTATCAATACCCCGGTGTTTCCCCGAGACAAAAATGGTTAGAGGATTATAACGCATTGCGTTATAATCGGCATTGTAGCTTACCCGAAGGCAGGCGTCAAGGCAATTACTTAACGCGATAATCGGGCGGAAGCGGCCCCGAATTCAGCAGGGAGTTGGGGCGTAACCGGCCGGATGCGTTGTTAAGGCAACCAATCACCTCGCGCTTGTTGTCGGGTCGCTGGCCGGGAGCGTGAATCTCACTGATATAGCTAAATCCTCGGTCGGCGCTGCTCCATCCCACCAGGCCGAAAGATTCGGCATAGAAATAGCTCTCTTCCGGCTCGCCATCCGGCGCCAGAAGCCACGACAGCTCAATGACATTTGCCAGCGTAAGGCCGCTCTGGAAAGTGTAGCTCGGGTAGTACGCCTCGAATCGCAACCAACTCCTCTGGAAGCCGCTCTGGACGATCCCGCAATCCGACTTGCGATAGAAGACGACATAGGGGTTGCGTTCATAAACATCGCCGACTCGCCAGGCACGCGGGCTCCAGGCCGATCCGGCCAATGTCCCGGGAATGTTACTCGAGTAGAGAGTATAAAATTCGCCGTTCCCCGGGCTGGTATCGGTTCCGCGATAAATAATGTCCCCCTTAAGCCACAGCTCTTCCCATTCGGCAACGATCTCGTTCCCCTTGGTATGGTAGAAATGGCCTGTCCCGATCTGGGTCTGGTGACGGGCTTGCGACCCGCTGTTGTGCATGACTTCGTACAATCGACCGTCGCCGATCATGAAGCGGGTCATTTCATAGAGAGGCGCCGGCGGGGAACCGAATACGGCTGGCAGGTAGATGGTATATAATGGCGGATCGCCAGCCCGGTCAGATGGAGTCATAGTTCGATTATCCCGGATTTGACAGGCCGCTGAGGCAAGGATCGATAGTGATAACAGGGCAGTGATGAAACCGGGTTTTATCATTGATCACCGAGTGAGATCCATGGCGGCTTTCGCAATGGCCTGCGAGTTAATACCCGACAGAGACAAGCGACCTACCTTGATGAACTTGTCTTCGACCGATGTTCATGCGGTATAATACCTCAACATCCTTGAGGAGCTAAGCCCTATGTCTGATTTATCACTTGACCCTGTTGCTCTGCGCGATCGATTTCCGGCGCTCCAGCGTACAGTCAACGGCCGTCCGGCCGTGTTTCTCGATGGCCCGGGCGGTACCCAATCGCCCGAACAAGTTATCGACGCGATGGCCGGCTATTTGAGGCGCGGCAGCAGCAATCTGGGTGGCCCGTTTCTAACCAGCCGGGAGGCAAACAACGCGACCGAAAAAGCCCGCGCCGCCATGATGGATCTGCTCAATGCCCGTCGTCCGGAGGAGATCGTCTTCGGCCAGAATATGACCAGCCTCACCTTCAGCATGAGCCGGGCCATCGCCCGTGAATGGCAACCGGGCGACGAGATCATCGTCACCCGGATCGATCACGATGCCAATATCTCGCCCTGGTTGCTGGCGGCCGAGGATCGCGGCGTGGCCGTGCGCTGGCTTGATTTCCATCCTGAGGACGGCACCCTCGCCGTGGAATCGTTGCCCGGATTATTGAACGACCGCACGCGACTGGTGGCCGTCAACTACGCATCCAACGCCATCGGCACGATCAACGATGTCGCCCGAGTGGTCGTGATGGCGCACGCAGCCGGGGCCCTGACCTACATAGACGCCGTTCATTACGCGCCCCACGGGATTATCGACGTCCAGGCCTTGGATTGTGATTTTCTGGTTTGCTCCGTCTACAAGTTCTTCGGCCCCCACACTGGCGTTCTCTACGGCAAATATGATCTGCTGGATAGCCTGAGAGCATACAAAGTGCGTCCTGCTCCCGCGTCTCCTCCCGGCAAATGGGAGACAGGCACTCAAAGCTTTGAGAGTCTCCGGGGGGTTGCGGCGGCCGTCGACTATCTGGCCGAATTAGGCGGAGAGGAAGGCTCCCGGCGCGAACGACTGGTTCGGGGCATGGCGGCGATCAAGCAGTACGAAGCGACCTTGAGCGAGCGGTTTCTTCATGAGGCCGTCCAAGTACCGGGGTTGCGCGTCTATGGCCTCACTGACGTGGAACAATTGAGCCACCGCACACCGACATTCGCCATCAGTCTTGAAGGATACACGCCGGAGGAACTGGCGACTCGCCTGGGCGAGCGCGGTTTCTTCGTTTGGCACGGCCACTACTACGCCGTGGCCGTCATGGAGCGACTGGGTCTTCTAAACCGGGGCGGCCTGGTGAGGATCGGGTTTGCCCATTACAACACGACCGGGGAAATAGACGCGCTATTCGCCGCCTTGCATGAACTGACCGGCGGCTGATCCCAATGGCACGCTAGTTTAGGCGGACATATAACTTCAGTTTCCAGGACGGGGATCCCCGAGTTGCCTTGTGGTCGACTACTGAATAAACCTGACACTAAATGAGTTTGGTTGACACGGCTTGGCACACATGCCATAATTCCCGGATATTATTCGCGGCCCATAACCGCCAGCCATCTTTAACCAAGGAGGTGGTGCATATGAGTAGTAGTTTATTCACCTGCACCGTAGCGCAGCCTCCTCGTGAGAGCCGGTAGCGCTACGGTGCAAAGCAAAGGCCCTGTGTTTCGACACAGGGCCTTTGACTTTTTCATCCCCCCTCTGTGGATGTCAAAAAGTCCAGAGGGGATTCAGTTGCGTCGGGCACAACAGGTCTCGCAGGTGGCGCCGCGTGATTGGATGGCCGGCTTTCGTTCGACTGGTTTCGTATCCAATCCTCATACTTGGTGCCGTCCGGCATGGTCGCGTTGGCCAGAGATTTGGCAGTCGATAACGATTTAAGCGAGACACGAGTGCCATAGAGGAACGCGCCGGAAAGATCTGCCCCAACCAGACGAGCATCATCGAGATTGGCCC
>JAGOZU010000125.1 GCA_018058545.1 Promineifilum sp. | reverse complement strand
CCAGTTCGCCCAACTCATGCAGCACCAGCGCCGCCCCCACGACGGCGGCCGTCTCCGTGCGCAGGATACGTCGCCCCAGTGTGACAGGCACAACCCCATAGCCGGCCGCTTCCTGAATCTCCTCCAACTCAAAGCCCCCCTCGGGGCCGATATACAGGGCCACTTCCTGGGCGCCGTCCCGATCGGCCAAGGCCTCACGGATGGATGTTTGTGTCGGCCCCTCCCAGGCGATAAGCGCCCGGCCATGCCCCAACACTTCGGCGGCGGCGTACTCAAACGGCACGGGCGACAGCAGGCGCGGCAGCAACCCCCGCCCCGATTGCTCGGCCGCCTCCTTGATGATGCGCTCCCAGCGCTCGAGGCGCTCCGGCTTGATGTCATCCGCGTCACGCAGCAGCGAGCGCCGGGTGATCATGGGCACGAAGGTGTCCACGCCGATCTCCGTCCCTTTCTGCAATACCCATTCAAACTTCTCCCGCTTCAGCAGGCTCTGGAAAAGAGTCAGCTTGATGGCCGGTTCCCCCGTGGCCTCAGCTTTCGACGCAATCAGCCCGGTGACGCGCAGATGAGTCACCTCTTCCAGCATCACCTCATACTGCCAACCCTCCCCGTCCAGCACCTGCACGCGATCCCCCGGTCGCAGGCGCAACACGCGCTGAATCTGGCGCGACTGGTCGGCGTCAAAGCGCACGATCAGATGGGCGATCTGCGGCGGCGAGACGAAAAAACGATGCATGAGCTGAGCGATTCAACGGCCGGTATCAGTCGCCGGTGCCTTTATCGGCGCAAAAAACCAGTTCCGATTCGAACAGCAATTCCGTCACCGCCCAGCCGGAGCCGTCGATGATCTGATGGAAGAACTCCCGATAGCGATTGGTCAGATTTCGGCCGCCGTGGGTGCTGATCGTCGGGAAGGAGACGACCAACCGGCGCGCGTCGATAGCCTCCAGCAGGCGGCGGCCGTGGCCGGGATAGTTGCGCTCGAAGCGCGGCATCTCCTTGAGGAACAGGGCCACATCCCCGCTCTCCGTGGGGGCCTGCACGGCCACATCCTTCACGTACGCCATCGGGGGCAGCCCTTGCAGCACAAAGTAGTGATTCAGAAAGTCCACCCGCGGCTCGTGGATGTCGTAGGCGATGAATTCCGTGCCGTCAGTCGGCAAATCCATCCACGGGAATGCCAGCGGATTAAGGCCGCAAGCGATATCCAGCAGACGGCGCGGCATCCCCGTAACGGCGAAGATGTCGCGATAGAAGGTGTCGAGGATGGGTAGCCGCTCGCGCGTGGACAGATGGGCGTGCATCAGATCGCGACAGGCGGCGCGGATCACGGCCGGATCGCCACCGGCGAAGACGTCGCTCAACAGTTGTCCGGCGGCGGCATAATCGGGGTCGCCCAGATAGGGAGCCATGATGCTGTGCAGCCGCTTGCGCACGGCTTTCTCGGCCGGTTTGGGCTTCTTGTGCTCCAGCACAGCCTCGGCCGCCAGCTGGCGAATGGTCTCCTCGCTTGTGTCCCGATACTTTCTGGATTGTTTAACGGCCGCGACGACGGCGTCGACGATCGATTCATCAATTGACATAGGCTCGCCTCGATTGGTTAACGCCTATTGTACCGCTATCGATGAAATAATGGCAGTCCTGTAGCCATCTCGCCGATTGTCCCACCGGCTCCGGCGCAACCGGGTAAGCGCCCGGCCTATCGGCCCAAAATTATCGTCGCGTTGTGGCCTCCCAGTCCGAACGCGTTGGACATGACAATCCGCAGATCGGCCGCGCGCGGCTGGTTGGGCACGTAGTCCAGGTCGCAATCCGGGTCAGGATCCTCGTAGTTGATCGTCGGCGGGATCAGCCCGTCGCGCAAGGCCATGAGGCACAGGATGGCCTCCATCGACCCGCCCGCGCCCAGCATATGGCCGGTCATCGACTTGGTGGAACTGACCGGGATCCCGTAAGCTCGCTCGCCAAAGAGTCGCTTGATGGCCGCCGTCTCCGCCCGGTCGTTGAGCGGGGTCGACGTGCCGTGGGCGTTGATGTAGTCGATACCGCCCGTGTCCAGCCCGGCATCCAGCAAGGCGGCGCGCATCGATTGGGCCGCGCCCTCGCCCGCCTCGCCGGGCATGGTAATATGCCAGGCGTCGGCGCTGGAGCCGTAGCCGAGGAATTCGCCATGGACGGTCGCCCCGCGGGCCAGGGCATGATCGCGCTCCTCCAGCACCAGCAGGGCCGCGCCCTCGGCCACGACAAAGCCGTCGCGGCCGATATCGAACGGCCGCGAGGCCCGTTCGGGCTCGTCGTTGCGCGTGCTGATGGCGCCCATGACGCCAAACCCGGCCATCGCCAGCGGCAGGATGCACGCTTCCGTGCCCCCGGCGATCATGATGTCGGCCGCGCCGCGACGGATCATGGCCGCCGCCTCGCCCAGCGCGTTGTTGCCCGTGGCGCAGGCGGTGTAGACGGCCATGTTGGGGCCAGTCAGACCGTAGGCGATGGAGATGAGCGCCGCCGGTGTATCGGCCAGCATCATGGGCACGAAGAATGGGCTGACCTTGCGCGGGCCGCGCTCGCGCAGGGTATCGGCCGCCTCGTGGATGGGGTCGAGCGCCCCCATGCCGCTGCCCACCAGGACGCCCGTGCGATCCCGGGCGACGGGCATATCGCGCAATCCGGCGTCGGACAGCGCCTCCTCGGCCGCGGCCATGGCCAGTTGCGTCAGCCGGGCCATGCGTCGGGCCTCCTTGCGACCGAAGCGCGCGACGGGGTCGAACCCCTTTACTTCCCCGGCAATGCGCGTCTCGTACTCGCCGGCGTCGAACAGGGTCACGGGACCGATCCCGGAGCGCCCGGCTCGAATCGCCTCCCAACTGGATGACACGTCGTTGCCGAGAGGGTTGAGGGTTCCCATGCCGGTGACGACCACACGACGGGGAGAGGTGTTGTTCATGATCACCAACTATATCACAACTCACGCGGCCGGGTTCCGTTTGACACGCACCATTCCCGCCTCTACACTTCCCTCATGCTTACCATCGGCGAACTCGCCCGGCAAGTCGGCCTGCGCACTTCCGCCCTGCGCTATTACGAGGCCGAGGGGCTTCTGGAGCCGTCCGGCCGCACCGAGGCCGGCTATCGCCTCTACGCGCCGGAGAGCGTCGATCTCGTCCGGCTCATCCAGCGCGCCCAGCGGCTCGGCTTCTCGCTGGCCGAGATTCGCACGCTGATGACCGCCTGGCGCGGCGGCGATCTGGACAACACCGAGACACTGGCCACGGCCGAAGGGCGCTACCTCGCTTTGGAACAGCAGATCACCGAGTTGCGCGTCCAACAACACGAGCTGGAGATGTTCCTGCTGGATTTGCGCGGCGGCGAGCCGAATGCCGCCCAGACCGCCTTCGGCCGCCTCGTCGAGCGCATCTGCGGCAATCCGTCGGCCGAACTGCCCAGCCGCACCGTTCTCGATTGGCTGACCACCTACACCGACTGCCCCCTGTCGAGCGACGAGGCCCAGGTCGTCCTGTCGCGCCTGCGCGGGCAACACGTCCACGTCTGGCGGGAGGAGGATCGCTATCATATCCTCGTCGTCAGCCGCGATCCCGCGGTGGAGGCGGCGCTGAAGGAACTGGCCCGGATCGAGTCCGAGTGTCGCCTGCATCCCGGATCGCGCCCGGAACTGATCGATAACCACGAGGGATTCCTGCTCATCGCCCACGGCCCCCATGCCTTCATTTTGGCCCGACTTTTCCTCGCTTTGGAAGCCGAAACCCCTTGACTTTCAACTCGACTTGAAGGTGTATCATACTCTGTAACGCCGGGTTTTTATCCGGCGGGACACATCCACCGGTCAAATAACCGGTGTTACAGGCAAAACGATATGACTCAAGTTGAACAACGCTTCCAAATCACCGGCATGGATTGCGCCAATTGCGCCAAGACCGTGGAGACCGGCGTCGCCAAACTGGCCGACGTCCGGCAAGCCACGCTGAACTTCACCACCGGCACCCTGCGCGTCCAGGGCGAGATCGCCCCGGAGCGCGTCGTGGAGCGCGTGCGCGAGTTGGGCTACGATGTTGAAGGCCCGAATCAGCCAATCCCAACTGCGAGTGAGACGACACCGGCGAAGGCCGCCACACCCAACTCTCAACCCGCGGCCCAACCGGCCGGTCTCCTGGCCTACCTGTGGGGACGCACCGACACGCGCCTGGCCCTCATCGCCGCGCTGTTGGTCATCCCCGGATTGATTTTTGATGAGCTGTTGCCCGGCCTGGGCATCGAATCGCCGCTGTTCGCCGGGATGGCGGTGGCGGCCATGGTCATCGCCGGCTACCCGATCGCGGTCAGCGCCATCCGCTCCCTGCGCATCAACCACGAGATCACCATCAACCTGCTCATGACCATCGCCGCCGTCGGCGCGGTCATCATCGGCGCCTACACCGAGGCAGGGCTGGTGATGGTTCTCTTCGCGATCGGCGAGGCGCTGGAGGGCTACACCGCCTCTCGCGCCCGCGACGCCATCGGAGGGCTATCGGAGCTGGCCCCGGCCGAGGCAACGCTGCTGCGCGACGGCCGCGAGACGCGCGTGCCCGTGGCTGAGTTGCGCGTGGGCGACCACATCGCCATCACCCCCGGCGAGCGTTTGCCGATGGACGGCAAGGTAACGGCCGGCGCGTCGGCCGTCAATCAGGCCCCGATCACCGGCGAAAGCCGTCCGGTGGACAAAAACCCGGGCGACGAGGTCTTCGCCGGATCCATCAACGGCCACGGAGCCCTGGAGATCGAGGTCACGCACCTGGCCGAAGACAACACCATCAGCCGCATGATCCGCCTGGTGGCCGAGGCTCAGGAGGGGCGCGCTCCGGCGCAGCGCTTCGTCGACCGCTTCGCCCGCGTCTACACCCCGTTGGTCATCGCCATCGCTCTGCTGGTGGCCATCGTGCCGCCGCTGTTCTTCGGCCAGCCGTTTTGGAACCCGGCCTCTGATGTGCAGGGTTGGCTCTATCGCGCCCTGGCCCTGCTGGTGGTCGCCTGCCCCTGCGCGCTGGTCATCAGCACGCCGGTCACGATCATCAGCGCCATCAGCAACGGCGCGCGTCACGGCATCCTCTTCAAGGGCGGCGCCCACCTGGAAGTCCTGAGTCGGGTGCGGGCCATCGCCTTCGACAAGACGGGGACGATCACCCGCGGTACGCCGTCGGTGGTGGCTGTCCAGGCGGCCGACTGCGAGGAGGAAGCCAGGAATTACGAATCAGGAATCCGGCATGAAGAATCATCTGCCGAACCCGGCGCCCCCTGTGTGGCTTGTGACGACCTGCTGGCGCTGGCCGCGGCCGTGGAGCGACGCAGCGAACACCCGCTCGCGGGGGCGGTCGTGGCCGAGGCGGCCGCGCGCAACGTTGACGACCGCTACCCGGCCGGCGATGACGTGAAGGCCCTCGCCGGGCACGGTATCACCGGCCAGGTGAACGGACGCACGATCACCCTTGGCAGCCACACCTACTTCGAGGACGACGCCACCCACGATCCCTACCACGACCATATCGCCACCGCCGACGCCGCCGGTCTGACGACGGTGCTGGTCAGCGACGGCGACGCCTATCGCGGCTACATCGCCCTGGCCGACACAACCCGGCAGGGCGGCCGCGAGGCGATGACCGAATTGACGGCGATGGGGGTGCGGCCGCTGGTGATGCTGACCGGCGACCATGCCGCCACGGCCGAGCGCATCGCCGCCGAGGTGGGCTTGACCGACGTGCGCGCCGGATTGCTGCCGGCCGACAAGGTGACGGCCGTCGAAGGGCTGCGAGCCGAATACGGACAAGTGGCCATGGTCGGCGACGGCATCAACGATACGCCCGCGCTGGCCGCTGCCTCGGTGGGGTTAGCCCTGGGTCGCACGGCGCAAGCGCTGGAGACGGCCGACATCGTCATGCTGGGCGACGACCTGCGCCAATTGCCCTTCGCCGTCCGCCTGGCCCGCAGCGCCATGAACACAGTGCGTTTCAACGTCGCTCTCAGCATCGCCATCAAGGTCATTTTCTTCATCCTGGTGCTCATCGGCAGCGGCAGCATGTGGCTGGCCGTGCTGGCCGACGTGGGCACGTCGCTGCTGGTAACGGCCAACGGGATGCGCCTGTTGCGGCGGCCGAGCTTCGAGATCAATCCCGCTTGATCTCATAGGCCGCTGACCTTGTGAGGAACCGATGACGGATTCCGACGGCGACAAGCGATTGGCCCAGGCGTTATGGCGCATCTACCGCCGCCCCGCCTCGCCGTCGCTGTGGCAGAATGGCGGCAACCTGCCTTGGAACGATCCCGCCTTCTCGGAGCGGATGCTGCGGGAGCACCTTGACGAGTCCCACGGAGCAGCCACGCGACAGGCGGCCGAACGGGTGGCCCAACTGGATTGGCTGTGGACGCGGCTGGGGTTGGCTCCCGGGTCGCGCGTGCTCGATCTGACCTGCGGCCCCGGTCTCTATGCCGTGCCGCTGGCGCAACGGGGCGCACAGGTCACCGGCGTCGACTTCAGCCCGGCGTCCATCGCCCACGCCCGGCAGCTGGCTGAGGAGGCGGGCATGGCCGAACGCTGTACCTTCATCGAGGCCGACGTGCGTGCCTGTGAGCCGGAGCCGGGCGTTTTCGATGCAGCCCTGTTCCTCTACGGCCAATTAGCCGTTTTCCCCCGTGAGGAGACGGCCGCGCTCCTGCGCAAGGCGGCGGCCGCGCTGCGTCCCGGCGGGCGACTGGTCGCGGAACTGCTCGATCCGGCGCGCGTGGACAAGGAAGACAGCTCGTGGTGGTTCACTGACGACACCGGGTTGTGGGGCGAGCGGCCGTTTCTGCATTTGGGCGAGCGACGCTGGAACGCGGCCGAGCGGGCCTCGGTCGAACGCTACTACATCCTGCACCTCGATGGCGGCGCGCTGGATGAGATCACCCTGTGCGATCAGACCTACGAGATCGAGGAGATGGCGGGGACCATGCGGGCGGCCGGTTTCGCCCGCGTGCAGAGCTATCCGGCGTGGGACGGGCTGCCGCTCTACGATGGCGACGAATGGGTGGTCTACATTGCCGAGAGATAGCTGACCCTGGCCCGGTGGAAGGCGACCTGAGTTGAATTTGTTCGGCCGCCGTTAAAATGTCTGGCCGAATCGCTCCCGCATATAGCGGACATAGCGCAACCGCTCCAAAAACTCACTGAGCATCATCGCCGTGGCCCCCCAGACGCGGTAATCACCCACCCGGAAGCAGGGCACGCTCAGCCGCAACCCGCCGCGAATCTCCACATCCTCCAGCGTGCGCGTCGCCGGGTCCATGAGCAGCCGCAAGGGTACTTCCAGCACGGCTGCCACCTCGCGCACGTCGGGCACGAAGCGCGGCCGACCGTTGCCGATGAAGCGACCGACGAACGGGTGCACCTCGAAGTTCGACGGCACCACGAACAGCGGCGTGATCTCACCCATCAGTTCCACGTCGGCCGGGTCGACACCCAACTCTTCCTGCGTCTCGCGCAAGGCGGTGGCCATCAGCGTCTCCGGCGGCTCATGGCGGCCGCCGGGAAACGACACTTGTCCCCCATGCACGCCGTCATAGTCCGGCCGTTTGGTCAGCACCAGATGCAAGGCCTCGCCGGCACAATAGAGCAGCAACAGCACCCCACCCAGCCGTGGCGCAACCGCCCCCCCACTCTGCCCAATGCGGCCGACGGGACGGCCGACGGGCATCATGAGCCGCTGCGCCCCAAAGCCGTCGAAGTCCGGCAAGCTCAGCGCGGCGTGTACATCATCGATTGTCCATTGACTGGTCATGAGTATTGATTCGCAGAGTGGGCAGATGCAAGAAATATCATCCGGGAATCTGCGAAACCGGCGGAAAAGCTCTTATCTGCCCCGGCCCAGATCGCGGAAGCTGTAGCCCGCGCCCCGCTCCGATACGATATAGCGAGGTCGGGTCTTGTCCTTCTTGTCCTCGATCTTGCGCCGCAGCCGGTGCAGGTGCACGTGGAGCCGATCCTCAAACACCGATTCATTAGGCCATAATCGCCGTAATATATAGTCCGTCGACACAGTACTGCCGGCCTTGCGCATGAGGATATAGAGCAACTTCGTCTCCGTGGGTGTCAGCGATTCGTCCACTCCGTCGATGATGGCGGTGCGATTGGGGAAATCGATGGTCAGCCGGTCGTCGACTCGCGTCAGCGACTCAAGGTCGAACGAAAACTCCCCGATGCGACGCAGCACCCGCCGCGTCCGGGCCACCAACTCGCCGGGACTGAACGGCTTGACGATATAATCCTCGGCGTGCTCCTCCAGCCCTTCGATGATCGCCTCTTCCTGATTGACGGCCGTCAGCATGATGATGGGCAGATCGCTGTACTGATGCACGCGATGGGCGAACTCAAAGCCGCTGATCCCGGGCATGTGCAGGTCCACCACGGCCAGGTCCGGCAAGCCAGTTTGCTCGATCCGGGCCAGCGCCGCCTCTCCGGAGATGGCCGTGCTGACGCGAAAACCCGCCTCACGCATGGTGATCTCCAC
>JAGOZU010000124.1 GCA_018058545.1 Promineifilum sp. | reverse complement strand
CCCCACCCATTCACCAATTAAATGAACCGACCATGAGCGAACGCTCCACCAGCGACGGGAACCATTAATATGCTTCAGGCGTCTATAATGTCGAGGCGCCTGTTACCGGATGAACAACAAGATTATCAATTCCCACCCCACGTATTTTTTGGTCCGGCTTGTGGTCGCGATACTCCTTTTGGTCGCGGGGTTGTCGCTGGCCGCCTGCCTCTCAACGACGACGCCATCGGAAGCGCCGGCGACGCTGCTGCCCACGCCCCCGGCCGAGGTCGAGCCGGAAACCCTGGCGGCCGCCTATCCACCGCCGGACGCCGCCTATCCGGGACCGGTTGAAACACCGGCCGATATCGCTTCGGCCGCCTATCCCGCCGCGCCATCGACATCGCCACCCGGCATTTCTCCCGCCGCGACAACATCGGGTGAATCGGCGGCCGCTACCGGCGATGCAGTCTATGCCCCATGGGTCGGCATCGGGCAACCGACGGCCGCTCCAGCGACGACAACCACGACAACCGTACCCCCTACGGCAACCGCGACCCCAGCGGCAACCGCGCCCCCCACGGCAACCGAAGCGACGGCCCTGGGCGCGTTACCCACCCCCATCAGCGTAGTCGATTTCGCGGCCATCCGCGCCGACCTCTCGGCCCAGGGCAAGCAGCTGGCCTACAACAAAATCGGTTTCCACGTCACTTTCCTCGAAGACCGCGACGAACTCGACCCGTATATGCAGCGGCTGGACAGCGAGGGCGTGCCCTTCTTCCTCAAGAGCGTCGATAATGCCGAACCCGTCTACCGCGCGCAGGAGTTGATGAAGCGGAGTGGCGTGCCCCATATCCTCGTCTACCGGTCCACCCAATACGACGTGCCCGACTACAGCATGGACCCCATCGCCGCGGCCGAGGCGTATTGGGAGCTGGAGAAAGCCATCTGGCCGCCGGAACTCGATCCGGGGCTGATCTGGTTCGAGACGATGAACGAGCTGGACAAGACTCGCTCGGAGTGGCTGGCGCAGTTCTCGCTGCGCACGGCGCAACTGGCGCTGCGCGACGGCTACAAGTGGGCGGCCTTCGGCTGGGCCTCGGGCGAGCCGGAGCCGGACGACTGGACCTCTCCGGCGATGCTCGACCTGCTTAAACTGATCGCCGAGAACCCCGACCGGCTGGCCATCGCCCTGCACGAATACAGCTACGTGGCCGACGACATCGGCCATCAGTTCCCCTACAAGGTCGGCCGCTTCATGGAGCTTTTCCGCGTGGCCGACGAACACGGCATCCCCCGGCCGACGGTGCTCATCACCGAATGGGGCTGGACATATGATCACATTCCGCCCGAGCCGTTGGCCATGGAACACGTGGCCTGGGCCGCCCGGCTCTACGGAGCCTACCCCCAGGTACTGGGCGCAGCCATCTGGAATCTGGGCAAGATCGATGGCGCGCTAACGCCGCTCAACGAGGAGGTGCAAGGCCTGGTCGACAACATGTTGGCCATCAGCCTGGACAGCGCTTTCTCCGCCCCTATTCCGCCGGAGCAAACGGCACTTGATCCCGGCCTGTTTCCGCCGCCCGGCCATTGAGGCCGCCCCCGGCGGGTACACCCTACAGATTACAGGCGACGCGGATGTCGCTCAGCAAGGTGACGGCGCGGTTGACCAGCACCTTGTTCTCCGGCCGGTTGTACCACAGGCTGACCCCCGAAGGGTGGGGCAGCGGGACGACAAAACGGCCGCCGGCCGATCGCTCAATCAGAGACGAGAGGTAAGAGGTGAGGGGCAACCGGTCGCCCGCCTCGTTTGTCACCTGTAATCCATCGTCCGTCGCCTCATCCTCCGGCACGATCATCCGCGCCTGCGACAGATCGAAGTTCAGCGGATTGGACGCGATCGCATCCGGCGGGAAGTAAGCCGCCGTGCCGATGATCTCATTCAGGCGCGTGCTGGCCGGATAGAGCAGTTTGATGGCCAGGCCGCCGACGAGGAGGATCAGCCGCGGGTTGACGAGGCGTATCTCCTGCTCCAGCCAGGGTCGACAGAGCGCCTGCTCAAAAGGCGTGGGGACGCGGTCGCCCTTGCCGCCGATATTGGGGCCGGGGTAGCATTTGGTGACGGCCGTCATATAGGCCGTGGCCCGGAATTCGTCCTCATCCCAACCGGCCGCGCCAAGCCACTGGAAAAGCCGCTTGCCGCTGCCGGCGTTGAACGGCCGCTTCACCTGCCCCTCGGTGATGCCCGGCGCTTGCCCGATGAGCATCACCTCCGCCTCCGCCCCGCCACTGAATACCGCCCCCGGCACGATCCAGTACCCCTCTTCCAGGCAATGGCGACAGGCGCGCAGTTCGGCATGAAGGGTGGTCAGTTGTTGAATTGTGTCTTCGTTCACAAGATGATATTAGCCAATGGACGGGAATACTCAAGGGCGCGAGCGGTGTGAAATACGTCTCGGGGAATTCTCCGGGGGGAAAACGCCGGCCGCGCGCTCGCCAAAATCGATCCCCGGAACGCGCACCCTGTGGGGAAATCGGCTCAATAGACCGGCAGATTCGGGTCTATCTCCAGCGCCCAGCGGTTGATGCCGCCCTCCAGATTCAGGAGCTTGCCGAACCCGCGCTGCTGCAGTTCCAGAATGACGGCCGCCGACCGGCCGCCGGACCGGCACTGCACCACGATCTCCCGCGCCGGATCCAACTCGTCCAGATGCTCCAGGACCTGCCCCATGGGGATGAGCACCGCCCCCAGCCCGCCCAGATTGCTGATCGCCCACTCCTCCGGCTCGCGCACGTCAAGGATGAGCAGATCGTCGCCCCGGTCGAGCCGCCGCTTGAGTTCGCCCGGCGTGATCGACGGGACGCCGCCGTTCGTCCGGGCGGCATAGTCGCTGTGGTCGTGGGCCGGCATGCCGCAGAACTGTTCGTAGTCGATGAGAGCGGTGATCGTCGGATGCTCGCCACAGGCGGGACAATCGGGGTTCTTGCGCAGCCTGATCTCGTCGAAGGTCATCGCCAGGGCGTCATAGAGGAGCAGGCGGCCGATGAGTGGCTGGCCGATGCCCACGATGAGCTTGATCGCCTCGGTGGCCTGGATGGTGCCGATGATCCCCGGCAACACGCCCAGCACCCCGCCCTCGGCGCAACTCGGCACCAGTCCGGGCGGCGGCGGTTCGGGAAAGAGGCAGCGATAGCATGGCCCGGCGGCGGCATGGAACACCGACGCCTGCCCCTCAAAGCGAAAGATGCTGCCGTACACATTGGGTTTGCCCAGCAGCACGCAGGCGTCATTGGTCAGATAGCGCGTGGGGAAGTTGTCCGTGCCGTCGATGATGATATCGTACGGCCTGAAAAGCTCCAGCGCGTTGGCCGATGTAAGCGGAACCTCATAGAGTTCAACCCGCACGTGGGGGTTGATGTCGTGGATGCTCTCCCTGGCGCTCTCCAGCTTGGAGCGGCCGACATCCCTGGTGCCGTGGATGATCTGGCGGTGCAGGTTGGAATCATCGACCGTGTCGTAATCGATCAGGCCGAGGCGGCCGACTCCCGCCGCCGCCAGATACATGGCCGCCGGCGAACCCAGCCCGCCCGCGCCGATGAGCAGGACGCTCGCCGCCTTGAGCTTCCTCTGCCCGACCATGCCAATCTCCGGCATGATCAGGTGGCGGTTGTAGCGCCTGATCTCCTCGCCCGACAGGCCGACACCCGCTACCGCCGCCGGATCGATCAATCCCTGACTGCTCATGATCTCAGGATTCAAGTTCGGCGCCGGCGTCCCGCGCCCCCTGGGCGGCCGCCAGCGCGGCCAGTCCCTTGGCGATCATCTCCTCCCCCACGACCGTCATCGCCTCGCTGTTGGCTGCCGCCGCATCGGCCAGGTCGAGCCGCGCCGCGCCCTCGGCCACCTCTTCCTCGCCCAGTTCGGCCAGCTTCTCGCCGGTCTCGTCGATCTCCATCGTCAGGGCGCGCAACGACCCGTAGCGCAGGATATTATCGACGGCCAGCTCGCGCAGCCGTTGACCGTGATCCAGCAGAAAATCGGCCAGCGTATCCAGCTCCATCGCGGCCAGCACGTCGGCGATAACCGATAACTCGCCGGAGATGGAGCCGATTTCCATCGCGTCGTCGAGGTCCTCATCGTGAAGCAAATGCACGGCGGTCGTGATGGCCTCGATGTCCTCGGAGGCGGCCAGCATGTCGGCCCCCTGCCGCATATCGTTGATGCCCGCGGCCGTCTCCAGATCGCTCTGTTGCGCTCGCCGTTTGGCCAGATAAAGGGCGTCGGCGCCGCGCGTCAGGCGATGGGCCACGTAGGCGGCCATTGTTGCCGCGTCGGCCGTTTCCGGGTCGGGCGGTTGTGGTGATTCCTGCTTCTTGCTCATTCGTTTCTCCTAAGGTCAAACGATTGCCGTTTGAGTGGCGAGATTATAAACCCGCGCGGCAACGAGGCAACGTATTACGACCCGCGCAGACGAGCCAGAGCCAGACCGATGGAATAGACGATGAGCATCTGCCCCGGGCCGTAGGTCAGCCAGATGACGTCGCTAATGAGCGGGAAGGTGAGGCCGCCGAATCGTTGCCCGGCCAGGATAAGGTCGCTGAACAGGAACAGGCCCGCGCCAACGGCCAAAGGAATGAAACGGCCGTCCTGGAGGGCCAGCCCCGTCGCCAGGCCCGTCGTCGAAGCCAGCAGGATCGCATAGGGCAGAGCGATCCAATGGGTGATCTCCGGCGCGATGCCGGCCGAAGCGGCCCCGCGCCAGACCACCAGATACCAGGCAACCACGGCGATGATCACCCACACGATGAGAGAGCCCCATCGCGGGCTGGGGCTGGTCAATCCGGCGGCCGCGGCGAAGCGCAGCAGGGCGGTGATATAGAAAATATGGCCGACGGCGAAAGAGAGCAGGCCGGCGATGAAGTTGGAACCGGACGGCAACATGCCGGAGAGAAGCAGATCGCCGGTGAAGCCGAAGGTCATGCCGACGGCCACCAGCAACGCATAGCCGCCGGCCGGGCTGGCCCGAACGAAGACATACCAACTGAAGGCCGCGACGACCAGCGTGGCCGACGACGCCATCCGCGTCCAGGCGGGCATGCGTCGCGTCGCGTCGGCGGCCGAGCCAAAGATGAAGCCGCCAAACAGAAAGGCGGCCCACAGAATGAGCAAGGCGATGAGCCAATAGCGCTGGGGCGGGGTGATTGGTCCAAAAAACTGATTCATATCATCCTCCTGAAGTGGCCGCGGCCATGACGAGATTCGCTTAGCATACCATCAAACTGCTAGAATAGGGATATGACCGATCGTGTGGAGATCAGCGGCTCGGTGGAACGCATCACCTATTACAACGAGGAAAACGGCTACACCGTCCTGCGGCTGAAACCCGATACGCGCGGGATGCTGCCCTACGTCCACGGGGATCAGTTCGTCACGGCCGTAGGCAATCTGCCCGAGGTGAACCCCGGCGAATGGCTGAAGCTGACCGGTCAATGGCTCAATCATCCCAAACACGGCCGCCAGTTCCAGGTAGAGGTATGTGTGCAGTCGGCCCCGGCCACGGCTGAAGGGATCAAGCGCTACCTGGGGTCGGGGATGGTGCGCGGCGTGGGCAAGGTGATGGCCGAGCGTATCGTCGATCGCTTCGGAGAGGACACCCTGACCATCATCGACGAGAACCCGCAGCGGCTGGGCGAGGTGCTGGGAATCGGCCGCGTGCGCGTCGACAACATCATCAAAGCCTGGGAAGAACAGCGTGCCATCAAGGATGTGATGCTCTTTCTGCACAGCCACGGCATCTCCACGAATCTGGCCGTCAAAATATTCAAGCAATACGGCGATCAATCGATGGCGGTCGTGCAATCGACCCCTTACCGGCTGGTGCAGGATGTTCACGGCATCGGCTTCAAGACGGCCGACAAGATCGCCCAGGCGCTGGGCCTGCCGGCCGACGACCCGGCGCGCATCGAGGCAGGCATCCACTACACGCTGGCGAAGATGGCCGAAGACGGCCACGTCTTCACCCCCCAGGCCGAACTGGAGCCGGAAGCGGCCGACATATTGCAGCTGCCCGCGGAACGGGTGACGGCCGTGCTGGAGACGCTGGAGACCAGCGAACTGGTGCGGCGCGAGACGATCACCTATGAGATTCCGTCCGGGGAAAACGGCGGCCGGGCGATGAAAGAGGAGCAGGCGGTCTATCTGCCCGCGCTTTACTATTCGGAAACGGGGTTGACGCGACAGATCCGGAGACTGGTCGAACATCCCACCAGCCGGTTGTCGGGCATGGTCGTGCGCGGCAACCGGGACATGGGCCAACAAGGGAGCAAAGGAGCCTCGACGGCGCCGGGGTCTTCTCCCCTTCCAATCTTCAGTTCGTCTTCTCCTCGGCCTCGCACCACGCCCGCACCTCCGCCTCCCGGCCCCTCGGCGCTCACGGCGCAGCAGGCCCAAGCGGTCAACGCTGCCATCACCCACAAGCTGACCATCCTGACCGGCGGACCAGGCACGGGCAAGACGACCACGCTCCGGACACTGCTGGACACCCTCGACGCCGGGGGCCACAGCTACACTCTGGCATCGCCCACCGGCCGGGCGGCCAAGCGACTGACCGAGGCCACCGGCCGCGAGGCCCGCACCATCCATCGCCTGCTGGAGTTCACGCCGGGCGAAGGCTTCAAGCGCAACGAGAGCCATCCCATCGACGCCGATCTCATCGTCATCGACGAAGCCTCGATGCTCGATCTGGTGCTGGCCTATAACCTGCTGCGAGCCGTCGGCTCCGACAGCCATCTGCTGCTGGTGGGCGACATCGACCAGTTGCCATCGGTCGGGGCGGGGGACGTGCTGCGCGACCTGATTGAGTCGGGCGTGGCCGCCGTCGTGCGGCTGGAGACCATCTTTCGGCAGGCGGCCAACTCGTTCATCATTCACAACGCCCATCGCATCAATCAGGGGCTGATGCCCGAAACCAGTCCCGAAGCGGGCGACTTTTTCATCTTCATCAAGGAAGACCCGGCCGAGACGGCCGAGTTGCTGGTGGACATCGTCGCCAAACGCATCCCGCACAAATTCGGGCTGGATCCGCTGGACGATGTTCAGGTGCTCGCGCCGATGTACAACGGCCAGGCCGGCGTCACCCAGCTGAACGGCATGCTGCAGGAAGCACTGAACCCGCTCGAAGGGCGCAAGGTTCAAAGGCGCATCGGCGGCCGCACCTTCCGCGTCGGCGACAAGGTGATGCAAACGGTCAACAATTACGATAAAAGCGTCTATAATGGCGACATCGGGCGCATCACCGCCATCGACCCCATCGAACAAACGATGACGGTGGTCATCGACGGCGCGCCGGTCGTATACAGCTTTCTGGAAACCGACGAGTTGATCCATGCCTTCGCCGTCAGCGTCCACAAGTCACAGGGGTCGGAATATCCGTGCGTGGTGATCCCGGTGGTGACGCCGCATTACCTGATGTTGCAGCGGAATCTGCTTTACACGGCCGTGACGCGAGCGCGCCGGCTGGTCATCCTGGTGGGCACGCGCCGCGCCATCCAAATCGCCGTGCGCACCAACCCGGTAGCCAACCGCCACACCGCGCTGGACTGGAGACTCAAAAACAAATGACCGCCTTCCCGCCTCATTCGTAATTCGTCATTCGTAATTCGTTATTCGCCATGGAAGTTCAATTCGCAGTCTCAAAGGTATCAAAGTGGGCCTCTCGCGAGAGCGGCGATACGCTGGAGATGATCGAGCGGCCCCAAGGTGGTCTGTCGATGGTGCTGGTTGACGGGCAATCCAGCGGCCGCAGCGCCAAGGCCATCAGCAACGTCGTCGCTCGCAAGGCCGTCCAGTTGCTGGGCGAGGGGGTGCGCGACGGTGCGGCCGCTCGTGCCGCCCACGACTATCTCTTCACCTATCGCAACGGCAAGGTATCGGCCACGCTCAACATCCTGTCTGTCGATACCCGCAGCCGCACCATCGTCGTCAGCCGCAACAACGAGTCGCCGGTGCTGGTGTTGACGGCCGCCGAGGGCTTCTATCAACTCGATGACGAGTCCAGGGCCGTCGGCGTCCACCGTAACACGAAACCGGTCATCACCGAGATCCCCATTGAGGTCGGCACGATCGTCGTGGCCTTCACCGACGGCTTGCGCCACGCCGGCAGCCTGAGCGGCAAAGGCCGCAGCTACGACCCGTTCACCGCCTTCCAGGCCATGGTCGAAAGTGGCCTGCGCGAGGCCGGCCCGATTTGTGACCGCTTGCTGGCCGAGGCAATGGCCATGGACGACGGCCGCCCCCGCGACGACATCAGCGTCATCGCCATCTCCGTGCTGGAGAGCGCTGAAGGGGACGAGGTGCGGCGGCAGAGCGGACGGCTGACTCTTTAACAAATGACGAGTTCAGAACCTCCTCCCGCCCCCTTGCCCCCCGGCTCCCCGGCTCCCCCGCTCCCCGCTCCCCTGCTCCGGGTGGCCGTTGTCGGCCCGTGCGCCTCGGGCAAGAGCACGCTGGTGGCCGCGCTGCGGGCGGCCGGCTACGACGCGCGTCATCCCGCGCAGGAGCATTCCTTCGTCAAGGACATGTGGCGGCGGCGAGTAGATCCCGATG
>JAGOZU010000123.1 GCA_018058545.1 Promineifilum sp. | reverse complement strand
GTCATTGCCTAATGCCTGGGCCACGTAGGTGTAGGCGTGGAGCAGGTTGATGATGTTCTTGTGCGTTTCATAGCCGCCCAGATAGAGCGCGTAGGACTCCGGCAGATTGTACTTGGCGACTACGGCCATATCGACCAGGCTGCTATCGCCGCCGGACGCCGGCGGTCTGAATTGCGGGCCGACGCCAAGATAGACGGCGGTGATGTCTTGTTCAGCGATGCCCAGATTATCCATGATGTCCAGCTTGCTGGAGAAGGAGTCGGTCAGGATGTGGCCGGCTCCACGCGCGGCCGCGCTAACGAGGGCGTTATAGAGGCGAGCCTTCGCGCCGCGATTATATTGCGGCACGAGCAAGGTCGTCAGGTCATGAATGGTGACGACCAGGGGGACGGGGGAGCGCAGTGGTGGCCCCCAGTAAGGGACGTGGGCCAGCGTGGCTCCAACACGCCGGGCGGCCGATGGAAAGCCGAGTTGCTCGAATAGCACCTTGCCCACGTGACCCGGCCGGACGGCGACGATTTCGACGTTCACGCTGGGCGGGACACTATCCGGCTCCGCATCGCCGGGCGCTTGCGGGTAGACCAGGGTCAAGATTAGGTCAGACACCTGCCGGTTCAGATGGTAGACGAGTTGGCGAATATACTGGCCGCTGCCGGTGTTGGGCCGGTTCCAGAAGGTGGCGTTCAGGGCGATATGCATCAAGGGTGTGATTATAGGACACGCGCGAGGTGGCGGGCAATGGGCGACGTGGTCAGCACCGTCCGCGTCGCTTTACCACCCCCGCGCGGTATGATATAGTTGCGGCGCGGATCGGCGCTAACCAGATGAAAGAGCAAAAGAGTCAGTTCATTCCCGGCCTGGGCATTTTGCTGCTCACGATAGTTCTCCTGGGCACAGTCGGCGCGCTCTTGCGCGACTTCAACGGTGTCAGATTCGGTGCCTGGGGCGCGATCATCTGGGGGTTGGCGGCGCTCAGCACTTTTGTCCTGGGAACGGCTTATCTGTCTCGGCGTCTTCTGCCCATCCAGGACAATTTGGGTTGGTCCAACGGTTTTCGCCTGCTTTGGAAGAACTATCTTTTGGGGGTGGCCGGCTTGCTCAGCAACAACCGCCAGGAAAGTTCAGCCCGGTATGCCCCGCCAAAAAAGAAAAAATCGGATGAGGGCGAACCGGCCCCCAGTTTTAAATATTTGAAGGCCGGGTTCTTGTTCACGCATGAGGCCGCGGCCATCACCAACGGCAGCAGCTACTCCCGTGCTGCCGGACCGGGCCTCATCATCCTGCGTGGCGGTGAAACGATCTCTCAGGTGTTCGACCTGCGGCGGCAATCGCGCAAGCTGCCGGTTAGCGCTACCACTCGCGACGGCATACCCGTCAAAACCAGCATCTCCGTCACCTTCCAGGTGCGACCCCCGGCGCCCGATCAACGCCGTCCGCGCTCCATCGAATCCGATATCATCCCCTATCCCTATGATCCCGGCGCGCTGTTTGAGCTGACTTATTCCGCCGGCATGGTTGACGGCCAACGACGTGACTGGACCGAACAGGTGGCTCCCCAGGCGGCTGCTCTGTTAATTACCGAGATAGGCAAGTTCTCTTTGGATAAGCTGCTGGAAAGCGGCGGCGCGGGACCGTTGGGCACGATCAAGGAAAGTATCAAGCGCGGCCTGGAAGATCAGCAAAGGGATGGTAACTCGCAAATCCTGTCCAGGGGGGTCAAGATAGTCGGCATCAGCGTCGGCCCGTTGGAGCTGCCCAAGGAAATCATCGCCAAGCGCCTGTCCACCTGGCAGGTCGATTGGCAGAACCGCAGCGACTACGAGACGATCAGTGGCGATATCGAGGCACAACGCCTCTACCAACAGGCTCGTGTCCGCGCCCAGGTTGAAAATATCGAGAAGCTCTTGCTCAACATCGAGGCCATGCAAGAGCAAGGCGGCGTTGCCTTGCACGATGCCGTCATGTTGCGACTGATGGAAGTGGCGGAGGCGATCTCGTCTGAACAAGCGCTGACGTCAGGCGCGGCGCGATCTGCGCTGAAAAGCCTGACGGACGAGGCGACCAACGAGTTGCGTTCGGCGATGGGCACGGAGAACGACGGGAAGTGACGGCATGGCTGTGAGCGCTCAATCGCAACGCCGCTCACTCCGGCTGAGGCGACCGGCCAACTGGCCGTGGTTCGTCCTGGCTATCCTGTTCATCGGCTATTGGGTGTTGATGAGTTCGATGGAGCGGGTCGATGCCAATGCGATCCTGGCCGGTTACTTCATGCCGGAGCTGACGCCCTTTCAGGTGGAGTCGGTCTATTTCAATCCGCTCATTACCGGGGTGGTGAAGTTGTTCCACTGGCGGGTCTTGCGCCACATCATCCCCCTCATTGCCGGGTGGTGGCTGGCGGTTCAGGCCGCAATCAGCCTCATGCAGGTACTCTATAATTGCCCCGACCGTAAGACGGCGGCCGATTTCCTGAGTCGCCAGCGAAGCGACCGGGGAGGCCATCCGGGTGAGCCTTTCACCGCGCTGCCGGAGAAACTGGCTGAGAAGAAAGAGAACTCGATCTTGCTGGGTGTCGGTGGCCCGGTTAAGGTGCGTATCCCTGACGGTTTCGCAGCTGTAACGGAGCGTAACTCGCGGTTCTTGCGCGTGTTGCCGCCCGGATCCTATAAGCTGGAACGTTTTGAGTATCTGTTCACTGTGGTTGATCTTCAGCCGCAGGTAAAGACGGACTACGACGTGGTTATGATGACGAAGGAGGGCATCCCCGTGCAAGCCGATGTCTCTTTGACGTTCAGCATCGATCCCGGCGGAGAAAGAGCCACTCACGAGAGGCCGTTTCCGTACAACGAGGAGGCGGTGAGAAAAGCGGCCTATGACGGTGTGGTGAGGGCGGACGGCCAGGTGTCGTCGTGGAGCGATGCTCCGCTGGGAGAGGCCAAGAAGATACTCGCCAGTTCGGTAAGGGGAAAGTCGTTGGATGACCTCGTCTCCGCTCCGAATCCGCATGATGCCCATCATCAGCTGGCGCGGGAGGTCACGAGAGAGGTATGGGGTGAACTTCCTAAAAAAGACATCAAACCTTTGAGCTTGCGCATCGGCCGCTTATCGCCGCCGCCGGAGGTTAGTCGCCAATACATCGAGTTCTGGCTGGCCAGTCAACGCAAAAAGGACTTGCTGGCCCGTGCCAACGGGACGGTCCAACTGTTGCAGGAAGTCGAAACCGCGCGTATCAGCGCGGAAATCGAAATGATCCAGGCGATCGTCGACGGTGTCCGCCAGGCCCAGCAGGAGGCGGGAGCCAAGCTCTCCGGTTACCTGGTGGCCTTGCGCCTGCTGGAAGCCTTGCGGAGGATGTTTTCAGCCTCCACGCAAAACCTGCAAAATGTGGGTGGAGAATCCGGGCAGCTCATATCGGACGTCCATTTGCTGGAAGAGAAACTGGCTGATCTGGGGAGCAGCTTGCAAGCCCCGCCGAGGAAATTTATCCCATCCGGATCGGGATGACGCCGCCGCTTGACAGACAGATAAATCATGGTTGCCGGAATACCCAACGCCAGTGAACAGTCTCGCATCCCGGCGAGCACGGATCAGTTGCGTCCCGTGCGCGAGGCCGTGGGGGTGATCGACCGCCTGCTGAAACTGCTTTTCACTGAGTCTCCACCGCTTGACATCGTCACCGTTCAGGATGTCCTGGACCGCTATCCGCTGACCGGTTTGGGTGTGCCGGCGCTGGCGGCTATCGAGCAATCACGGCGGATCGTCCGCGCCGGGGGGGATTACGAGCAGGTTGGATTGTGTGAATTTCACATCGGCCTGGTCTATCTCTATTGGGACGACGGCCGCGCAGCCGCCAACCAATTTGCCGGGTCTCGCCAGCCGTGGTCACTGGTGAACGATACACCGGCGATGTGTCTGGCCCACTACGCTCAGGGACTGGGGTTGTATCACTCCTATCACAATGAGGCGGCCATGCTGCAATTCGGCCGCGCCGAGCGACTGCTGGAAAGGCCGGCCATCGGCGCGCAGGCCGAACGCTTCGCCGCGCTGGCGGCCGAGATGCGGCCGCTGCTGACGATCGCCCAGGAGACGTTGCGCGAGAGCCTCTGGCCCAGAGATCAGCAATCGGCCGAGGCGCTGCAAGCGGGCTACCTGTCTGTTCCGGAGATGCAACAAACCGGAGAGTGGCCAGGCGATGGGCAATCGGCGGCACCCCGTCCTTCCGCGTCTCGACAGGCCGTGGCTCAACCCGAAAGCCGGCTAGGGATGCGGCGCGCACCGGAACGACCTGTCGAGCGACCCGAATGGGCCAAACGGGTGCCTCCGCCCATGTTCAGGCCGCCGGAGAGCTACAGTCAGACTTCACAAGGGCCGGTCCCGGGTCATGTCACGACCGATGACCGCTTTGGCTGGTACATCATCGCCGACAACAAGGGTGACTTTTTACCGGAGATGGGTTCGGGCACGTGGTTGCTGGCCGATCGCGAGGTGGACGAACATGCATCCAGCGAGCGGGAGTATGTGGTCGTTGGCAGTTCGCGGGCCGATCTGGGTAGCGTCCTTGTTCAGGCCGTCTCGCATACCAGCGCCGTGCCCTATTGCTATCTCGGATATCGGATAACCGGTGATTTGTCGCCGAACCCGGCCCGACTATATCTGGATGAGACGGATGAGCCATTGCCGGAAGAAGAACTATTTGTGTTGGCGGTGGTCGAAGGGTTCTGGCAGGGGGCGAACGATCACGCCTCCAGGCGACATGGGTAGGGAGGAAAGAGGGTATTCATGGCTAAGCATGTTCTTGTAATCGGCGCGACTTTGCTGGACACCAAGGGTATGCCGCTGGCCGGGCTGGAGCCGGGCACGTCAAACCCGGCCTGGATCCGGTCATCCCGTGGCGGCACGGCCCGTAATGTGGCTGAAAATCTGGCGCGGCTGGGGGCGGAGGTGGTGCTCATCTCGGCCGTCGGCGACGATGCCGTTGGCCGCCAGTTGCTTATCCAGACGGCCGAGGCGGGCGTTAACCTCGACTACGTATTCATGCTGCCCGATCAGGCCACCGGCTCGTACATCGCCCTCCTGGAATCGGATGGACTGCTTTCAGTGGCCCTCGATGACGTGCGGGTGATGGAAGCGATCACGCCCGATTTCCTGAACCGGCAACGCAGCCTCTTTCGTGACGCGTCGATGGTCATGTTCGACGGCAGTCTGACGGAGGCGGCCATGAAAACCGTCGTACGGCTGGCCAAGGAGTACAGCGTGCCCCTTTGCGCCGATCCTGCCTCGGCCCGACTGGCCTATAAAATTCGTCCCTATCTGGCCGAGCTGGACCTGGTGGTTCCCAATCAGGTGGAAGAAGCTGAACTGTGCGAGGTTGACTTCCCCGGCTACGACCCCGAAGTCAGTCTGACGCTGGCACGACGGCTGCTGTCGGCCGGGGTCAACACGGTGGTGGTAACGCTATCGGATTTCGGGCTGGACTACGCCACGGCCGATGAGATGGGCTATATCCCTCCGTCGCACACCCAGATCGTGGACAGCACCGGCACGGGGGACGCCGTCACCGCGGCCATCATGTTTGGGCTGCTGAACGACCTGTCCATCATCGAGGCGATCCGGCTTGGCGCGGCGGCGGCGGCGGTCACGCTCCAGTCGGCCGATACCGTCGTGCCTGATCTGAGCCTGGATATGTTATACGATCATTTAATCGTCTGACGGCGGCCATTACCTCTAATGCGACCGTCCGCCTATCGCCTGTCTCTGGTCTGTGATCACCCATGAGTAATCTCCTCGGCATTATCATTTGTTTCGGCTATGTGTTCGTCGTCATCGGCCTGGCCGAAGGGTTGCGCCGCCGGCAGGGCTACGGCTCCGACTTCACGCGCAAGGTCATCCACATCGGCGTGGGCATGATGAGCTGGTTCATCCCCTTCCTGTTCACGTCCCCGTGGCCATTTGTGTTTGCCTGCGTCGCGTTTATGGTCATTAACCTGATCGATTGGCGCTATGGGCTGATCGGCTCCATGCAAAGCAAGCACCGCAGCAATCTGGGCACAGTCTATTTCCCCTTTGCCGCGGCCGTGGCGGCCGTGGTATTCTGGGAGCAACCGCCGCTGATGGTAGCCGCGCTGATGCCCCTGACATGGGGCGATGGTCTGGCACCGGTCATCGGGGCCGGGTATGGCCGCAATTTCTATCGCATCCACACCAGCACGCGCACGCTGGAGGGGTCGACGGGTTTCTTCTTGGCCGGGCTGATCGCCACCTGGCTGGCGCTGTGGGTGATGCCGGGCGCGCCGGAGATAGCCCCGACGGCGGCCGTCCTGCCCGCGCTGGTGGTCATGGTGGTGACAACCCTGATCGAGGCGGTATCGATTTGGGGGCTGGATAATCTGACAGTGACGGCCGCGGCGATCATGATCCTGAGTCTGTGGCCGTTTTCCTGAGCGGATCGAGAGATTGTAGACGTATCGGGGCTGGAATCTATCCTCACCAACCTTCATCGCCGATGAGCGGCACGAAGGCCACCGGCACGAGCCTCTCGTCGGTGCGGGTCGCTTCGTCCGGGCGGGTGACGCGGATGAGGGTTTGCTGGTGGCGACTTTGGCCGACGGGCATCACCAGACGGCCGCCCACGGCTAGTTGGGCCACCAGCGATTCGGGCACCGACGGCCCGCCGGCGGCGACGATGATCCCGTCATAAGGCGCGTGCTCCGGCCAGCCTTGCGTGCCGTCGCCATGCCGCACCCACACATTGTCGTAGCCAAGTCGGGTCAGACGCTCGCGAGCGTAATCGGCCAGCTTGCGATGGCGTTCGACGGTGTAGACCTCGCGGACGATGCGGCTGAGGACGGCGGCGGCGTAACCCGACCCCGCGCCGATTTCCAGCACGCGATCCCCCGGCTGGAGCGCCAGCGCGGCGATCATGTAGCCGACGATATAGGGTTGGGAGATGGTCTGGCCCGCGGGAATGGGCAGGGGCGAATCATCATAGGCGTGCCGTCGATGGGATGGCAAGACAAACGCCTCGCGCGGGACGGTTCGCATGGCGGCCAGCACGGCCGGGTCGGTGATGCCGCGCCCCTGGATTTGCCGCGCCACCATCTGCTCGCGTCGTTCAGCATAGCCGGCGGCGTTGTGCGCCTCGTCCCCCTGGATCATGGCCCATTGATACCACCGGGACGGTTGTCGGGCAACTGCGTGGATACCGCGCCGGGTCGATCCTGTCCGCAGGAGCGGGTTGACCGTCGGTCCTCTTCGCTGCCGGTTTGCAGAATACAAACACGCTCGCGCAAAAGTCGAACTTTATTGCCATTTTGGCTTATAATTCGACGGGTTATCACAGGATCATCTGTTGGGGTTGATTATGATCGGCCTGTTATGGCAAATATTCAATATTCTTAAAGAGATATTTCATCGCGTCATAAAATTGCCGGAATTGTTGCTGACGTTGTTGGGGCTTCGCTTCACCAAGAAGCTCAAATTGCGCGTCGTTGTGCTTCGCGACGAGCGCGGGTTGCCGCTGGCGGGCAATGATGAGGTTCTGCCGGCATACGAGGAGGCGCGGCGGCTCCTGGCCCGGACGTGCGGGGTGATTGTCGAACCGGCCGGTTGGGAGGTTGTGACCGCCCCCCATGCCGCGCCGCGGGCGGCCCTTGATGTCCGCTGCACTGATGGCGCCTGGCAGGACGACCTGGGCCAGGCGGGCGCATTTTATCGCAGCCTGATGGCGACGACGACGGCCGGGACACTGTTGGGCTATGGGCAGCCGGTGACGGTCTTCATCGTGCGCTCGATCTCCACTCACAACGGCTGTTCGCTGGGCGCGGCGACCGATTATGTGACGGTGGAGGCCAAGGTGTTGAAGGGTACGCGTCGCTTGCTGCTGCATGAGGTGGCCCATGCTTGCGGCCTATGGCACTCCAAACGGCCGAATAACCTCATGATTCCCAAGGGGCCGGGCGAGGAACTGACCGGCTGGCAGGCGGCGATTCTGAGGACGTCGAGACACGTTACTTATTTGTAATGACGAATGACGAATGACGAATTACGAATGAAGAGAGGGAGCGCAAGGACAATTATGACCAGATTTTTTGGCGGACAAAGCATGGTGGCTCCCTTGCAGACGGTTCTGGTGAGGCGACCGGACGAGGCCTTCGGCGCGGCCGACCCCTTGCTGTGGCACTATGCCGGGCAACCTTATCTGCCGCTGGCCCAGAGTGAGCACGACGCGTTCGTCAATACCCTGCTCGGCAACGGGGTCGAGGTGGTCTATCATGCCGAGCCGCTGCCCGACCACGCCGATGCCATCTTCGTCCATGATCCGGTGTTGATGACCGACCGCGGCGCCATCATCCTGCACATGGGCAAGCCGCTGCGCATCGGCGAGGAGGCGGCGATGGAGGCGACATTGCGCCGGCTGGGCGTGCCCATCCATTACCGGCTGAGTGGCGAGGCCACGGCCGAAGGTGGCGATCTGCTGTGGCTCGATGAGCGCACGCTCTGCGTGGGGCTGGGTTTTCGCACCAATGCCGCCGGATTCGCCCAGTTGGGAGAAGCGCTGGTCGGGTCGGGCGTCGAACTGGTCCCGGTTCAACTGCCTTATTTCGAGGGGCCGGAAGCCTGCCTGCACTTGATGTCGATCATCAGCTTGGTGGATGACGATCTGGCGGTGATCTATCGGCCGTTGCTGCCCGTGCCGTTCTATCGGCTGCTTGTGGAGCGCGACATTCGGCTGGTCGATGTGGACGACGAGGAGTTC
>JAGOZU010000010.1 GCA_018058545.1 Promineifilum sp. | reverse complement strand
CCGGCGGGACTCCCGCGGCCAACCTGACTCCGTCCGGGGCGCTGGCGAACTGGACACTGGATGACTTCAAGACCGTGTTGCGAACCGGCGTGACCCCTGATGGTGTCGAAATTAATCCCGAGGCGATGCCCTGGCCGGCATTCCAACATATGAATGATGTTGAGATCGAGGCGGTCTGGCTCTATTTGAACAGCCTGCCGCCGGCGCTCCCCGCAAATTAGATCGCACACTCTTTTCGAGCCATTGCGAATGAAACACGGAGGACAAGGGGAAACCCTGTCCTCCGTGCTTTTGTATGAGCCGCCGGCCGATTCGTTGTTGTTCGATTGAGTGAAGTCATCCCCTGGGCTATAATAGAGCCATTCACACGGGGGTACCACATGACTACTCGCAAGCTCCGGCATGAAATGACGCAGGACCTCGTCGCTGTGGCGATGGGGCGAAAACATGCCGACACCGTCATCTGCAACGGCCGCTGGGTCAATGTCCACAGCGGCGAGATTCTGCCCGGCACCGACGTCGCCATCATCGGCGGCCGCATCGCCTACGTCGGCCCGGACGCGAGCCACACCATCGGGCCAAACACTCGTCTCATCGAAGCCAAACAGCGCTACCTCATCCCCGGCCTGTGCGATGCCCACATGCACGTCGAGAGCGGCATGGTCACCGTGACCGAGTTCGCCCGCGCCGTCATCCCCCACGGGACGACCAGCATGTTCATTGACCCACACGAGATCGCCAACGTGCTGGGGCTGCCGGGCGTGCGCCTGATGCACGACGAGGCGACCACGCTGCCGATCAATGTCTATGTCCAGATGCCCAGTTGCGTGCCCAGCGCGCCGGGGCTGGAGACGCCGGGCGCGTCCATTGGCCCTGACGAGGTGGCCGAGGCCATGACCTGGCCGGGCATCATCGGCCTGGGCGAGATGATGAACTTCCCCGGGGTCTTCATGGGCGACGACAAGATGCACGCCGAGATGGCGGCGACGCTGCGCGCGGGAAAGGTCATCGGCGGCCATTACGCCTCGCCCGACCTCGGCCGCGCCTTCCACGGTTATGTCGCCGGCGGCCCGGCCGACGACCACGAGGGCACGCGCCTTGAAGATGCCGTGGCTCGCGTGCGCCAGGGCATGAAGGCCATGCTGCGCCTCGGATCGGCCTGGCACGATGTGGCGGCGCAGGTGAAGGCCATCACCGAGATGGGGCTGGACAGCCGCAACTTCATCCTCTGCACCGACGACTCCCACTCCGGCACACTGGTCGGCGAGGGGCACATGGATCGCGTCGTGCGCCACGCCATCGCTCAGGGCTTGCGGCCGATGACCGCCATCCAGATGGCCACGCTCAACACCGCGCTCCACTTCGGCGTCGAGGGCGATATCGGCAGCATCACCCCCGGCCGTCGCGCCGACATCATCATCTCCAGCGATCTGGTTGATCTGCCGGTGGAGATGGTTATCTCCGGCGGGGAACTGCTGGCCGAGGACGGCCGCATCCTCATCGACATCCCGGCTTATGCCTACCCCGACTTCGCGCGAAACAGTGTGAAACCGGGACGACGGCTGGAAGCGGCCGATTTCGTGGCCCTATCCCCGGCGGCAAACGGCCGTCAACCGTCAACCGTCCGGACGCGGGTCATCGGGGTCATTGAGAATCAGGCCCCCACGCGGGCGTTGGAGCACGAATTGCCGGTCTCGAACGGGCAGATCGACATGGATATGGAGCAGGATGTTTGCCGAATCGCCCTGGTGGAGCGCCACCGGGGGACGGGCGAGGTGACCAACGGCTTCGTGAGTGGTTTTGGCTTCAACGTGCCCTGTGCGGTCGCCAGCACCGTGGCCCACGACAGCCACCATATGATCGTCGTCGGCACGGATGCGGCCGACATGGCTCGCGCCGCCAATCGACTGGCCGAGGTCGGCGGCGGGGTGGTGGTGTTCCGGGAAGGGCGGCAGATCGCCCTGGTGGAGTTGCCCATCGCCGGACTGATGAGCGATGAGCGAGCCGAGGTCGTGGCCGCCAAGGCCGATCGGATGGTGGAAGCGTTCGCCGAGTGCGGCTGCACGCTCCACAACGCCTATATGCAGCTGAGCCTGCTGGCGCTGGTGGTCATTCCCGAGTTGCGGATTTCGGATAAGGGGATTGTGGATGTCAGGTCGTTTGAAGTGGTGGGGTTGGTGGTTGAATGACCGTGTTATTGGTCGACTTCTGTCGCCAGGGCGTAGTCAATCGCTTGCTCCAATGTCATTGCTGAGCCCTCGGACCAGATCGTAGCAAAGGTCGTTTCGTCAAGTTGGGCGCGCGCAGCAGCCACATTGCGATCATGTACGATCTGGTCAGGATACTCCAGGCGAACAACACTATCTCTAACCGTCGCCTCGGCGGCTCCAAATAGCCGGGTCGCTCGCTCGAGCTGTTTTAAAGTTCCGGCCAACCCGGCCAACCCGGCCAAACAGCCGGCGACAGATCCTTTATCGCTTACAATTTGACTCAGGGTCAAGCTTTCCTTGAAGTACGCCGCTGCTTGCCGAAAATCGCCCTGATGATGCGCCACATGGCCCAGGTTATGAAGCGAAACGGCAACACCCCTTGTATCGCTCAACTTGCGTCGAATTGCCAGACTATCCTCGTAGAATGAGCGTGCCGAAGCGTAATCTTCCTCAGTCCGCGCGATTTCTCCCAGGAGGTTAAGCGAGCGGGCTATCGTCCAGTCATCGCCTCGCTCGCGTAGCCCAGGCAGGCTTTCTTCATATTTTGAGCGGGCTTCAGCGTAAAGCGAGCGAGCCGCAATATCGTCACCCTGGGATGAGACGATATCTCCAATATGCAATAGGGAGTCGGCAATGCCGGTCTGGTCTTCCAACCGCCGGTAGAGGACCAGGCTTTTTTCAAACGCCTTTTTCGCCTTCGCATCGTCACCCTGGTAAAGGGCGAATTGACCCAGCCAGTTACACGCTTTGGCGCGTTCCTCCGCTTGCGCCGCGGGACCTGCCGCAGACAGAACCCTTTCTAACCATCCTAACGCTTCATCATATTGCTGGCTACGCATAAACCAGAACTGTCCCAGCGTGGCCACCAGTCGCAGCCCGGTCGCAGTATCGCCACCCTCCAAAGACCAGGCCAGGGCAGCGCGCAGATTGCCATTCTCTGTATTCAGCCTGTCTAGCCATGTGATCTGTTCAGCGCCTCGAAATCTGGGTTCGGCTTCTTCCGCCAGGCTGAGATAGAAGGTCAGGTGACGGCTTCGTCCATCGCCAGTCTCCCCCGCCTCGTCCAGTTTTCCGGCCGCATACTGCCGCAACAGTTCGTGGAATCCGTATCGCCCCGACTCCCACCGGCGCAGCATGGATTTGTCCGCCAGTGTCGCCAGAAGGGGCAGCGACGCGCCGGCCACCTGTTCGGCGGCTTCGCGGGAGAAACCACCGCGAAAGACGGCCAGTCGCCGGAACACGCCCTGTTCCTCAGGGGAGAGAAGGTGCCAGGAATGGTCAAATACCGCAATCAGGCTGCGGTGACGCGCCGGCACATCCCGTAATGATGTGGTCAGAAAATCCAGGCTTTTTTCAATTTCATTCACGATTTCCCGGCAGGACAGTACCCGTGTCCAGGCGGCGGCCAGCTCAAGGCCTAGTGGCATCCCCTCTACCAGTTGGCAGATGCGAGCCACAAAGGGTTTGTCTGCGTCAGACAAGGCGATGACCGTATTGAGCCGGGCGGCGGTTTGCAGGAATAGCTGTACGGAAGCATAGCTTTCCAACGTTTCTCCTGATTCTGCAGAGGGTGGAAACGGCAACCCCTGAATGTCGAGTACCCATTCATCACGCAGATTGAGCCGTTCCCGTGAGGTCGTCAATATCTTTACCATTGGCGCGTGCTGCAGGAGGTCTGCCAACAGGTCCGCCCCATCGGCAAGCTGCTCGAAGTTGTCCAGCACCAGCAACGTTGCTTGCTTCTGCCCACCGAAATAGTTGAACAGTTGAACCTTGGGATCGATTCCGCCTTGAAAGATGAAATTAAGCCGGTCGGCAATCGTCGAAACGAGAAAATCGGCCGAATTGAGGGCCGCCAGGGGTATAAAGTAAACTCCGCCAGGAGAGGTGTCGCTCGATAGCGAGCGGGATGCCGCTTCCAGAGCCAGACGGGTCTTGCCGATACCCCCGGGACCTATCAGGGTTAATAGCCGGCAGTCGGCATCAGTCAGACATCGATTTATCCGGGCCAGCTCTTCTTCCCGACCGATGAATGGCGTTGGTTGCAGCAGGGGATTGTGAGGAGGGACGGGCGGCGGGGAGGTCGAGGCGAGGCTTTCCTGCACCCCGCTCTCCCGCCTGTTCGCTTTTGGCGGAGGCAGCCGCTTCGCTATGATGTCCTGATACAGGGCTTTGGTTTCTTCCGAGGGCAAGATGCCTAACTCTTCATCGAGCACCCCGACACATTCCTCATACTGGCGCATCGCGGCCGTCCATTGGCCGGTCAGGGCATACAGGAGCATCAGCTGCCGCTGCGCCGGTTCGTGCAGCCGATCGAGGGTCAGCCGGCGCCGGGCATGGAGGATGGCCGAATCGTAGTTGCCCCGGTCGCTGTTGCCGCGAACCAGCCGATCCAGGGCCGAAGCCAGTGCTTGCTGCAGTCCTTCACGTTGGAAGAACTGCCATTCGTCGAAGTCAGGGCAGTCGGGCAGGCTGAAGCCCGCCAGGAAATCGTCGGTGTAGAGCGCGGCCGCTTCGGCAAGAACCGGCAAGCAATCGGAACAAACGTCATCCGGGGCGTGGCCATGCGTCCGGCATTGGGCCAGCCGGCCCTGAAATTGCTCGACATCCAGCCAGAGGCCGGCCTTTAGATTGAGTCCGGCGGTCTCTTGATCAGTCGTTAAATAGCCTTCGCCCAATGTGGTGTTGAGTCGGGACAAGGCCCGGCGCAGATTGCCCCGCGCTTTGCTCTGGTCGTCCTCAGGCCAAAACAGGGTAGCCAGCGCGTCGCGGCTGTAGTTCCGTTTGGTCACAGCCAGGTAAGCCAGCAGAGCCTGAGCTTTATGCAGGTTGATTTTGATTTTCTCGCCCATCCGTTCGAGCCGAGGCGGGCCGAACAAGTGAAACCGAAGCGGGAACATAGCCCTATTTTACTGTATTTGAGGAGAAATAATCACGAGTTTTTTGTTTGACGGTTTGTTGGACACTTTTTGGGCTGTTTCGTGGACGGCCGACCGGTAAATTGCAGGTATTGATTGTTGAAAACATTCACACAAGTTTGAAATCAAGGAGAAAGTGAAATGATGAGCAAGTCAGTACAATTCAACTTTTGGATGGTCGGTTCGCTCCTGTTGGCCATTTTCTTGTTGGTGCTGGCAACAGCCCCGGATCAGGTCAATGCGGTAGATTATGGAATTAACATGCTGGAAGCCGGCGACGCCCGGAATATCGCTCTCTGTGAAAACGCAGAGACGATTGTTTTGGGGCGTGAGGGTGGCCTGCTGTCACTGCTGGATGAAAATGGATATGCTGAACCTGTTGAAGCGATCGTAAAAGGAGAGGGTTACTCCCGGCAGGTCGTTGACGCCGGGCAGCGAGTCCCCTATGTAGCGTACGTCCGTAACGATTGTTAAAGGTGAGTGGGCGGGTCGCCGATCCTGAAAGACCGATAGCCCCACAGGTTAACATCAGGTAACGCCCGGGCAAGTCACTTTTTAACCAGTCGAGCCGGCGACCGGAGGCCAGAGCCAGCCTTCCGGTCGCCGGTTGAGTTTGTGGCGTTGTTCCGTCCATCTTAACTCTTTGTCTACTTTTTCGGGTACAGATCATTGTTATCGGTGAATTGCGATATTCCCGACCAACTGACCCTGTCTAGAACCTCTCCCAATTCTTGCGGGCTCCTTTTCATGCCGGTGGCGATCCAGTCGCGGAGAACGGCGACTGTTCCGTTTGTGCTATAAGTGTAAAACAGTTCCATATCTTCATCACTGGCCTTAATACCGCCCTGCCTCCATTCGTCGATTGTCTTCCCGTGCGCGGTTTCAATCAGGCGCAGCATGAAATCACGATCCCCATGTTCTGACATTATGACAGAGCAAAAATCGGCATTTACATAGATGGCCTGGCATATTTCGATCAGGGTTTCCCTAATATTTCCGACCCTTAGCGAAACGTCCAATGAAAGACGGATTTTCTGGTATACCTCATCCTCAAGCTCTCGCAGCACGTCTTCCGGGCTTGAGTAGTGAGTATAAAAAGTGTTTCGATTGATATCTGCTACACGGCAAAGCTCTGTCGGGGTGATTTTGCCGAAGGGCTTTTCTATCATCAAATTCAGCAATGCGTCCCTTAGCAGCTTTTTTGTGTATCGGACGCGCCGATCTGCCTTCGACTCATTGTTCTTTATCATATTCCTGTCTTTGAATTTTTTGTCAGCGCCATCATATCGAACAGAAGATGTTATTACCGTTCGTGAACTAACAGTTCTTTATAAAACAGGCTGTTGCATCCCGAACGAATTGTCATTATTCTTCAATTATCGAGAATATGCAAGCGCTATTGCCGTATGACCTTATGGACGGACAGACAAAGTATTCGGCAGGATGGGAAGTGGGAATTGTTTTTGGAACTTCTCCCCGGAGCATATAACGAGAAATTCGCAAACACGATGCACAAAAAGGAAGAGAATAGATGAAAACCGTTCTGTTTACCGGCGCGACTGGCGGTTTGGGAACGGCATGTGTAACGATGTTAGCCTCAAGGGGCTGGATGGTATTCGCAATAGGAACGAACAAAGAAAAGCTAAAGGCTTTGGGGAATATTTCAAACGTCATCCCCATATGCGCCGACGTTACCGATTCGGCCAGTATGACTGCAGCCCGCGACGTTGTGTTGCAGAAAACCGACAGGCTTGACGCCATTGCCAATTTTGCGGGAATCTCCGCATTTTCCTCTCTCATAGAGGATGACCCAATCACACTTTCCGAGCGTATGTTGGAAATCAACGTCATGGGAACTGTGCGCACGAATGCATTATTCTTTGATCTGATCGAACGCGGGCATGGACGAATTGTCAACTGCTCCTCTTCGACCGGATGGATGACGGCGCAGCCATTTGCCGGAGCGTATACCATGTCAAAACGCGCTGTGGAGGGCTACAGCGACAGTCTGCGCAGAGAGTTGATGTTTCTGAACATTCCCGTGATCAAGATACAGCCCGGCTCTTTTCGTACGGCAATGACCGATAAAACAAACGGCGATTATGATCAAGTACTGTCGCAGACGACTCGTTATCAGCGTGTACTGACAACAATGAAACCGCTGATGGATTCAACGCTGGTTCATTCCGGAAATCCAAATCATCTGGCAAAAACGGTCGTACGAGCGCTCGAAGCAGAGAAGCCAAAGCAAAAATACCGCATAGGCACCGGCGCGGCGCTTGCAATGCTGGAGATACTGCCCGAAGCATGGGTTGATGTGCTTTACAAAGCACTTATTACTCTACTTTCTCATACCTTGGTTTCCAAAGAGAGAGCTTAAAAAGAGAGAGCTTAAAACACTCGAAAGCTGGGCTTTGGGATTGAATCTTACAGCTTTTTCCAGCAACTGGAGTTTAATGGTGCCCCTGCTTTCTTGTTATCTCTACTTAGGGGAAACTAGAGGTGGATGCGAATATGGAGGAGGCCAAGGAAAGTTAATTCGGGTTTTAGGAAGTGCTGCATGAATAAACTGAACACTTTAGAGGAACTGATTTCTTTGAGGGGCAAGCGCGCTCTCATCACCGGCGCGGCCGGCGGCATCGGCAAGGCCATCGCCTGCCGCTTTGCTGAGGCCGGGGCTGACCTGGAACTTGTCGATCGTGACGGGGTGACCCTGGCCGGCGCCGTGAGCGAGTTGTCCATCTATGGCGTCGGCGTCAGAAGTCATGTCGTTGACCTGTCGCGCAAGGAGCAGATCGACGCCCTGTGGAACACACTTCAAGGCGTTGAACCGGATATTCTGGTCAACAATGCGGGTATCTACCCCTTCCGCCATTTTGTCGATGCCGATGAGGCGTTCGTTCGCCATGTGATGGAGGTCAATCTCTTCTCGGTGACGTGGATGTGCCGAGAGATGATTACCCGGCGAGGCAAGTCCGGCGGCGTGATCATCAACCTCGGGTCGATCGAAGCGGTCTTGCCATTCAAGGAAGACGCGGCCCACTATAGCGTCAGCAAGGCCGGCGTCATCGCCCTGACCCGAGCGTTGGCCAAGGAACACGCCCGGCAAGGCTTCCGGGTCAACGCCATCCTGCCCGGCGGCATCCTGACTCCGGGGACGAAAGCGGCCGCCAAAGAGGTGCTGCACTTCAAGTTCGATCTGGTTCGGACGGGCATCGAGTTTCGGCAACGCCTGCCGGTCGGCCGCGTTGGCCGTCCGGATGAGGTGGCGCGGATGGCTCTGGTGCTGGCCAGCGATCTGGCCAGTTACGTCCACGGCGCGGCCGTCCCGGTCGATGGCGGCTTCCTGGCGGCCTGATTTAATTCCGACTTTGATGGGGAAGCCCGGTCAAGCCGTCTATTGGCTCGAAGGGTAATTCGCCGATCGTTTCTGCCGCAATGCCTCCACCCCGGCCATCATATCCACGTGATGGAAGCCCAGCATCTCCAGCGCCAGTGAATGGTCGAAGATCGGCCCGGCCTGCAGCAGCCACTGATTGAGCGCGCGCTTGGTATATCGCAAGGCGTGACGCGGGCCGGTGGCCAGCCGGGTCGCCACGGCCATCGCCCGGTCGTGCAGCTCCTCATCCGGCACGCACAGGCTGACCAGCCCGATGCGTTCGGCCTCCTCGCCGCTGACGAATTCGGCCGTCATCAGGTAATACTTGGCTTTGGCCATGCCCACCAGAAGCGGCCAGACGATGGCGGCATGGTCGCCCGCGGCCACCCCCATACGCACGTGCCCATCGCCCAGTTTGGCGTTCTGGGCGGCGATGCTGATGTCGGCCAGCAAGGCCACCACCAGCCCCGCCCCCACGGCCGCGCCGTTGATGGCCGAGACGATGGGCTTGTTGCAGCGCAGGATGTTATAGACCAGATCGCGGGCCTCATCGAGGATGCGCATGATCTCCTCCGGATTGCGATAGGCGTTCTCCACCAACGACAAATCGCCCCCGGCCGAGAAGGCCCGCCCCGCGCCGGTAACCACGGCTACGTGCACGTCGGGATCGCGGTCGATCGTGTTCCAGACTTCCACCAGTTCGGTATGCAGGCGAGCGTCGGCCGCGTTGAGCACCTCCGGCCGGTTCAGCGTCATCCACAGGATATGCGGCTCGCGGCGTTCGAAGAGGATGTGTTGGTAGTCGGAGTAGTTCATGGTTGTTCCAGAGGCAGGAGTATGGGTTCGGCGAATAGTCTAGCCCACTCGTCGGTTCGCGCCAATCGGGATCTCGAAGCTCGTCTTGAATCGTAACTTGTCAGTTGCTAAACTACCTGCATATGGAAGATCAAGACCTGATGCGCGAACAAGCGCAGATCCTGACCGACCGCGCCTATCGCCACCAGACTCATGGCGAACTGGGTGACGCCATCGCCCTCTACCGGCGCTCAATTGCCATGTACCCCACGGCCGAAGCCCACACCTACCTGGGATGGGCCTATAACATGATGGATCGCAACGAAGAGGCCATAGCCGAATGCGAAAAAGCCATCGCCCTCGATCCGGATCTCGGCAATCCCTATAACGATATCGGCGCATATCTGATCGAGATGGGGCGGCCGGAGGAAGCCATTCCCTGGCTCGAACAGGCGGCCATTGCTCCCCGCTACGCCACGCCCCAATTCGCCCACCTCAACCTTGGCCGGGCTTACGAACGACTGGGCGAGGTCTACCGGGCGCTGGCTGCCTATGACCGGTCGCTGGCCCTCGCGCCGCTTTACCTGCCTGCTCACTGGGCCAAGACCGCCTTGCTCGGCCGCCTGAACTGACCCGAGCGGCCCATGCCTCGCTCGATCGGCCACATCACCGTCGCCGCCGTCGGCAAGCTGCGCGAGTCGCACTGGCGAGCTGCACAAGACGACTACGCGCGTCGTCTGGGCCACTACACCGATTTTCAGCTTGTTGAAGTGAAGGACGCCGTCGGCAAGTCATTGCCCGATGCCGTGGCCATGGCTCGCGAGGGGGAGCAACTGCTGGCAGCCGTTCCCCCGGGGGCGCGCGCGATCCTGATTTCTCCCGATGGCCGCCGGATGGACAGCCCGGAACTGGCGACCTGGCTGCTGGCGCAGCTGGAGATGGTCGGCGATCTGGCTTTCCTCATTGGCGGGCCGCTGGGGTTCGACCCGTCGGTCGTTGCCGCCGCTTATGACCAGCTTTCCCTGTCGCCCATGACCTTCACGCATGAGATGGCCCGCGTCATCTTGCTGGAGCAGCTCTACCGGGCGTTCACCATTCTCCACGGCGTGCCGTATCATAAATAGAACGAAGCGCCGGTTATCGGCGCCACTGAATCTGCCGACTATCTCGCATCGCCGCTGATCATGCGCCGGGAGATGTCGTTGTGGCGCGGCAGATGGGCGTCCAGATCGACCGTGGTCAGACGGCCGCCTTCCACAACCACGCGGCCGTTGACGACTGATAAATCTACCCCGCGCGGCCCGCAAAACAGGATGGCCGACACCGGATCGTGCCATGCTCCGGCATAATCGACGCGGTTCAGATTCAGGGCGATGAAGTCGGCGCTCATGCCCGGAGCCAGATGACCCACGTCGTCGCGACCCAACACGGCCGCGCTGCCCCGGGTGGCGATCTCCAGCGCCTCGCGAGCCGACATCGCTCCGGCAAGACCGGCAAACCCGCCACGTCCGCCCGGTGGCTCGCTCAGGTAGCGGTCCGGCGCGACGCGCTGCAGGAGCATGGCCTGTCGCGCCTCGGCCAGCAGATGGCCTGAGTCGTTGGAGGCCGAGCCGTCGACCCCCAGACCGACGGGCACGCCCGCTCGCCGCATTTCCGGCACGCGACAGATGCCGCTGGCCAGCCGCATATTGCTCGACGGGCAGTGGGCCACGCCCGTCCCCGTGCGGCCGAAGAGGTCTATCTCCCCCGTGCTCATGTGGACGCAGTGGGCATGCCAGACGTCATCGCCGGTCCAGCCCAGCGACTCGACATAGGGAACCGGACGCAGGCCGAACACCTCCAGGCAGAACGACTCCTCCTCGATGGTCTCCGCCAGGTGGGTATGCAAGCGAACTCCATAAGCGCGGGCCAGCGCGGCCGATTCGCGCATCAGGTCGGCGGTGACGGAGAAGGGGGAGCAAGGGGCCAGCACCACACGGGTCATGGCATGGCGACCGCTGTCGTGATAGGTTTCGATCAGGCGGCGACTGTCGCGCAGGATGAACGCCTCGTCTTCCGTCACCCGGTCGGGCGGCAATCCGCCCTGGCTCTCGCCCAGGGACATGGAGCCGCGCGCGGCATGGAAACGCAGGCCGATGTCGGCCGCCGCCCGAATCTGGCTGTCGAGCGTGCAGTCGTTGGGGAAGATGTAGAGGTGGTCGCTGCTGGTCGTGCAGCCCGACAACGCCAACTCGGCCAGGCCGGTGATGGTGCTGACGTAGATAGCCTCATCGGTCAGATTGGCCCAGATCGGGTAGAGCGTCTTAAGCCAGGTGAACAGGTCGGCGTCCTGGGCGATGACCCGCGTCAGGGTCTGATACAGGTGGTGATGGGTGTTGATGAGACCCGGCAGGACGACGTGGTCGCGCAGGTCGATGACGGTGTCGGCCGTAGCCGGCAAATCACCGGTCGGCCCAACGGCCTCGATGACGTTGTCGCGAATGAACAATCCGCCGTTCTCGATCTCGCGGCGCTCGTCATCCATCGTCACCAGGACCCGGGCATTCTTTGCTAACAGAGTAGGCATGTGGCGCTCCCTTCAGGATTGGACTAAACAGTTCCCGCCATCAGGCGCATTTGCCGCCGATCGCTCTGGCAATGCCGGCGGATCGGGCCGAGCAACTGTCGCTATTTGGAGGGAAAACGGGTTGTTATCAGCTTGTGCTGCCCGTAGAGTAGCACGGCGGCGGATTTTGGCAACGACATGCCGGTGAGCTATAATCCATGACGCTCTGTCGGGGATGTGGCGGAATTGGCAGACGCGCATGACTTAGAATCATGTGTCGAAAGGCGTGTGGGTTCGAGTCCCTCCATCCCCATTACAAAATCCAAAGCGTTGCGCTGCGGCAACGCTTTTTTATTCAAGAGGTAACGCTGTGACGCTAACGATTCAAACCGCTGAAGATGACTTGCGGCAAATGACGCTGACGATCGAAGTCGATGAGGCTCGCGTGGTCAAGGCCATGCAGAAGAAGGCGCGCGAACTGAGCCGCGAGGTCAATCTGCCCGGCTTTCGACCCGGCAAGGCTCCCTATGACGTCCTAGTCCGCCGAATCGGCGAGGATGTCCTGCGCGGCGAAGCTGTCGAGGACATCATCCAGCCTATTTTTGAGGAGGCTCTGGAGCAGGAAGACATCGATCCGTATGCCCGGCCGACCCTGGAGAATATCGATCTGAAACCGCTCGTCCTGACGTTCACTGTGCCGCTGTCGCCGACGGTCACGCTGGGCGATTATCGCTCCCTGCGCCAGGAAGTGGAGGAAGTCACCGTGACGGACGAGGCTCTGGAGCAAGCGCTGGAATATGTGCGCGTTCGTCACCAGGCCATCGAGACCGTCGACCGCCCGGCCGCGGCGGGCGATGTCGTCTCCATCAGCGGTCACGGCCGATTCACCTCCCCCAAGCCGGCGGCTGAGGGTGTGGAAGCGGCAGAAGAAGAAGCCGACGAAGCGGATAGCGCGGACGATGATGATACTATCTTCGAAGAGGAGCGCCTGGACATTTTGCTGGATGACAAGACCCTCTTCCCCGAAACGCCCTTTGTGGAGAATCTCGTCGGGATGTCCGCGGGAGACCACAAGGAATTCAGCTTCATCTTCGCTGATCCGTATGAGCATGAGGCTGATTACGCGGGCCGTGAGGCCCTGTTCGACGTCACTGTGCTGGAAGTGAAACAGCGCGACCTGCCTGAACTGGACGACGAACTGGCCAGGCAGGAGGGGGATTTCGAGACTCTGGAGGCCTTGCGCGAATCGTTGCGTGACGACCTGATGCGCGACGCTGAAGGTGCGGCCCGCGAAAAGGTGCTCGATGACCTGATCCATCAACTGATGGATGGGGCGACAATGGTCTATCCCCCGGCGGCCGTCGATGCCCAGATCGATACCATGGTCGATGACTTCAAGAGCCGCCTGACTCGCAGTGGCTGGCAATTTCAGGACTACCTGAATCTGCAGGGCATCACCGAGGAAAAGTTGCGCGAGGATTTCAGTGAAAACGCCGAGAGCCAGTTGAAGCATCAGTTGGCTTTGCGCCAGTTCATCCTTGACGAGAAGTTGCGGGTCGAGGTGGCCGACATCGACGAGAAGATCGAGAAGCAAGTCGCTCGATTCGGTAACGAGAGCATCAGCGACAGCATGCGTAAATATTATCGCAGCGGCGTGGGGTTCGACGTGATTAGCAGCGAGGTGCTGAGCGAGAAGGCTTATGAGCGCGCGCTGGCTATTTTCAGCGGCAACGCGCCTGATCTCGCGGAGGCCGAGGAAGAAGCGGCCGATGCAGCAGTCGACGTAGCGACCGACGAAGTGGTTGACGAAACAACCGACGAGGCGGAATAAACGAGAATCTAACGAGCGCCGGATACACTGGGTTTTCGGCGCTCGTTTTGGGCGTTGTCACGTCGTTCGCCGCCGTAGCCGTCTGCGTGGCGGCCGCTTCGTGAACGAATTTGAGGAGAGCAACCATGTTTGATATTCCAACATCGCTTGTGCCGATGGTCGTCGAATCGACGGGGCGGGGCGAGCGCGCCTATGACATCTTCTCGCTTTTGCTGAAAGAGCGAATCATTATTCTGGGTACGCCCATCAACGATCAGATCGCCAATCTGACCGTGGCCCAGTTGTTGTGGCTGGCCAGCGAAGACAGCGCGAAGCCCATCCGCATGTACATCAACTCGCCGGGCGGGCAGGTCTATGCCGGGATGGCTATCTACGACACGATGCAGCAGGTTGAATGTCCGGTGTCCACCGTGGCCGTCGGCTTCACGGCCAGCTTCGGGACGATCCTGTTGGCCGCGGGCACGAAGGGGATGCGTTACGCCCTGCCTAATGCCACCATCCACCTGCACCAGCCGCTGGGCGGCGCGCGCGGTCAGGCCACCGACATCGCCATTCAAGCCCAGGAGATTCTGCGCCTGCGCAGCGACCTGAACAATATCCTGAGCCAGCACACCGGCCAGTCGATTGAGCGCATCCAGAAGGATACCGACCGCGACCTTTATATGACCGCGGTTCAGGCGCGTGACTATGGGCTGGTAGACGAGGTTTTGACCAACCCGCTGTCGGTCAACGGCAACGGCTAAACGATCGGCCGCCAGCTTTTAATCATGATTTAGCGGGTGGGAGAGCGCCTCGGGGGTTCGGGCGCGAGCGGCGAGATCGGCGCGGGTCGATCTCTATTGCCGGGCGATCCTGACAGAGCCAGCCAGGCAGGGTTTCATTATAATCGGCCGCACAGGCGCAGCGCATGGAGCGTCTCGACCGTGACGTGGGTCGCGTTGCCGGCCCCCTCGTCCGGCGGCCAGTGACCGGCCGGATCGCGCAACCCGACCAACCGATCGAGCGCCGCGGCCACCGTCCCGTTGTCGGCGGGCACGCCGCCCCGCCGCAAGGCCAGGATCATCCAGGCCAGGTTCCCGGCCGATAGCTCGGGGACGCGGCCGAGCAGACCCGACAGCCCTTTGTTCGCCTCGTCGGCCATCCCCTCGTGTTGCCACAAAGCCGTGGCCAGCCAATGGGTGTGCGGGAAAGACGGCAAGGCGCCGTCCTCGCCCAAATAAAAGCTCAGATATGACGCCGCGTCATGCGCCACCGGCGGAACCAACCCGGTCATGGCCACCCAAAATGCACAATGGGCGGTCATATACAACCCCGCGGCCGTGTCACCGGGTCTGGCCCACAGAGGCGCGCCGGCAGCCTCGGTGACGTCCTCTTCCCAAGAGCCGTCGAGGTTTTGCCGCTCGGCCAGAAAACGGACGGCGTCGATGATAACTCGTGAGGAGCGGCTGACCCCCATCTGATCGGCCTGCGCCAGTTGATAGCAGGTCGCATCGAGCGAGCTGTAGTCCGGTGCCCAGGCCGCGGCCCAACCGCCGTCGCCGCGCTGCGAGCGCTCCAGTTGCTCGCGGACGTCGTCGGGCGGCGGCTCGCCAACCAACAGGTAACGCAGCCTCGCTCGCTCCACGGCCGTGCCGTGTTGCTGAACATAGTCTATAGCCGATTGGTATGGCGACTGATCCATTATATTCTCCCGAGATGCCGAACGGTCGCGGATCAGATGATGCCGACCCGCACGCGCGACGTCCAATACCATCGCTCGACGGTCGCCCCCATGATGCTGTCGAGCTCCTGCCGCAGCCGATCGAGGCCGATTTCTGTGCTCGTCAGGCCGAGTTTGAGCAACGATTGCACAGAGCCGAGACTGAGCGCCAGACCGACCAGTCGCTCGGCGCTGCCCTCATCTACGTGGTGGAGCATAAACTCACGGGTGAATCGAAAACGGCCGCCGGCCTGCATTCGGGCAAGATGGCCCGCCTTCTCAAAATTCACCAGTCCATCGAGGACCGGATTACGCTGCTCCAGATCGCGGATACCGTCCATGAAGCGATGGTATGCCGCCTGCGCCTCCCAGCGCGGTGTGAGGGGCGGCCAGTCATAATCGGCGGCTGCGAAGACACCCCCCGTTCTCAGCATACGCGATACTTCGGCGAACGTCGGCTCGGGCAACATCCAGTGGAGTGACTGGGAGCAGGTGACGATGTCAGCCGCGCTATCGGGCAGCCCGGTCGCGTGTGAATACCCCTCCCGGAATGTGACGTTGGGGAAGTCGGTCGCGGCCTTGGCTTGTCGGCGCATATCGGCCGAAGGCTCCACGCCGACGACCAGCTCGGCCCGTCCGGCCCAATAGCGGGTGGAAGAGCCGGTGCCGCTCCCCAGATCAACGACGAGATCGGGACGTTCAATACCGGCCAAACCGCAGAGTATATCGGCCAGAGCGGCAGGCGGGGACGGGCGGTAAGCGTCGTAAACGTCGGCGAAGCCGGTGAACCGCCTTATGTTGGCGTTAAAGTCAGATGAATCCATTGATGCTCGGATACGCCTTGCCGTCGCTCATAGAACTACGCCACTGGGATCGTTGCCCGCCTCGACGATGGCCCGGCGGACGTCGACCCGGCTGAGCAGCAGCAGGCCCACCAGGAAGAAGACGATGAGGCTGATGATGGCCACGCGCTGCGATCCGGTCAATTGCACGGCCAGGGCAAACGCGGCCGTGCCCAACCACGATGTCCCGCGCTCGCTGATCTCATAGAAACCGAAATATTCCGCTTCCTGTGCGGGCGGGATCATCTGCGAGAACAGGGAGCGGCTTAACGCCTGCGACCCGCCCAGTACCAGAGCCAGCACAGCGCCCATGACGAAGAGTTGCACCGTGTTGTTCAGGAAGAAATAGGCATAGATCACGATCGCCGACCAGATGACCAGACTGATCATGATGGCCTTCTTGGCGCCTATACGCTTCGCCATCTTGCCGAACAGCAGCGCGCCGCCAAAAGCCAGGAACTGGATCATCAACACGAGGATGAGGATCATCTGGGCCTCGACGCCCAACTCGGATGCCGCGAAGGCCGCGGCGACGACGATCACGGTCTGGATGCCGTCGTTGTAGATCAGATAGGCGATCAGATAGCGCAAGGTCATCGGATATTCGCGTACCAATTCGTTCAAGGTGCTGAGTACCTGCTTGACGCCGTGGGTGAACAGGTTCACGTCCGGGCGCTGACGACTTGGCTCGCGCTGGATGAGCCGTTGTTGGGGGTAAAGGAAGGTGAACACCAGCCACCATACGCCGGCGCTGGCCAGGCTGATGCGCACCGCCATGGTGGTGTCGTCCATCAGCATCAGCAGTACCAGATTGATCAACAGCAGCAAACCGCCGCCCAGATAACCCACGGCCCAGCCTTTCGAGCTGACTTCGTCGCGGCGATCGGGCGTTGTGATCTGGGGCAGGAAGCCGTTATAGAAAACGATGGCCGCGCCAAAGCAGAGGTTGGCGATGATGAACAGCAGGCTGCCCACGGCCACCGCGCCGCTGGTGCCAAAGAAGGCCATGTCGGCCTTGATGAAAAACAGGAGGATGGTGGCGAACGCGCCGGTATAGGCAAAGGTGAGCAACATCCGCTTCTTCAGCGAGGTATAGTCGGCTATCGTGCCCAGCAACGGCAGGAAAAAGACTTGCAGCACGACCGACAGCGAGACGGCCGCGGGGTAGATAGCCCCCGGTTCGATGGCCGTCCCCAGGATACGGAATGGCTCTGTGCTGGCCTCGGCCAGCGCCTGAAGGTAGGGGCCAAGAAGGGCGGTGACGACGGTGGTGCTGAAGGCCGAATTGGCCCAGTCATACATCATCCAGCCGTTGATCTCGCGTTTGTCGTTGACTATTACCTCACTCATATTATTCAATGGGTTCCTCCCGGATGGGCTTAATAGGCAAAAAAGGACGATGGCCGCTCGTGCGGGAAACCATCGTCCTTAAAGTCGCCGATCTTGGTGTTTTTCATCGCAGGGATTATGCCCCTGCCTTTTTAATCCGGCAATTAACTTTCTCCCGGCAGATCGGCCTGCGGCGCGTCAAACGCCGGGCGGCAGGGATTGTAATCCGTGCCGATGACGACCCGGTAGTTGAATTCCGAAGGTTCGCTCACCAGCTCGATCTGGCTGGCGCGTTTGCCCATGACCCAACTGAATAACCAGTCATAGGAGCCTTTGAAGTTATCTCCAAAGTAGACCATCTCGGTGTCGCTTTGCATCGGGCGCGTTTCGCCCAGGACCGGCACAAACCCGTACCAGGCCAGATTATCGGCGGCCAGCCTGCCCTGGGCCGGCAACCCGCTGGCGTTGATGACCTCAACGGTGATCGGGGCGCGGTCGGCCCGATTGAGCGCCGGGGGCAGGACCAGGCGGCGGAACGTGTCCCTAAACATATTGTCGCCTTCCCAGATCGGCAGCTGGACGGATGCGCCGCTCTCCGGCACCGACCAGGCTTTCATCTTGCCCGCCAGATAGAGATGCTGGATGCCGTTGCGGCGGACATCGGGAGCCATGGCCGCCAGTTGCAGGATGCGGCCGATATCCATATCGGTCTGGACATATTCGCTGAACGCGGCCCACAGCTCCGGCACTTTGGTCACCAGACCCAGATCGACGCCCTGATTGAACATCGCGTGCAGCAGTTGTTGCTGGCGGCGGCCGCGGTCGAAGTCGTTGGTCGACAGGCGCGAGCGAGCGTACCATAGCGCCATATCGCCGTCCATGTCATGGATACCCGCTCCCAGCTTGTATCGCTCCCAGTTCTCTTCAAGCGTCGGGTCCAGCTCGGGGGAGATCAACCGCCAGTCTTCCAGCGGGCAGCTGACGGCCATTGTCACGCCGCCCAGCACGTCGACGATTTTCTTGAAGCCTTCGAAGTTGACCCGAGCGTAATAGTGAATGGGGATACCGAAGTTATAGAGGATGGTCTGCTCCAGCAATTCGGCGCCGCCCAGCACATAGGCCGTGTTCAGACGCCCCATGATCCGGTTGGGCATATAGACGTAGAGGTCGCGTGGCAGCGAGATCATCGACGCGGTGCGGGTCTCGTGGTTAATGGAGACGATGATCATCGTGTCAGTGCGGTCGCCGTCGCTGCCATCGGCGTTGGAGTCCACGCCCAACAGCAGGATGTTGGTCGTCTCGGCGGGCATATCAAAAACGGGCACAGGCGATGGAATGGCTGTCGGCGGCGTCGGCACGCCTTCGGCCATGGAGCCGGTGATGTTCAGCGCCGCCGTTGGGTCAACCTGCGGCAGGCTGGTGGGGGTGACGGTCGCGGTTGAGGTGGCCGTCGGCCGCGGGGTAGCGGTTGAACGAGTGGTGGCAGTCGGCTTGGGGGTGTCGGTTCCGGGCGCCGGCTCGGCGGTTGGCGTGTCCGTCACGGTCGGACCATCGGTCGGCAAGTCTTCAGCTTCGGGGGTCAGCGTGGCGGTTCCCCTGCTCTCCGCTACGGAATCAGTGGCCGAGGCCGTATTGGTGGGGAATGGCGTCACACGCGCGCTGCCGGTCGCCGAATTACAGGCGGCCAGCGTCACGGCCGCTATTAAAAGCAGAGCAAGATAAACAGACGAACTTTTCTTCATATACCACATCAATAAGGGGGGAAACGTCGATCAGAGTTTCTCGCCAAACAGGGGGTTTAATCGGGCAAAGACGATGTAGCCGCCGATCAGGACGAGCACCGCCGTCACGAACGTCCGCAGCAAAAAGATCGGGTTCATCGACGCCGGTCCCCCGCTGGTATACGTCCCCCACAGGACGGTGCGATAGCCGTCGATGATCGAAGCCATTGGATTGACCCAGCGCATCAATTGGGCGGGGTTGAACGTGATGCCCAGCACCGTCACCGCATCGCCGAACATCTCCAGTGAATAGAACACCGGGGTCATGAAAAACCAGGCCAGGATGACGACTTCGAGGATCATCAGGACGTCGCGATAGAAGACGGTCAGGCTGCTGAGCAAAAGGCTCAGCCCCAGCGAAAATATCAGTTGGGTTATCAGGATGAGCGGCACCCACAGCGCGTGCCGGGTCAGACCGACGCCGAAGACGTAGAGGAAGATAATGAGCACCACAAAGGCGAACAGGAAGTTCACCAGATTGGAAAGCAGGGCCGACGCCGGCAACAGTTCGCGCGGGAAATAGACCTTCTTCACCAGGCCCGAATTGTTGGTGATGGATGTCGTGCCGCTAACCAGGGAGCCGCTGAAGAAATTCCACGGTATGAGGCCGGTCAGGACAAAGATCGGATAGTCGCGAATTTGGCTGTTGGTCATTACCGAAAACAGGATCGTAAAGACCACCATCAGAAACAGGGGGTTCAGGATGCTCCAGAGGATGCCCAACACCGAGTTTTTATAGCGCGCCTTCAGGTCGCGAACGACCATATTGCGCAACAGATTTCGGTATCGCCACAACTCCCGCACCTTGTCGCGCCAATTGCCAAGACGCCGGTCGGCATTGTAGATATAGACAGGTGGCTCGCCGCCGGACTGCGGCCGAATTTCGGAACTCATCTCTCGTACATCATCCAAAATTTGGCATGGCTGCCCCAATCGGAACGTTCGCCATGCACCAAGTCGGGATTATAACGCATCCGGCCTAAATGCGTACCTGTCGTTAATCTATGGCGATCGGGGGTTGGGTTAAGACCTCGCGATAGATGGCGGCCAACTGTTCCGCGTGGTCATCCATGGTCATCACTGGCGGTATTTTGGCTTGCAAAGCGGCGAGGCGCTCGGGGTATTCCATGTATTCAAGCAGAATCGAGCCAAGGGCTTCGGCATCGCCGTGGGGAAAAAGGCGACCGCCGACGCCGTCCTCGACCACATCCGGTATGACCCCGATTCGGGAGGCGACCACGGGCACGCCCGCCGCAAAGGCCTCCTGGATGATGAGGGAATAGGTCTCATACCACAGGGTCGGCACAACCAGCACATCCAGTGCTCCGAGGGAGGACCAGAACGACGCACGGGGTAGCAGGTCCATGAACCGGATCCCGGGATGGACAGCCGCCTGTCGTAATTCTGCGACATAGTCAGGGAAGGCCGACAGTTCGCCGTAGATCAGGGTCTCAACCCGGTCGGGCAGGCGATTGGCGGCGGCGATGAGCACATGCACGCCCTTCTGGCGGCTCAACCCGCCGATGTAGCCGATACGGAACGGCTCGCCGGCAACTCGCCGATGGGCATGCCGGGCCTCGGCGATATCGTCGGCCGACACGTCGGCTCCGAGGGGCAACAGGCGAACGCGGTCAACCGGGAAGCCCATGCCCTGATGTGCATCGCGGACAAAGGGGGTTGAGGCCAGCGCCGCGGCCGCTCCCGAATAGACGCGCATGAGGGTCCGGTTGCGCCGGGCCATGAGCGGGGCGACCAGAGGGGCCGCCGGGGCCAGCCACTCCAGCCCGGCGCGAGCCAGCGCGCAATGGGCGCAGTTGGTGAACCGCTCGTTTGGCCCGCGGCACAGGGTGTGGTCGTAATTGGTCAGGAGTTGGGCGTTAGCACAGCCGTACCAGTAGTCGTGGAGGGTTATCAGATAGGGGATACCCCGCGCGTGGAGGACATCGACGAGCGACGCCGGCAAGCCCATCAGGTGCTGCAGATGAACGATGTCGGGTTGCTCGGTTGCCAGTACCTCATCGAAGGCGGCCGCGGTCGAGCCGGAAGCCAATGTCCTGAGGAATACGGCCGTCCGCCCCTCCCCGGCCCTGGCCCGATAGACTCGCACATCGTCCTCGACGGTCATCGCCAGCGGCTCCTCCAGCCCACTTGCCGGGCAGAACACAGCCACCGAGTGACCGGCGCGGGTCTGTCGTTGGGCGATCGCCTGAGTATATAATTCCGTGCCGCCGATATGGTTGGGCGGGTATTGGTGAACTACGTGCAGGATGCGCATCGATCGGCGTCCTCTAGCATTCCGGCAGGAGGTCGTGATAGTGTTGGAGAACGCGCTCGACGACAACATCCCAGTTGTAAGTGGAGTTGACCTTCTCCTGGCCCTTCCTCCCGAGCCGATCGGCGAACAAGGGATCGCTGAGCAGACGGTCAACGGCCATCGCCAGGGCCTCGACATCGGCAAATGAGACCAGCAAGCCGTTAGCCCCGTCATCAACCACACCCGGGATTCCGCCGGCGCGCGCGGCAACGACCGGCTTGCCATGGGTCCAGGCTTCCAGCAGCACGATCCCGAAGGAGTCGCTGCGGGAAGGCAGCAGGAGGAATTTGGCCCGGCTCAATACGGCGTGCTTGTCGCGGTCGGACAGTACTCCGAGGGGACGGATGGCCGCCCGGTCCTCAGGTGACAAGCGGTGGCGATAGCGTTCATACTCAGGGGTGGTGGAGCCGATCATCAACAGGGCGATCTTGCGGCCGCGCGCCCGTAGCAGACGGATCGCGTCGGCGGCATGGAGAGCGCCTTTGTCAAACGATTGCCGGCCGATATAGAGGCCAAATTCGCCGTGAGCCTCATGATGGTCCGCGGCGAAGTAGGGGGATGATTCGTAATCTTCGGGGGGAGCGTCAACCCCGCCCCCGATTACGCTGATTCGCTCCGGCTGGAACATCAGGCGCGCCAATCCCTCGGCTTCGACACGGGTTAGCACCAGCAGGCGGTCGGCCTGACGCATGATCTGCAGCTGATGGTCCATCGTCGAATTGCGGGCCACCCGGTCGCCGCTCCGGTCGCCCAGATGCAGGAAGGGGGTGACGACCAGCGGGATGTGTGCTCGCCCGGCATAGTCAGTGGCGGCCACCAGGCCATGCTCCCAGGAGACGTTGAAGGCATGGACGAGATCGACGTTCGCCAACTCGTCCAGCGCGGTATCGAGGCCCTCGATTGCGGGGACATGCCGCGCCATGCGTGACAGCAGGTTGGACTGGTCGCCGGGCAGAGCCGAGAGGAGAACCATCGCCTTGCGCCAGGCCAGCAGGCCACGACGGCCGCCGGGAATGGGGCGAACCGGTCGCCGGATGACTCGGACGCCGTCTTCCATCGTGTCGGAGGCGACCTCGGAACCCAGCCAGAAGTCAGCTTCGGTCGTGGCCGAACTGGTGACGACCGTGACGCGCGCCCCCGCAGCGGCCAGCCCGCGAGCCAGCGCGCCGACGTAACGCTCGCCACCACCCGGCAAGGGTGGATAGGCGGGCGTCACCAATGCGATGTGAAGAGCGGAGTCGGTCACCGGCGTGTTCCGTTGGGCAGCAGATCGAGGGAGCGCAGGTAGGCTTCCCATTGCCGCCGGACTTGTGGCTCCAGAAAGGTCTGCACGCGGCGCTTCTGGCGGGTGATGATTCGCTGTCGCAGCGGCTCGTCTTTCACTACCTTGTCGATCAGTTCCGCCAACCCCTCATAATCCTTGCGATGGAACAGGATGCCCGCGTCGCCCAGCGTGTCGGGCACGGCCGTCGAGGTATAGGCGATGACCGGCAGGCCGCAATACATGCTCTCGATGAGCGGCTTGCCGAAGCCCTCATGCTCGCTCATCGAGACATAGACATCGGCGCACCGGTAATAGGTCAGCATGTCCTGGTGGGAGACGTGGCCGGTTATGAGGACGGCCGAATCATCCAGCCCCAATTCGCGGGCGAACGCCTCCTGCCACTCGACATACTCAGTGAATTCGGTGTTGCCCACAAGCACCATCCGCGCATCCGGCGCGAGGCGGCGCAGGCAATAGTGGAGTTTGAGCAAATCTTCCTGCCGCTTGTTAGGAGCAAAGCGGCCGACGAACAGGACCAGCGGCCGCGCCTTGTCGCACTCGGCCGCCAGCGCCTCGTTTAAGGGTGCGTCGAGCCGGCTCTCGTCAAGCACGATGGGCAGCACGCCCGTCGGCGAATAGCCAATCTCGATCAGCTCGCGCTCGTTGTAGCCGGAATCACCCAGGGCCAGCAACGTGTTGAAGCGCATCTCTTCCAGTTGGCCACGACCCCGACGGAGATTGGCGGCCAGCACCGGATTGGAGAAGGCGAAGAACTGGGGCGGCGTGATGTTGTGATAAATGAGGATTTGCGGCAGCCCCACGCCCTTGAGCCGCTCGGCGATATCGGAGCCGACGGCGTGATGATGGATGAGACATCTTTCGGTCGTCCCCGGTCGATATTCATGCGCAGGTCGCACGCGATCTTCCAGCTCGGGCTGGATGCGCTCGGAATAGACCTCGGAGGCGAAGCCCAGATCGCGCAGCCAGCGCTGGATAATGAACACCTGGTCGCTGACGGCGTCGCCGATATAGGCCCCTTCGGTAAATTGGTGCAGAGCCGGCTCAGCCATGCGCCTCCGGGTTGGGTCTCGCGGTCAGCGTTTCCAGCAAGGCGCGATATTTGGCCATCACGACATCCCAACTGTAGATAGAGGCGACGAACGCCCGTCCCTGCCGCCCCAGATTGGCGCGAAGATGGGCGTCATCGAGCAGCATTTTCATCGCCGTCGCGAACTCGTCGTAGGTGTAGTAATACAGGCCGCCGTTGCTGCGGCGGCTCTGGAACTTGAGCACCTCGCAATTGGCGTTCACCAGGGTGGGAACCTGCATCAGCCACGCCTCCATGATGACCATGGAGAGGCTCTCGTACAGGGAGGGCATGACCAGAAGGTCGGCGGCGCGGATCGCATCGAATTTGTCTTCTTCGCTGACGAACCCCAGCGGGATGATGTCGGGGCGCGGAGGCAACTCCAGGTTGGATCGGCCGATCAGCACCAGCCGGACGTCGTGACCTGTCTCATCGCGAAAGCGGGCGAAATAATCGAGTAACTCGGGCACGTTCTTGGCCGAATCGACTCGCCCGGCATACAAAACAAACGGCCCGTCGATGCCGTATTTGCGCCGGAAACGTTCGGCCGATACATCCTCGGGAACATTGATGCCTATGCCGGCGATGATCTGGGGGACGTGTTCGTTGTGAAAGACCTCGTTGACCAGCTGTTTCTCCGGCTCGGTGCTGTAGATGATAGCCTGCGGCAGGTGGAAGAGCGATCGCATGACAGGCAGCCGGAGGTAGGGTTCGTCGTGCGCCGCCGGCACCAGGATAGCCTTGTCCGATACCAAAGGCAGGCCGAAGAAGGTGGGCGGATAGAGGTAGGTCACAAAGATATACAGATCGTAGATGGGGTAGGATTGCCGGATGTAGTTCAGCAGGCCAGTCGAATAGGGCCCTTGATCCTTCATCCAGCGCAACTCATCAAACAAGGTGCTGCCCTTTTCAAAGAGGGCGATCGTCTGCTGGGCGAAATCGGCTGAGCGCGGCGCGTCAACGGTGAAGCGGTGAACGCGCACGCCGTTCAGATCGCTCTCGCCCGGGGGATAGACGTTTTCCCAGGTTTGATAGTCGATCGCGCAGGTCGTGATGACGTGCATCTCGGCCATATCGGTGAGTCGCTCGGCCAGCCAGCGGGCCAGAAGCTCCGCGCCACCGTTGACTTCCTCGCCATAACGCTGTACGACGAGCGCCACGCGCCTCATGTTCAAATCAACCCTGCCTTTTCCAGTTGGGCGACGAATTGGCGGTGAACCTGAGGTTCGAGAAAAGTCCGGACGCGGGCCTTCTGTCGCTCGATGATCCGGCCGCGCAAGGCTTCATCGGCCAGCAGCAGATCGATCAGCTCGGCCAGAGACTCGTACTCCTTGCGGGAAAACAGCACGCCCGCGTCGGCCATCGTCTCTGGGACGGCCGCTGCGCCATAGGCCACGACCGGCAAGCCCAAATACATGCTCTCGATCAGAGGCACGCCAAACCCTTCATGTTCGCTCATGGAGACGTAGATGTCGGCCGCCCGAAGATAGGTGACCATGTCTTCCTGTGACACCTTGCCGACCAGCGTCACGCCCGTCCGGATGCCCAGATCATCGGCCAACTGCTCCACCCAGCGGTCATAGCCGACCTCCCAGGGGTCGCCGATGAGGTAAAGATGCGCCTGCGGTCGCGTGCGGCGAAGACAGTAGAGGAGCTTCACCAGATCCTCCTGCCGTTTGTTGGGGGCCAGGCGCCCAATGAAGAGCAAGCGCGGGCCGGGCTGGGCCAATTCGGCCGCCAGTTGCCGGTTGAGCGGCATATCGTATTGCTCTGTCCGCAAACAAATGGGTTGCACGGCGGTGTGTTCAAAGCCGGCTTGCTTCAGTTCAGCCTCGTTGTAGCTGGAGACGGCCAGCGCCAGCTCGGTCTTCGGCCGCAGCGTCGTCAGTTGTTGCATGCCCAGCCGGGCCAGATGAGCGCGCAGCGGGTCGCTGCCCTCGAAGAACTCCGGCGGCGTGATGTTGTGATAAACGAGAATCAGGCGCAAATCCTGCTGCACCAGAAAGTCCGGCACTTCGGAGCCGATGCTGTGATGATAGATGCCCCACTCCTCGCCCTGCGCGCGGACGTAGGTGGATATTGGCCGGATTTCCTCGCTCATGCTGCGATGCATATGCCAGGCGTAGATCTCCGACTTAAAGCCCAGGACGCGCAACCAGCGGCGCATCAGCAAGGCCTGATCGGTGATGGCGTCGCCGGCCGTGGCCCCCGTCAAAAACTGGTGAAGAGTGCCGCGTCTCATTGGGGTGGTTGTTCAGTGTCCTGGGTCAGGCGACGGACTTCGTCCTGCAGGGTCTCGATCCGGGCTTGCTGATCCTGGAGGGCGCGCGTCATCTCGTTCATAACACTGATGAGATTGACGTTGAGGCGAGCCTGGTCGCTCACCGATCGGTTGACATAAAACAGGACCAGATTATGCATCTCGCCTCGGATGCGGCCCCAGAGGCGGCCGAGGACGGGCGTCCGGGTGGCCGGGGACGGCGCAAGGATTGGCTCGACGGCGGGGGAGGGCGTTCGGTTGGCTTGCTTCAGGTAATAGAAGATCTGCGGGTTGAGCGCATCCCCGGCTGGTTCAGGGAAGGTGGACACGTGGCCGAATGTGGGGAAAACCAGGTTCACGCTGCCCAGTTGTTCGCGGCGCAGGGCCACCCGCCTCTCGACTTCCCTGACAAGCTCCTCCGATGTGATCTCCTCGTCGTGGATCGTCAGCCATGGGCCTGTTGTTATGGGTCGCTGTTCCGATTCGTTCATAGTGTTCAAATGGGTGTGGTGTTTGATGCGCCGCCATTGGAGCTATTTCCGCGGCCGCGCCAGGATATCGAGATGGGCAAGCCCGGCGGCGGCGTGCTGCTCCATGATGGCCGCGACGCTGTCTGGCCTGGGAGCCACAACGCCATTGGTTGAGATGACGTACAGGTCGTACTCGGACCGGACATCCTCCAGAAAGGCGGCGGGGTCGATGTCGCTGGTCCGACGCAGCAGGGTTGGCGAGAACTCGAACAACAACACCGGCCGGTGGCGGCGGATAATGGATTGCATCCCGCGCCAGGCTCGCGCCTCCGCGCCCTCGATATCCATCTTGATGACATCCACGCGATCGCAGTCGGCCAGTGCGTGATCCAATGTAACCGCCTCGACCGCCGGCAGATCGGCCGCGGCCGATTCATTCAGGCCGGCGATCATGCCGTTGCTGTCGACGCCCGGCGTCACAAAACGGAGCATTCCGGCCTCTTCGGCTACGGCGGCGATCTGAAGAGTGATGATCGTTTCGAATCCGTTGGCGACCATGCTCTGCCGCAGAAGTTCACCATTGGCCGGGTTTGGCTCGAAAGCGAACACCCGACCGTCGGGGCCGACTCGTGCGGCCGCCAGGAGCGAGAAGTAGCCGACGTTGGCTCCCACATCGACGAACGTCATGCCGGGAGACAGAAACTCACCTAAAACTCGGCTGACATGGGTCTCATAGCTTTTTTCGCGGGCGATTGCCGCGCCGATGGAGATATCATTCAGGCGAACATATAGCTTGAAGTCAGGCAGTTCCACAAGCGTGGGGCGAAATCGCTCCGCCTGCAAGCCCTTGAACTCCTGACTGTTAAGCATGGTGTCCACGAGAAAAGCTCGCGGCACGGATTGGTTCAGTACCAAATCCGACCAGTAATTCCAGCCGTCGGCGTCCGGTTCGCGGCCGAGGAGGAGCCGATAGCCGGCCAGGACATCGTCCAGTGTGGCACGATCATCCCCCGGAACGGACGATCCGGCCTGTCCTGCGGGGAGTTGGCCGGGCGCTCCTGTGCGGTTTTCCGGGCGGCCGAGCACAGCCAGCGCCTGGAGCATATGGTGGGTCACCCGGGCCTGATTTTCGGCGAAGCGGTTGATATAGAAAATCACCAGCTCGTGAACTTTCACCCGCAGGCGATCGATGAGTGGCCCGACCAGCGGCACGGAGCTTGGTGTCACCAGCATGTCCACGTCTATCTTGCTCTGGGCCAACCCGGCCCGAAACAGGTGCTCATAATATTCCGGCGGGAGACTGTTGGCCTTGTCGGGAAGATGTAGTTGGCCGGGCAACTGGCGCTCCAGGATTTGCCGGCGCACCTCCTGCATCACGCTTTCGATATCGACGGCCTCGGCCGATTGTTCACCACTTTCGCTGCGATCCATTTCAGTCTGACTCCAGGTAGCTCACCGTCAGAACCGTTGTGTCGAGGATGATAGCCTGTGGCCTGTAGAAATAGCTATTTTCCAGATGCTCGCGGTTCATGGTCACCAACTCCGTATGATAAGGGATAGACGCCTCATCCAGCCAACCGGTGTCGCCGACCCAGATGACGGTTCGACCGCTATTCTGCCACGTTTTTATCGTCTCAACCAACGAGGGGGCTATGGCCTCAGGCGGCTGCCGCAGGGTGAAGGCGTCGTGGCCGAAAATGAACTTGAGCGGCGTACCCCAGATGTCTCCCTGCCCGACAGGCGCGGGATCGTTGAACAGGAGCACGGCCTCGGGCGGCATTTGCCCGGCCAGGTTATCGATTTGCTCGACCAGGCCGGGGTTATCGACCTGGGATATTAGCCCGCGCGCGTGCCAGCCCAACCCGGCCAGCCAGACGGCGGCGAAGACGGCCAGGATCGCCGGGGCGGCTGGATAGGGCAGTCTGGGCAATATGTCTCCAGGCCGGGTGCTCCAGCTCTCGCGCGAAAATCCTCGACAGGCTAACAGACAGGCTCCGCCGAGGATAAAGAACGGCACGACGACGGGTACATAGCGGCGCATGACATAGACGTGGTGCGGGTTGGCGCTGATATTCCACAGGTACACGATAGAAAACAGCCAGCCGAAAGCCACCAATAACGCCGTGCGGCGCTCGATGCGCCAGACCAGCAGGCAACCCCCGAGGACGCCCAGCCAGACGCCAACCGGCGAGAGATACCAGCCCAGGCGGAGCCAGTTCTCGTGGTTTGTCACCGGGATTTCGCCGCCGCTGAACACGTCCGGTCGCATCGTGGTCGTCGCCAGTCCGGGGCGAATGAACCAGCCATAGACGGCATAGGCCAGCAGCGAGAAGACCAGCGCCGCCAGAAACGGCCGCCTGAGTTTCTCCGGGGCGTGCAGCCGGTCGCGGTTGCGGGCCAGCCACCACAGGACGGCCGTGGCGACGAGGATCGCCACCAGAAGTACCGGCCAAGCGCGTTGCAGCAGAAATACGCCATAACCCACCGTCTCGTAGAAATAGGGCGCGCTCAGGAAGTGGCCGTGCAGAAGGGAATGGACGACCAGCGCCACGAAGGGCAGGGCAAACCATGAATCGGCTCGTTGCCATCCCCCGATCCAGCGCCAGACGAGAAAAATCGAGAAGACGGGTAGCATGACCAGACTATCGATTCGTACCAGAAACACCGCCCCGAAGGCACACCCGGCGACAAAGGCCCATAACGCCGACGGGCCACGCCCGCCCAGCCAGCGCGCCACGCCCCATAGCCCGGTCCATAGCATGAATTGGGTCAGGCTCTCGCTGGTCGGATAGCGGCCGAACCACACCTGCAACCCCATGAGGCTCAGGCCGGCCAGCGCCAGCGCCCCCACGACCGGCCCGCCTGCCTCGCGCGCCGTCAGATAGACAGCCAGCGTGCCCAGCAACATCCACAGGCCGACCAGCAACAGCTCGGCCCGAACGCCGGATGCGCCCCCACCCGCGGCGCCGAAGACGGCGGCCTGCAACACCGGATGGAGCGGATAAAACTGCGGCGTCAGGCGACCGGCGGCGGCGTCGGTGACGTAAAAGCCGGGGAACAGGTAGGAGGTCGTGCCCGGCGTATTGGGCAATGGGCGAACAACGGCCGCCTGCAACTCGGGGGGCAGCGCGGCAAAGGTCTCATCCACGAGCCGAAAGCCGCCATGCCGCGAGATTTCCGCCCCCAGACTGACGTACACTCCGGCGTCGGTCCCGCCGTATACGTATTCGTGTGGCCGGAAGAAAAGCCAGACGGCGGCCACCAGCCACACGGCCAGCATGACCCATTCCCACGAGGCCCAGCGTGGCTCGTCCGGAAGGGCGTCGTCCGGCCCGGCCAGCTTGCCGGACAGACGCAAGCGGATGAACAGTGCTATGCTAAGAACGCCCAAGGCGGCCGCGAGCTGCCAACGGCCGAACCAGCCAAACTCCGCCAGAATCAGGCCCAACCAGCCCGTAGCTATCACGCCCAAGGCCAGAGCGGCAAAAGCCGTCGGCAGACTCCAGCGCGCCCGGCGGGGCAAGAAGTTCAATACCAGCAGCGCCCCCGACAGAACTATCAGGGCGGCTAACAGCAGGAGACCCGGCCAATCAGCCATGCCCGACCGTCTCCAGGACGTGATACAGAAAATCGATATAGGCGCGGGCGACGTGTTGTGGCAGGCAGTGGCGATGTACGTAGTCCAGACCGGCGGCGCCCATGGATCGGCGCGTCTCGGCCGACGCGGTCAGGCGCTCCATGGCTGCTTGCAAGGCGTCGATGTCGCCCGGGGCCGTTTTCATGGCCGCATCGTCCGGCAGCTCGCTGTACCAGCCATGGTCGAAGACGATGAGCGGCCGGGCGGCAGCCATGGCGCGCAGGGCTATGGCCGATGTCTCGCCCACCGTCGGCTGTCTCAGGTTGACCACGACATCGACCGTGGTGATCCAGTCTACAAACTCCGCCAAATCGGCGACATAGCCGATCTGATGCACGGCATCTGCCAGCTCGTATTCGGCCAGCAGCGCGGGCAAATCGACGTCCGGCCGCGTCTCCCCGACCAGCAGGTAGTGGGCGGCGAGATAGTTCCGGCGCACGCGCTGAAATGCCTGAAGGGCCAGGTCGATCCGCTTCTCGGCCGTGATCTGCCCGAAACTGCCGAACAGCACGGCGTTATCCGGCAAGGCCAGGCGATCTCGCAAGCTGCGGCCGGGACGTGGCTCGATGAGCGCCTGGACGACCGCCAGCGGAAGGTCGGAGCGTTGTCGCCGGGCGCGCTCGGCGGCGTACCGGCTATGGACGATCAACCCCAGGGAAGCATCGAGCAACCTGCGGTTCAACGGCTCTTCAAACAGAGGCGCTTCGGCACGGCCCGCATGGATGGCCTGGGCGAGGGCGCGGCCGTCGCTATTCAATGAGTAGGCCATCTCGCGGCCGTAGGCCGTCCAATCGTCGTGCCCCGCCGTATGGTGGCGGATGAAATGATGCAGAAAGTAGTCATGGAGCATGACTACGCCGGGATATCGCACCAGCAAGTCGTACATCGACTCATGAAAAGCGCTGTTGCCCATCTGGTAGAGAGGCAGATCGAACTCCCGACGCCGATGAGGGTAGTCGCTCGTCGGCCGCACCGTCAGGCCGGGTGATTGGGCCGTGCCGGGTTCGTCTGTGAAGATGGTGACATCGGCCAGTTTCGCCAGATGGGGCAGCAATTCGGCGCTGTAGTCGGCGATGCCGCTGCGGTCGGGCGGCATCGGGCTGAAATAAGCGAGGCGCAGGCGGTGGCGACCCGCGGCCGGCATCTTTTGCCGGAAGGCCGCTTGTGCCTCGGCCGTACCGACGGCGTTGAACAGGCGCGTCACATGGCGATCCTGTTCGGCAAGGCGTGTGTCCAGTTCGGACAGACCCGGCGGCCGCTCCAGCCAATCCGCCAGCGCCCGGTTGAAGGCGGATTGCTGCTCCATCAACGGCCGTACCTGCGGGCGGGTGGCGACGCTGTTCCAGGCCGTGCGCAGTCGGGCGATTAGCCCCCCGATGACTGGCGTATCGGAGGTGAAGACGTACTCGCGCAAGGTCGCGCGCTTGTGTAGCTCGGCCGTCCGGTCGCCTTGGGTGGTATGATGGCTCATCTTTGGAATTGCGCGGATTGGCCGTCAGTCGTGCCAGGTGATTTCGGGCACGGCCGCGGGTGTGGCGTACGGCCCGGCAGCCAGATCGTCGAAGTAGTCGTTATCCCGCAGCGCCCCATAGGAGAATATGACATGGCCGGCGGTTCCCATGGCGCGCGCCGCCTCAATACGATCGACAACGTCGTCGAAGGAGAGCAAACCCTCCCCGATGCCACCGATGCCGGGGATAGCATATCGCCCGGCGCGATTATCCTGAAAGTCCTGGGCCAGTATCCTCCACTTTTCAAAGGGGAATGGGTTTTCGCCGGGCGGCTTAGAGGAGTAGATCATCGGCATGAGTGCGTCGATGTAGCCGTCCCTGACCCAGGCGCGCGAGTCCTGATAATAGTCGCTATACCCCTGACTGTTGCCCCAGTCCCACCGATCTTGGTAGGTGTGCCAGACGGCGGCCGAGAGCCAGATGTCGCGGCCGGCGGGCACGATCACCTCGTTGTAGATTTTGCGCACCAGCGTATTGACCTGTTCCCGCTGCCAGTCTTCATAGGCCGGATCGCCGCCGGTGAAGCAGTCGCGGCCGAATACCGCCTTGCTGACCGGATCGCACGACAAGGTGCGCCCGGCATAGCGCACCCGATCCAAGTGGATCCCGTCGATCGCATAGCGCTGGACCAGATCGGCGACCACCGCCTTGACGTGATCACGGTAAACAGTCGAGGCTGGGGTGGCGTAAAGATAATCGGAGCAATAGACCCCGCCCTGTTGTTGCCATTGCGCCCCGTTTAGTTGTTCGCCGGTCAGGCCATGCTCGTCGCGCAGCAAATAATAGGGCGACCTGGGATTTGTGTCCTCCGGTGGCGGGGTGCAGTTTTCCCATATGGGGTAGACATTGACATAAGCATGTACTTGGACGCCGCGCTTGTGGGCGCGATCGATAATGTAGGCCAGCGGATCCCAGTATGGATTAGGAGCTTGTCCAAATGTTCCGGTAACTCGCCTGGCCCAGGGTTCCAGGCCGGAGGCATAGTAAGCGTCGCCGTTGGCTCGCACCTGGAACAGGATGGCATTGAACCCTGCCCGTGCAGCGTCATCAACGATCTTGTCAAGATCGGCCTTGCTTAGAGGGATAGACCAATCGAAGCGGGTCACCCACAGGCCGCGAAACTCCACCGTGTCCGGCGGAGGCGTTGGAAGGTCGGCGACCTTGTATATCTCCAGGAAAGAGAGCTTGTTGTTGACGGCGCCGGAGCCGCTGCGGATCGTCAGGCGACCGTCACTCACGGGCACGGCGGCGGCCGTGCCGTTGATGAAGCGTCTTCCCTCGTGGGGAGCGCCGTTCACAAGCCCCCGCCCCTCGGCGAGGCTCTGCATATACCCGTCAAAGGATTCCGGATCGCCGGCGACGGCATAAATATCATAAACGCCCGGCGGCAGGGCGATCTCCCAGATCGCATCGGGGTTCTCCGGTTTCTGGAGGTGGATGAGCGTGTCGAACCGCTGGTCGAAGGCGAAAGGCGAATTACGGTCGCGCGTAGTCGTGCTGTTATCGGCGTTCCAGCCGTAGCTGAAGTCGTTGCCGCGGTCGGCGTAGGTCGCGCCGGTATCCGGCAGGTAGCCGTGGGGAATCGCCGCGCCCTCGGGCTGGAAGTTGATCTTCACCACCGGCGACCCGGTGGAGATCGGCCCGCGCATGACGGCCGGGGAGTAGCTGCGGTGATCGCCCTGGGCAAGGGCCAGCCAGGCCGCTCCGGCCAGGGCGGCGACGGCGATCACAGGTCGCAGAAAGCGGGTTTTCCAGATGCTCATTCGGCCGTTATTGTGCCACAAATGGCTGATTCATCCCACCTCACGCCGATTGACACACGCGGGAGCGGTCTCTATACTCAACTCCGATTAATGCTCTCAGTGGTGGTAACCGGACGATGACCGCACGACTCTATGATATCAGCCGCACACTGTTTCCCGGCATGGCCGTCTGGCCGGGTGATGCCCCCTTTGAATTGCGGCCGACGGGCAGCCTGGCCGAGGGCGACTCCGCCAACGTGACCGCCCTGTCGCTCAGCGCCCATACCGGGACCCATGTCGATGCCCCTTATCATTTCGCCGCGGGCGGCCAGACGCTGGAGCAAATCGACCTGGCCGTCTATTGGGGCCCGGCCCAAGTGGTGTCGGTCGGCAAGACGTCCGGCTCGCTGACGGCGGCCGACTTCGCCGGGTATGGCCTGGGGCGAGCGCCACGGTTGCTGGTGCGCTCCGGGGCGAGCCTGTCCGATCCGCGCACCTTTCAACCCGACTACGTTTACCCCAGTCCGGAACTGGCCGATCATCTGGGCGGGCTGGGGGTGGTGCTCTACGGCACCGATGCGCCGTCGGTGGACGATGCCGGCTCCGAATCGTTGCCGGGTCACCACGCCCTGCAGCGCAACGGTATCTTCATCCTGGAGGGGCTTGACCTGACCGGCGTGCCCGACGGCCTGTATGAACTGGTTGCCCTGCCGCTCAGGATTCGCGGCGGCGACGGTTCACCCGTCCGGGCGGTCTTGCGAACGCACGAGAATCCGGCGTGATGGCCGAATCCCCATTGGACTTCAGCGCGCCCCTTCTGGCGTGGTGGGACGCCGGGCACGCCGATTGGCCCTGGCGGCGAACCCGCGACCCCTACGCCGTCTGGGTGGCCGAGGTGATGCTGCAGCAGACGCAGATCGCCACGGTGATCCCGTACTACGAACGCTGGATGGCTCGCTGGCCGTCGGTCGAGTCGCTGGCGGCGGCCACGCTGGATGATGTGCTGAAGATGTGGGAGGGGTTGGGCTATTACAGCCGGGCGCGCAACCTCCATGCCGCGGCCGGCATCGTCAGGCGCGATTACGGCGGCCGGCTGCCGCGCACCGTGGCTGAATTGCAGAAGCTGCCCGGTATCGGTCGCTACACCGCCGGAGCCATCGCCTCCATCGCCTGTGATGTGCCCGCGCCCATCCTCGACGGCAACATCATCCGGGTGCTGAGCCGTCTGTACGATATCGAGGAAGATGTCACCCGTTCCGGGACTCGCGCCCGGCTGTGGCAGCTGGCCGGGGAGGGCGTGCCCGCCGTCCGCCCGGGCGACTACAACGAGGCGCTCATGGAGCTGGGGCAGCAGATCTGCCTTCCCCAGGCCCCTCGCTGCCTCATCTGCCCGCTAGTTGGCCATTGCCTGGCCCGCCAACGAGGCACGCAACTGGAGCGCCCCGTTCGGCCGCCGCGCAAGCGCACGCCCCATTACGATGTCGTGGCGGCGGTCATCCGGCGTACCAGCGGGTCGTCGTCCGACGGCCGCATCCTGATCGCCCAACGGCCGCTCGACGGCTTGCTGGGCGGGTTGTGGGAGTTCCCCGGCGGCAAGGTGGAGCCGGGCGAGAGCCTGCCGGACGCGCTGCAGCGCGAAATCCGCGAGGAGCTGGCGCTGGAGATCGCGCCGGGCGAGGCTCTGACCGTCGTCGAACATGCCTACACCCACTTTCGCATCACGCTCCATGCCTTTCATGCCGCCTATGTCGACGGCAAGGTCGAGCATCTGGGCGTCGCCGACCATGCCTGGGTGACGCTCGATGAACTGGATCGATACGCCTTTGCCGTGACGGACAGGAAGATCATCGCCGCACTTCTGGCTGAAGCGGTGGGCGCTAATGGCGAAACAGGCGCCCGCGCATGCCCCGACGATTGAGGTAGGTGATCGTCTCCTTGAAGCGCGCCGGTCGAAAGCCGAACTGCCGCTGCACGGAGTCGAGATTGGTCACGTCCGGCGCAAAAAAGCGGTCGAGGAAGTAGCGACTGACGGTCGGCCAGTACCACCAACCCAGGAAGGCCCGCCTAAGCGGCCGCGCCACCCCCATCGGCATCGGCAGCAACAGCCGGTTCTTGCGGGTCACATCGAGGATCGCCCGAACGAAGTCGCGATAGCTTAGCAACTCATCTCCGGCGACGGTCGTGATGCTGTTCACCCTGTCTGGCTCGCCCAGCAGATGGACGATGCACTGAACGTAATCCTCCACCCAAAGCGGCTGCACGAAAACCGCCCCCCCGCCCGGCAGCCAGGCGATGGGCCATGACCACAGGGCCAGGCTGAGGACGATCTCGCTGAAGCGATCATCGCGGCCGAAGAGCGTTGAGGTGCGCAAGATGTTGTAGGGGATGCCGCTTTGCCGCACCATTCGTTCCACTTCACCCTTGGCCCGCAGCAGCGCGTGCATCGAGTGCTGGTCGGCATTGATGCGGCTGGGCAGGATGATACGGCCGATGCCCGCCTGCCCGGCCAGTGTCAACAGCAGGTGCGTGCCGTCGATATCGACCCGTTGTAGCAGCCGGTTGCTGCCGCGCGCCTCGGCTCCGGCCAGATGGATGACCGTATCCACGCCCTCCAGTTCCGCCTGCAATACATCGGGTGTATTCATGCGCCCGCTGTAGGGTCGCCAGTCGTGGCCGGCATGGGTGAGCGCTCGGCCCAGAACACGGCCGATGAATCCGGTGGAACCGGTGATCAGGATCATGATTCCAATTGTACTGCGAGCGTGGCCCCTTGCTATAATCGGACGCTATGGTCCGTTTTTCTCCCGAGCGGCCGCTCCGTGTGTGTTATTTCGGCACCTACCGGGCGAGCTATACCCGTAACCAGATCGTCCTGAAGGGGCTGCTTGCGCAGCCGGATGTGTCGGTCCATATATGCCATGCCACCCTGTGGCAAGGCATCGAGGATCGCGTCGCCCAGGCCAGCGGGGGCTGGCGCAAGCCCAGTTTCTGGTGGCGCGTGGTCGAGGCCTACCGCCAACTGATTCGCGCCCACAAGCAGGCGCCCGATTATGATGTGATGCTCATCGGCTATCCGGGCCAGTTCGACGCCTGGCTGGGCCGCCGCCTGGCCCACTCGCGGGGCCGACCGGTGGCTCTGGACATCCTCATGTCGCTTCATCTGGTGGCGGAGGAGCGCGGGCTGACGGCCGCCCATCCGACGACCGGCCGCCTCATCTTCCAGTTGGAGCGCGGCGGTTTGCGACGCCCCGATCTGCTCATCGCCGAGAACCCGGAATACGGCGGCTATATCGCCGATAAATACCAGCTGCCATTGGAGCATTTTCGCTTTGTGCCCCATGGCGCGGATGAGACGGTCTTCCACCCGCGCCCTTTGCGGCCGCCGGACGACGAGTTCCGGATCAGTTATCACGGCGGCTACCTGCCATCGCACGGGATGGACGCCATCATCGGCGCGGCCGACATGCTTCGCGATGAGACCGACATGCGCTTCCACTTCTTCGGCAGCGGGCCGGAAAAGGCGCGCATTGTGGCCCGGGCGGAGGCGCTGGGCTTGCCCAATGTGACCTTCCATGGCTTTATCGAACAGGACGATCTGCTCGATAACCTGGCCCAGGCTCACGTCTGTTTGGGCGTGTTCGGCACGACGCGGCAGGCCAACTTCACGGTGCAGAACAAGGTGTGGGAGGGGCTGGCCATGGGCCGGCCGGTGATCTCGGGCGATTCGCCGACCATCCGAGCCGCTCTGGCTGATCGACGTGAGGTCTATCTTATCGCCCGCGACGATCCGTCGGCGCTGGCCGCGGGGTTGCGCGAGCTGCGGGACGACCCCGGCCTGCGAGAGGCGATAGCCGCCGCCGGACACGCGCGCTACCTGACGGGCAACAGCATCCCGGCTATCGGCCGCCAGATGAAAGAGGCGTTGCTGGCCGCTCTGGATTCGCCCGCATAGGCGGCTGCCTGGCAGAGCAAACCGGCGGGCGCTTCTGTGCTTTCAGCCGGCAGCGATTAGCGAGTGCCAGCCCCTTCTTTATCGCCTCGTCCCCTGAACAGCAGGCGCACCGGCGTGCCCGTGAACGGGTAACGTTCGCGCAGCTGGTTCTCGATGTAGCGCTGGTAGCCGAAGTGCACCATCTCCGGGCGATTGACGAAGAAGACGAACGTGGGCGGGGCTACGCCGACCTGCGTGACATAGTAGAACTTGAGCTGTGTGCCGCCCTTCGTCGGCGGCGGGTGGTGGGCCACGATGTCGCGCATCAGGTCGTTTAGCTCGCTGGTGGACAGGCGGTGATGCCGTGCCGCCTGGACTTCCAGCACCGTCTCAAGGATTTTGTTGACGCGCTGCCCGGTCTCGGCCGAGATAAACAATAGTGGCGCGTAGCTGATGAAGTTCAACTCGCGACGCGCCGTCGTCTCGTAGACGGGCATGGTGTGGGTGTCCTTCTCCACGGCGTCCCATTTGTTGACCAGCACGATGACGCCGACGTTTTCCTCCACCAGCATGCCCGCGATGTGGGCGTCCTGGGAGGTGACTTCCTCGACGCCGTCAATTAGCAGCAAGGCTACGTCGGCGCGTCGCAACGTTTTGACGGCTCGCAGCACGCTATATTTCTCGATGCCCGGGTCGATTTTGCCGCGCCGGCGAATCCCGGCCGTGTCGATGATGGTGAACTCCTGGCCATGCCAGCGGAGTTTCTCGTCGATGGCGTCGCGCGTCGTCCCGGCAATGGGGCTGACGATGACGCGCTCCTTGCCGAGCATCTTGTTCAGCAGGGTCGACTTGCCGACATTTGGTCGCCCCAGGATGGCGATCCGGATCGACTCATCCTCTTCCTCTTCTAATGTGGCCGACGGCGGGATGGCGTCGACAATGGCGTCCAGCAGATCGCCCGTGCCCGAGCCGTGAAGCGCGGATACGGCGACCACCTCGCCCAGGCCCAGCTCATAGAATTCGTAGGCCGTGTCCCACAGCTTGCTCGATTCGAGCTTGTTGGCGGCGACGATCACCGGCTTCTCCGCCTGACGCAGGATGGCAGCTACCTCGCGGTCGGCGGCAGTGATGCCTGCCTGGCCGTCCACGACCTGGACGATGACGTCGGCATCCTCCATGGCTATGGCCGCCTGTTGGCGGATGAGGGGCAGGAATCGCTCGGAGTCCTCGGACAGCGGGGCGGTGTGGCGACCCTCGGTCACCTCGATGCCGCCGGTGTCGATGACCGTGAATGTGATCCCGCCCCACTCGGCGTCGGAGTAGAGACGGTCGCGGGTCGTTCCGGCGACATCGGACACGACGGCCAGACGGCGGCCGATGATGCGATTGAACAGCGTCGATTTACCGACGTTAGGACGGCCGACGAGGGCCACGATTGCCTTGTTACTCATTGAATAATCTGTTGTTGCTCACAAATATTCCCCAATTCCGGCGTCACCATAGTCACTGATGCCCGGTAGCACAACATGGGGGTGATGCCAGCCGTCCGCACCGGACGAACGGGCGAGGCCGCGCTCATAGCGATCCCTCCGCCCGGAGCCTCTGACGTATCGCCCGGTTCGGGAGTCTCTTCCAGCGCGGGAGAGATGGTGACGGTGACGGCCGCGGGCTGCACCGAACGAATTTCGATGCCCCGGTCGGGGATATCGACGTCGGGCACGATGGAATGGGTACCCTCGCTCAGACCAAACAGGTCGAGCATCACGCGGACGTCGTCTTCCGACAGGGCGTCCAGAACGGGCAGCGGGCCAAAGAGCACCACGCGCACCTGGCTGGGCACGACCTCGGCCTGGAAGCCGGCGCGCAAGCCGCGCAATTCGGGCACGCGGTTGTAGGTGCTCGTGGTCAGGATCGGCTCGATCTGGATCGTGACCGTGACCGCCTGCTCCGGATCGACCGTGATGCTGCCGGGCAGATCGAGGACGGCCGTCTGCTGGAACGATTCGGTCAGCCCGGTGATGTCGATGGGTTCGGTCATCACCGTGACGAGTCGATTGACCTGCGCCGGTCGCCCCTCGACCAGCACGCTCGGCGGCTCGGCCGTCACGCTCAGCAGGCGATAGCCGGGGGCCGGCTCGCCCGTCCAGGATACGGTGATGAGCTTGTTGGCGAACCCGGCCGATTCTTCCACCGGAATGGTGACCGTCGCATCGTACTGGCTCAATTCCAGGCCGGTGACGCTGGCGACCCGTCCCGAGAGGTCGTAGAAAATCGGGCGAGTGGTCTCCACAAGGGTTTCGTTGGTGCTATTGAGGAAGATGGTCACCAGCGCGAAATCCAGTTCGTTAACGCGGCTGGCCGGGCCGCTGACGCGAATGGTCGGCGGATCGATGAGGGCTTCGCCCTGATTATGGCCGCGGGCGACCGAGCCACGAATGTCGAGGGCGACCGGGATATCGCGCGCTACCTGCTGCTCCAGCAATACGTCGACCTGCTCCGGCGTGATAAACGAAATGTCCGCGCCCGTCCGGAGCATGTTCACGACAATGGGCACGGATATCATCTGGCCCGACGGAACCTGGCTCAAATCGACCGTTGCCGTGAAGTCATCGGACGTATATTTCTGCAAGACTGAATCAGGCCCTTCCAGCCGAATCTGAACCGTCTGCCGAGCGGGGGCATCCACCAGCGCGGAGTCGGCCGGCATGCCGACGAACTGCACGGGCGCTTCCAGGAAGCGGGTGCGGATGGGGTCCTGCATCTCGGAGGCCGACATCCAGATGAAGAAGGCTAACAGCAGCGCCAGGAGGAAGGTGGCCAGATTCGACAGGGCACTACGCGCGCGGTTCACTTTGTTTTCTCCCCAGGAAATCGGGTTGGCGCGACCCGGTCAGAAAGGCGTGGAGGATGGTGTCGAGGCGGGCGATGTCTTGCCGGCGCAGGATGCGCCCGTTGTGGGCGATCGACACCTGCCCCGTTTCCTCCGACACGACCACGGCCACGGCGTCGCTGACTTCGCTGATGCCCAATGCCGCCCGGTGGCGCAAGCCCATCTGGCGGTCGGACAGGCTGCTGGTGGATAGCGGCAGGACGCAGGCGGCCGCGATCAGCCGATTGTCGCGCACGATGACGGCTCCGTCGTGCAATTCAGTATGCTTGTTGAAGATGGTCAGGATTAACTCCGGCGACGGCTCGGCGTCGAGAATGACGCCGGTATCGATGTAGTCCTGCAGGCCGGTGTCCTGTTCGAAGACGACCAGCGCGCCATGACGACGCTGCGACAGGCGCAGGGCGGCGTCTTTCAGAGTCACGGCCACCGGGTTGATATCGTCGCCGCGGCGGAAGAAGCGGAAGTAGCGGCTGGCCAGGCCCAATTGCTCCAGCGCGCGCCGTAATTCGGGCTGGAAGATGACTGGGATGGACAGCAACAGCACGGGCAGCATGTTGTCCACCAGCCAGGTGAAGGCCCGCAGGTCGAATATCTGGGCCAGCAGGAAGATGAACGCCGCCAGCACCAACAGACCGCGCAACACCTGCACCGCCCGCGTGCCGCGGATCAACATCAGCACGGCGAAGACGATCAGCGTGACGAGCAGGATGTCGATGACATCGACGACGCCAATGAGGGCGATCCGATCCAGAATGTTTTCGAAAATGTCCAAGTGTGCCCGGCCAATCCATGCTCTCGTGTGCGGCGGGTCGGATGTCCGGCGATTGCCGACCCGGAAGCCTCAGGCATACGACTGTTTGTTCCGTGTGGCGGGCGGCCGCGAACGCGAGTGAGCGAATATTCTGATGGGCAAGTATACCACAGGTGAAGCGACGAGACAGCGACGAGAGGCGTGCGCGCGGGCGACGATTAATCCGCCAGGTCGGCGGCCAGCGCCGCCTGAACCGCAGGCAGGGTAGCGAACTCGCGCGGGTAGATCAGCCGCTTAACGGGGACCCGGGCGGCCAGGTCGACGCAAAAATCGATGTGGCCGGCCAGCAAGGCGCGGCCGAACAGCCGGCTGCCGACGGTCTGCGCGGCCAGGGCCAGCGTCGCTTCGCTCTGGCGCAGGGGAACGATGGCGATCCCGTCGCCGTCGCTTTCCAGCACGTAGATGGCGCTCAACGGCAACCGCTCCGGCCCCAATCGCGAAGGTTGCATGGCGTCGGGCAGTTTCGGTTGCGGGAAATGGGGCAGGGCGGTAGCCGGCGCGTCGGGGTCCGGCGGGGCGATGGGGAGCGTATCGTCGATGAGCCGCCGCCAATCCGGCCCGCCCTCGCGGTCCAGATAGCGGGCCAGCGTCGACTTGCCGGCGCCCGATTCGCCGATGAAGGCCGCCGTCTTGCCGCCATGGATGACCGCGCTCGCGTGGATGCAGAACGTGCCGCGCAGGGCGAGGGCCAGCACAAGGGGCGCGCCGAGGGCAGCCATCGCCCGTATCTCCGGCTCGCAGCGAGGATCGACGGCCGTTTCGACGATCCGGCGGCCGTCGGGCGCGATCCACCAGGCGCCGATGCCGTCCACCTCCAGCCGGTAGCCCGCGTCCGAGACGAGGCAGACGACCCGCCGCTGCCCGTCGACGATCAGACCCCGGCCGTCGAAGACCGGCTCCCCGCCGTCGTCGTCCGGCGCTTCCCGCTCGGCCGACCAGGCCGCGGGACCGTCGATCCGGTAGGTTTGCAGGACCGGCAGGTCGATGTCAGTCAGCAGATCGACCCCGGCCAGGCGATAGGCGCGCGGGATGCCGGGCCGGAAAGAGAGGAGTTCAATGGGGGGCGCGGGGGGCATGGCAGGCTAATTCCAGTAGCGCTGGAGCCAGAGTTCGAGGAAGACGGCCTTGTACAGCAGCGACCAGCCGGCCGTCTGATCGAAGGGTTGGGCCAGTTGGGTCGCCAGCCAGTCGCCGCGCACATAGCCGCGAGCGACGACGAGCGGGTCGGCCAGCAGTTGCCGGATCACCCCCATCTCCTGTTCGACCCCTTGCCTCAGTAACGGCTCGAACGTGGTGCGCTTCTGTCGCAGGCGGACCTCCTCCGGCAGCAGGCCGGCCATCGCCGCGCGGTGCAGGTGGCGGAAATCGCCCGGCCGTCCCAGCACATAGGCGGGGATCGCCAGGACATACTCCACCAGCCGCCGGTCGTAGTAGGGCTGCAGCAGCTCCATGCCGGCCTGATTGTACTGGTGGCGGACGACGACGGACTGGCTGAAGTTACTGCCGGTAAGGCTGCCGTACCGCTGCTGGAAACCGGGGAAGGCCCTGTCCGGAGGGGGCACGGGGGAGAGCCGCGTTGCGACGTCGGTGCGGGCCACGAGGTCGGGGTGGATGCCGGGGGCGACGGTCTCGGCCTGGCGCGGCCGAAAGGATCGATAGAAGGCAGCGGCCGCCGGCGGGATTAATCGTCGCAGGCCATACTCGAAGTAAGCGTTGCGCCATTTGAAGCCGCCCCAGTGAGCGAGGGAATAATGGGCAAGCATGCCGAGCCGCCCGTCGCGCGCCATATCCAGCGCCCAGTAATGCTGGCCGCCCATGAGGGAATCGCCGAAGTAGCCGGCCAGCAAGGCGCGCACGCCCGCCCCGGCCGCCGCCGCGCGCACCGCCGCCGGCAAGAGGTCGTAGGGATCGTAGAAAATGAAATCGGGCGAGGTCGACCAGTCGGGCAGATCCCTGAACGACCACCGATCGTCACAGGGGACCCAGGTCGGGTCGATGTCGTACTTTTCGACGACCGGCCTGATCCACGTCCGCTCGTCGCAGCTGGCGTGCTCATCGAAGGTGTAGGTGAAGCTCTTCAACCGCGCCTGGCCGGTCAGCGAAGGCAACAACGGCGCAGCCAGGGCGGCCAGCGTGGGCGAGTCCAGCCCGCCGCTGAGGGAGACGCCGACCGGCCCCACGACCCGCAACCGGTCACGGACGGCCGTGTCGAGCAGCTCGCGATAATGGACGGCGTACTCTCGCTCGTCGCGATAGCGGATGGTGGCCGGGGTGGCATCCCAGTAGCGCCACAGCTCAAAGCGGTCGGCGGTGACGCTGAGGGCGTGGGCCGGCGGCAGGAAGAAGACGTCGCGATGGACGGTCTCCTCGGGCCGGTTTACCACGTTGGCCAGGTAGGCGGCCAGGCGATCGTCGTTGATCCGTCGCGGGACACGCGAGTGGGCCAGGACGTGGGACGCCTCCGAGGCCACAACGCACAGGGCGCCGTCCCGGTAATAGCAGACGTCGCACGCGCCGAGCGGGTCGCGGGCGGCGAACAGGCGCCCCTCGGCCGCGTCCCACAGGACGAAGGCGAAATCGCCCAGCAGATGTTCGGGGCAGCGCGTCCCCCAGCGGCGGTAAGCCCAGAGGAGGTAACGGGCGTCGGGGGCGGCCGCTGCGGTGGAGTCGAGGTCAAGCAGGCAGGCCAACTCCGGCCGGTTGTCCAGCCGGACGTCGGCGCTCAGGAGCAGAGCATCCTCGGCCAGCGGCTGGTCGCCGGGCGCTTCCTCGGGCAGGAGGCGGAACAGCCCGTGGGCGATGGCGACGGGGCCGTCGGCCAGTGCGCGCACGCCGTCGGGGGCGCGCTCGGGGCGAACGTGCAGCATGGGTTGCCACTCCTCGGGCAGAACCGGGCGGCCGTCGCGGTTGAAGATGGCGAAAATGGCGCTCATGGGTACCGTATGATTATACCTCGCCCGGGCCGGTGGTTAAATGAGCGGCGCTGAAGAGGCCGGGTTCTTCAGTTCTCGGTTATAAGAGGATAAAGACGGATGGGGCGGCCGAATGGTCTTCTCGATGCAAATTCCCGTAGCTGCCGCCCTGTCTCACCCGGATGGGACTTGCGCCACAGAAAATGGCCGCCCCCGGAACAACCCGGGAACGGCCCATCTTTATGGTTCATCATTCAACGCCGGCGGCCCGCTCTGACGGTCAGATCGCGGCTGCGACGCTGAACGGGCCAATCCGGCCCCAGGCCGGGATATGTCGCCCTACTAAAGATCATCTCTATATGGGGCTCCCTTTCCGCTCTCTATTTCATTGGTAATCGTGGGTGAAAGTGTCTGGGTGCGGATTTCGCCGAAGCGGGTGAGGAGCGGTTTCCGATAGGGCCGTTTGTTCTTCATTCGCACGCCCGGCTCGGCCGGCAAGAGAGTCTTAAGTTCTTGAGTCATTTTTTCGTCTTCTCCGCTCAATGCCTCGATCAATCGGGTTGCAGGCCGACCGGAAGGCCGGCCCACAACCTGTCATGATATCGTAAGGCCGGGTTAGCGCTGGACCACCGCCGTTGGGTCGCCCAGGATTGTCCAACCGAGCTGGACATCGGTCAAACCGGGGTTGGTGTTGGCCAACTCCGACTTTGCCGTCTGCATCGCCCGGCCGATCGTGATGCCGGGCTGGACGACCTGCGCCATGAACAACTCGCCCAAGGCAAGCTCGGAGCTGCTGCTGGTCAGCGTGGTGGCTCCGGAGACCAGCGCCGCGCCGCTCATGCCCGACAACAGGAAGCGATCGCCCAGTGTGTTGTACGCCGGGTCGATGTAGTAGGTATTCCAGCAGCCCCATTGGGCGATGAACATCGGATTGACATTGGTCAGCGCCTGCGCGTCTTTTACGCTAAAGAACGAGGTTGAGATCCAGGCGTTGGGACCGGAGTGGCCGACGAAGGCGGCCAGACGCGGCCCGGCGTTCAATCCATTGATGAGGGTCGTTCGCGCCGAGGCGTTGCCCAGCAGCTTGGGATAGGCCGTCTGGACGGACCAGTCGCTCAGGGCGGCGGCGAAACTGTTGCCGTCGTACTCGAAGCCGCGATCGGCGGCGAAGACGGCCGTCTCCACGGAGACACCGGCATCGTAGATCAACGTCTTGTCGACCATCAGCTGCAGGTCGGCGACAGAGCGCACGGGGAAGCGGCCGATGGGCCGGTTGGGCACGTTGTCGCCGTCGACGTCAGTGTAGAGCGGGTCGACGGGGGCGAACTTCACCCAGTCAATCGTGGCGGCATAGAGCGACGGAACGAAGCTGATGCTGCCCGTGCCGCTGTAGTTGCGGTAATCGCGCGTGTCGCCACCGACCAGCAGGACGTACTGGACGCCCATCGACTGGATGGCGTGGTCCACGTAGTCGCGAACAGCCTGGGCGTCGAAGATGCCGCCGCTGTACTGGCGGTAGATCTGGGTCACATCGACGACCTTCACCGTGTAGCCCTGGGCCTGGCGGGCCTGGACCAGCCGGTCGAGGTCGCCGTTGATGAAGTTGGGATGGGCGATGATCAGCAGGTCGGCCGTGCCGCCGTTGATATCGGCCGCCGCCGGGGTCAGCGAGATACCGGGCGTCCGCAGGGCGCCGACCGTTGAAACGAAGTAGGTGTCATTCTTGCCACCGGCGAAACTGGCGCTGTACGCCCCGTTGCCGTCGGCAGTGACCTTGACCCCGTTGAGCCGTGCCGGGCGACCGCCATTGAGACGATAGATCACGACCTGGTCGCTGTCGAGGCCCGTCACCTTGAAGGCGAGCGCATCGGCACTGGCCTCGAAATCCAGCCGGCCGTCCACAGCGCGGAAGGCGCGTGGATAGGTGACGCTCCAGGCTTCGACCGTGAACACGTCAGCGAAGTTGGCTACGCCGCCCACGCCGCTATGGTCGCCGGGAGCCTTAAGCGTCAGGGCGACGCTGTCGCCGAAGTTGGTCAGTTGACCGCTCAGGGCGACGGCCGTGTTGCCGTCGAACCATTGATCGGCGATCAGTTGGCCGTTGGCCGTGAGCGTCGCGTGGTGATCATTCCCGGCGATCCTCTCCGAACTGCCCCATATGTCGTAGGTGACGGTGGCGCTCAGCGGGTTGCCGGCGGCGTCCTGAGCGACCGGGTCGCTGAGGGCGACGGTCGCCGACTTCGAAGCCGGTCTGCCCGGCGTGGCTGCCAGGAAGTAGTCGTACCACGGGTCGCCGTTGGGTGAGAGATAGGAGTACGCCTTGTTGTTCTCGACCCGCACCGTCTCCATGTAGTAGGGGGCGACGGTCGCGCTGGGCGACGGCCGGGCCTGCACGGCCGTGACGCGGCTGGCCATGGCGCAATTGACCACCAGCCGGTAGACGTTGGTGTCGGTGTAGAGCGTGTCCAGCCCCTGGCCGATGAACTCGATGAAGGCGCCGGGGCCGAATCTAGCCCGGGAGACGTAGAGAGGAACCGATTCGCCGCGGTTGGTGAGGGCCAGGTCGCGGCGGGAGACGCCGCGCAGGTCGACGCCCGCGGCCTTGATCTGCTCGTAGGTCAGACGGTAGACGCCCGTCTCGCTCAGGCGCAGGTCGAGCGACGGATAAGCCGATCGACGGGCGGCGGATGCCTCGGAACCGGTAGTTGCGCCGTCGGTGGCCGCGCCGCCGTTGAGGGGTTCGGCTTGCGGGCCGGCGGTTTGGGGAGCGACGATTTGCGATTCGGCCGCGGCCGCCGCTCGCGCCTGTTCCAGGGCTGTGTTCTCGGCATTGATCGCCGTCCAGTCGATAGCTTCGGGCGCCGTCCGCTCGCCGCTGGCGCTGTTGAGGTCGATCGCCGCATGGGCGCGGGTCTCGCCGAACAGGGAGACGTCCTCGATGAAGTATTGACCGGACGGGACGCCGCTGAGGGTGACGCTGTAGTCGGTCGGTGAGCTGGAGTCCATGACGGACGACAGGATGAGCGCGTCGTGGAGCTTCACCACCCCCCCGTCAGGGGTGCGCGCATAAAGGTTGAAGCCGGCGTTGGCCGTCTCGGTCGCCGTCGTCCAGTCGAAGCGCACGCCGCCGGCCGTCTCGGTGGCGCTGAAGAAGTCGACCGTGACCGGGGTTGTGATGATCACCGTGTCATTGTCGCAGACATAGAAGTTAGGATCATTCGGCCAATTCGGTGGCCGGGTGGCGCCCACGCCACAGACCGTCGCCGTGTTGGGGATCTGGTGGCCGGGCGTCTGCGTGTCGGGTGTATTCCGCACCTTGGCCACCACGGTGATCGTGCCGTAAGGCGTGGCCGGCGGCGTTGCCGGGGCCAGATCGGGCAGGCCGGTGCAGTTGATCAGGCCGCCGTAGGCGGCGCCGTCATGGGTGCACGATCCGGCTCCGGTCGGGGTGGCGCTGATGAATATCAGGTCGGTGCTGAGCGGATCGGTCACGGTGAGATGCGTGGCGAGGTCGGTGAACGGCTCCTGCCTCACGTTCCAGTACCGGATGGTATAGGTCACGTTCTCGTTGGGGGCCAGATCCATCGGGTCAGCCGTCTTTTGCAGCTCCAGTATCAGCGGCGGAACGATCTCCTCGATATCACACGTCTCGTTTTTGGTACCGTCGGTGGTGACCAGCGCGCAGTTGGTGATCTCGTCGTAATCGCCCTGGCCCGGTTGTGGCGGGTCCAGGGTGACGTCGAACTCCACCTCCCAGGTCTCGCCACTGGGCAGGCTGCCGAGGGGGACGCCGATCGGCGAGTTGACCGCCAGCGGGAACGCGGCATCGCCCGAACCCGGCTGGTCGGGAATCTGTGTACCGCTTGGCCCGGGAGTGAATTTGAACGTCGAGCCGGCGACATAGGTCGTGTAGGTCGGGATGGTGTCGTAGACGCTGACCGCGATCGGCGCGAAACCGATGTTTGTGATGGAAATCGTGAATCTCAGCGTGTCGCCGGGGCCGGGTTTGCCGTCGCCATCGTTATCATCAACCAACGTCGAGGTCTTGGCGATCTGCTCGCCGCGCAGCGGGATGATGATCGTGCCCAGGTCCATGCCGGGTTGGGCGGCGGACGCGGTGCGCGGATCCTCGCCCCAGGCGGCGGCGAACACGCAGCCGCCGGCGTCGGGGTCGGGATTACCCGAGGACGTCTTGGTGTAGATGTAGGCGCCGGTCTGATTGGGCGGGGTGCCCGGCCGGAAGAGGCGCACCGATTGGCCGTTGGTCACCTGGAAGCCGTTATTGGAGGTGGTTTCGTTCAGGCCATTGACGTTGGTGTCGAGCGCGTCACCGTCACCGTTGAAATCGACCAGATCCGGCGTGCCGTCGTTGTTCCAGTCGACATAGAACCAGGTGGATCCGGTGCCGTGGGGGGTGCAGTGGGGCGTCACCCACAGCGGGCTGCCGTTCTCGTTCGGGTTTGTGGACGAGAACGGATCGCGCCCGAAGCCGATGCCGACGATGGCCATGTTGGACAGGATGTTGGCCGGCATGAGGGGCACGGCCCAGTCATAGGCTGAGTTAGCGTCGTCGACGACGGCCATGCCGGTGAAGTGGCGGGTTGGGTCAGGTGTCGACCCGCCCGCCGCCGTGACGGCGTAGCAGTGAGCGGCCTGATCGTTTCCGAGAACGACCGATGTATCCAATGCGCCGGAAGCGATGGTCAGATTGGTAACAATTGGCGTGGTGCCGACCTCGCAACGAACGTAGAGGGGATTAGCCTCGGGGTTGAAGAGGAAGAGGCGCGTCCCATTGCCGTAGACGGCACCGACCGGAACGAGGTAATCGTAGCCCAGGTCCGCGTCGGGCACCAGGTTCAGGTCGCGCCCGGCGTAGTTGGAGCCGATGTCGCCGGTCAGCAGCTGCACCTGGATCGGTTTGGTCGGGTCGGTGGAGCGGATCTTGGCTCCCTGGCGGATATAATCGCAGCCGTTGGCGGCGTCGGGGTTCGTCGCCGCGAGATAATGCTGCCCCTGGTTCAGCGTCACGGTCGTCTCCCAGGTTCCGTTGCCGTCGGCGTCGATGTCGACCGTCGTGTTGTCGTAGGCGGCGATGAACGTCAGGGCCGAGTATTCGAAGTTTGCGGTGGACGTAGTTGTGTTGCAGCCGGTGGGCACGGTGTACGCGGTGCCCCATTCGGAGACAGGGAACATGGCGTTGGCGTAGGCCAGCAGCGACCCGGGAGTGGACTCGGCCCAGCCCAGGCGCGTGACGGCGATGGGCTGCGAGGCGCCGATCTTGTCGCGCCCGTCGAAGTAGATGCCCGTCCCGCGCGGGTTGCCCGGCACCATGTTCTGCAGAATCACCACATCGCCGGCGGCGAAAGTATCTGCGGGGAAGCCGGGGGCTGCGCCATTGGACGGATCGCCGTCGCCCCAGATCTGGGTGCCGCCGGGGTTGCCGGCGCTCCAGATATTTGTCGGGTCGGTGATGTCGGCGTCGAAGCCGTTCTCCCACTGGTCATAGTAGAGCACCGTGCCCGCGAAGCCGATGGTGATGCCGATGTGGGTGCGGATGTTGTTCGACGGCGAACCCGACATGATTGCATCGTAGGCCTTCCACTGGTCATCCTCCGGCTCGGAGACGAAATAGGTCTGCATCACCGGCGGAAGGGGGGTAATTGGGGTCGGCGCGACGATGACCTGCACCGCGCTGGTCTTGGTCGCCGAGGTCGCGCCGCCGGTGCAGTCGTCGTTCCTGTATATAGTCACGGTCAAGTCGTAGGTACCCGCGGTCGCCGGGGCGGTTACCGCGTGGTTATGGGAGTGCGTGCCGTTATTGTTGATGTAATTGGGACTGTTATTTGTAGTATTGAGAGGCGTCGGCCCGCCGGTGAAATTGAAGCGAGTACATTGCCAATCAGAATTATCGGTCAGTGTGACATTCACCCAGATCGGGAAGGCCTGGCCCTCTGTGACCGTGACGGTCGAGGTGGGGGTCTGCTGGCCCGGGTTCAAGTCTATCCAGTTGAACCAGTTCAGGGTTCGGGCGGCCGAGGCGGTGCCGACCAGGCCGACGAACAGGAGCAGGATGACGGCGGCAATTTGCCCGGCACGCAGTGATGCGAGTCTGATCTGATTAATTCGACGATTGTGATTCATGGAGTTAATTCCTCCTCTCCATTGGCTCCCGACTCATATAAAGGAACAGTGGAATGATGACGTTCCCGGCGGCATGGCGAACCCGCCGCGGCCGAAACGGTGGCGTGTGAACAAACGCCGGCAGGCGCGACAACCCATAGACCATGAAACCGGGCATTTAAATGCTGATCACCCTGGCGGTCCAGCCCGGTCTCCATCCACAAAGGGCCTGAACCCGTCTTTTGTTAATCTGTTGTTGGTCTGTATCAGCCGACACTCTGGCAAGAAGGACCGAAATGGGTCGACGACATCGCGTGTCGATCCATCAACCGCTATTAAAAAGCATATAGTCAACCGGGATCATAGTCAATAGGGATCGTGATGTTTCACGCGGCTTTCACGCCCGCGATCATTGAAAAAGTCACCAGATATTCGATTGGATCTACGTATTTTGAGGCAGAAGAAATGCGGCGGAAATACTCAGAGAAAAGATAAATAGGCCCAACAAACCTGTGGCACAACCTTTCAGGTTGTGATCCCTGTGGCACAACCTGTCAGGTTGTGCTCCTGCAACCGGGCAACCATCTCCACGGAAACGCGCGGCGTCCCTTCCCGACTACCTGACCCTTCTGAAAAAAGGGCGAGGCAACGGCGAATAAGGGTGGTTCTGCAGAGCGGTGATGAATACGCCGCTGCCTCGCCCCTACCTCTATATACCCGACCGCATTAATTGGTTTGCGTGCAAACAGCCCGCGCTACGGGATGCAAAGCGTCGAGCCGGCGAAGATCAGATTCAGATTGAAGATATTATTGGCCCGGGCGATGACAAACGGGTCCACGCCATACAGACGGCCGATCTTCAGCAGCGTATCTCCAGGCACCACGAGATGCTGCCAGCGACAGGCCGATGAGGGTGGCGGCACAGGCGTGGGCACAGGCGTGGGCACGGGTGTCACCGGCGGCGGTTGCGTCCCGAAGGGCACGAAGATCGTCTGCCCGGCGAAGATCAGATTCGCGTTCGTAATCTGCGGGTTGGCTGCCAGAATAGCCTGCGTCGTCGTGCCGTACTGCCGGGCGATGAGCGACAAATACTCCCCGCGCTGCACGATATGGAAAACGCCGCCCCCCTGGGCTTCGGCCGGTCTGGCCGCCGCCAGAAACAGCATGACCAACATCAGGGCCGCCAACGCGACCAGGCGACCGGACAATTTGCCACGAACAAGCTCACTATTCATCTCATCCTCCAACCACTAGTGATTACAATGCCCGCCAAATCTCCCGGCTTGCTCCGATTCTGTGCCCGTCGCCGCTCATCGCGGCGATCGGATATCGTTCCCGTCGCGTTCGCGGCCGAGCATGACAGCTGTGGACGAGTCTAGAGCCGGGTCTGGTACTCGCCCGTCTCGGTGTTGACGCGGATGCGGTCGCCCACCTGGACGAACAGCGGCGTCTTCACCCGCAGACCGGTTTCGGTGATGATTTCCTTGGTCGCGCCGGTGGCCGTGTCGCCGGCGACGGCGTTCTCCGCCTCGACGACCTCGAACTCCATCGTCTTGGGCAGCTCGTAGTCGATCACCTCGCCCTCGTAGGACAGCAGCTCGAGTTCCATGTTATCGCGCAGGAATTTGGCGTCGCTCTCCAGCACGCTGTGGGCGACGCTCCTTTGCTCGTAGGTGCTCAGGTCCATGAAGACGTAGAACGTGCCGTCGTCATAGATGTACTGGTAGGCGCTCTTGTCCAGGCGCACATCATCGACGCGGTCGCCGGAGTTGAAGGTGACTTCCTTGTTGGTGCCGGTGCGCATGTCGCGAACCTTGACCCGGATGGTGGCCTTGCCGCGGCCGGGTTTGGTGTGGGAATATTCGGTTACTTTCAATAAAGCGCCGTCGTGGTTGAAAGTGACCCCGCGGCGCAGCTGATTGACATCGATCATTGGTAAAATTGTTCTCCTGCAAGACGAGACATAATGTCCATTACACCCACAGTTTAGCATAAATCCGTGGCGGTTGGCAATCGCCTATACATATGCCGTTATCCCGTGGCATGATACAATGACGGTCGAGGTTCGCCGCCATGGCCGAAATCGAAGCACGTACCCAACTCCTTTGCCAACAATGCGCGGCCGTCCTGGTCGTGGAACAGGGGGCCCAATATGCCACCTGTGAATTTTGCGGCACGGTCAACTCCCTGGACAAGAGCGAGGCCGTGCTGCACTATGCCGTGCGGCCGACCATCGACGATCCGCAAGCCCTGGCCTCGCTGCGCCGCTGGATGGCCGGCAACCATACCGTCAAAGGGCTGGATGCGGACGCCAGGATCGAATCGCAGACGTTCCAATACTTCCCCATGTGGCTGGCGCGGACGGATATGGGCGGCCGGGAGACGGTGCACCTGCTACCGGCGGCGGCGCTGTCGATTGTCGAGCTGGGCAAGCTGCGTTTGCCCGCCTCCGACCTGGAGCCATATGATTACGATCTGGACGATCGGGCGATTCGGCCGACGGTGCCCGTGACGGCCCTGCGCTCCTGGCTGGCCGACAACAAGGATGTCGCCGGCGGTTCCATTCGGGAGGTGTCGCTGGTCCACGTGCCGATCTACACCTTCAAGTACCAATACAAGGGAGTAACTTATACAGCTTTGGTGGACGCGGCGACGAGTCAGGTATTCGCCGCCATCTTCCCCGAGAAATTCGAGCTGCCCTACTTCACCATCGGCGGGTTGGGCTGCCTGGCCTACTTTTTGGCTGCGCTCATCCCCCTCATCGGCTTCGTCGTCTCCGGTGGCGGGGAAGGGGCCGTGCTGGGTACGATGCTCTACATCGTGATCGCCATCGGGCTGGCCATTCCCATTTTCATCGCCGCCGCCTCGGTTTCACGTAAATATTAACCATCATGACCACCTCTCTCCCACCCAACCCCGTTGTCCCGGCGGCCGCCGCCTCGCCGACGCTGCCCCGGGAAAAGGCTCAAGGCCTGGTCTGCCCCAATTGCGCCGGCGTCGTGCCGGTGTCCGAGGGGGTGCGCGTCGTGCAGTGCCCCTACTGCAATCTGCATTCACTGGTGCAGGGGGAGCGCGGCATTCGCCGCTGGCATGTGCCCCGGCGCATCGACCGCGAGGCTGCGCTCAAGAGCGCGCGCGGTTTCCTGAAGGGCATGCGCAAGGCCGGCGATCTGAGCCGCGCTGCCCGGTTCGACGAGGTGCTGCTGGTCTATCTGCCTTTCTGGCGCGTCGAGTCCACGGTGGCCGGCTGGCTGTTCGGCCGCGTGCGCAAGGACAAGGACGAGACCAAACCGGACGAGCATTACGTGTTCGAGTCGATGCACTGGACCGATGCGGCCGTCGATGTGGCCGAATTCGGCGTCCACCAGATCGTCGTCTCGCAAAGTGACCTCCAGCCATTCGACAGCCAGGCCATGCACGCCGAGGGAATGGTCTTCGAGCCGTCGGAATCGCGGACCGAGGCGCTGGAAGAAGCCCGCGGCCACTTCCTCTATCGCAGCCGCGCCCAGGCCAACCAGACCCGCACGACTTACGAAAACATCCAGCTATTGCGGCCGGAGTTCTCGCTGGTCTATTACCCCGTCTGGCTGGCGCGCTATACCTACCGCAACCGGGTCTATCAGGTGGTCATCAACGGCGTCAACGGCGGGGTGATGTATGGCAAGGCGCCGGGCAATATCCTCTATCGCGCCGCGGCTCTGGTGTCCGGCCTGGCTACCGGTAATTTTGTTCTGGTGAACGGGACCATCCTGACCGCCCTTGCCGTCTCCGACAGCGATGACGGGTTTTACATCGTTTTCCTGCCCATCGCCGTGGGCATCGCCCTCATCGTCTGGGGCTACAAGCAGTTCCGCTACGGTGAGGAGGTAGAGGACAAGCCGAAGGAGTTCCAGAAAGCGGCTACCGGTTCCAGCCGGGGGGTGATGGGCAATCTGCTGCCGACGTCCGCGGGCTTGTCGAAGATGTTCGAGACGGGCAAAGCTTTGATGAAAGAAATTGAGGACCTGGACACTTCCTCCGACCAGGACGAATGATGCCATGAAACTGATGCTGCTGCGCTGCCCCAAATGCAATACCGCGCTCGCACCGGGCCAGGAGGATCAGGTCGTCCAGTGCCCCAACTGTCGCGCGGCCGTGGGCATCCAGGAAGGGGGGCTGGATTTACCGGCGGTGCAATACGCGGCCTCGTCGGTGGAGGAGGTGGCAAGCTGGCTGCCTTTCCGGGTCTATCGCGGCCGGGTGACGATTAACCAGCGCAAAACGCAGGAAGGTCGCTCGACGGAGAGAGAGGCCCGAGCGTTTTGGGATCTGCCGCGCCGGATGTATGTCCCGGCCTGGAGCGTCGGGTTGCCCCAGGCGCGCGACCTGATCGCGAAGCTGGTGCAAACGCAGCCGCCGCTGGAGGAGATCGCCCCGCCGGAAGGGGCGACATTCGAGCCGGTCGTCGTGTCGCCCGAGGACGGCCGCAAGCTGTTGGAGCTGGTCATCGTCTCCATCGAGGCCAAACGCAGCGACTGGATAGAGACGCTGGATTTCGATCTGCGACTCGAAAGCGAGGAGCTTTGGCTGTTGCCGGCCGAACAGACGGCTGAAGGCCCGCAACTATTATTGAAGAAGCCGTAAGGCACACGAGGAAAAAGGAACTATATGGACAAGCATCGGATTCATACGGACAACGCCCCGGCGGCCATCGGCCCCTACTCACAAGGTATTCGCGTCGGCGATTTTGTATTCACGGCCGGGCAGATGGGCTACACCCCCGCGGGTGAGCCGGCGGGCGAGGATATCACCTCGCAAACCGAGCAGGTATTCAGCAACCTGCGTGCCATTCTGGAAGCCGCCGGCACGGATATGGCCCACGTCGTCAAGACGACCGTCTTTCTGCAGAGCATGGGCGATTTCGCGGCCATGAACGCCGTCTACGCCCGTCACTTCACCGAACCTTTCCCGGCTCGCACCACCGTCGAGGCGGCCGCGCTGCCCAGAAACGTGCTGGTGGAGATCGAATGCGTGGCCACCATGCCGTAGCGTCGAACCCGCCGTTTTTCTTCTCCCATGGCTGATACCATTCTCGTGGCCGACGACGAGGCCAGCATCCGCGACTTGGCCCGGCTCTATCTGGAGAAAGAGGGCTTCCAGGTGCGCATGGCCGTGAACGGGGCGGAGGCGCTGGCCCAGGCGGAGAGTGACTCGCCCGCCCTGCTCGTCCTCGACCTCATGATGCCGGAGATGGACGGCTGGGAGGTCTGCCGGCGGCTGCGCGCCCGCAGCGACCTGCCGATCCTTATCCTGACCGCCCGTGACCAGGATATCGACAAAATCGTCGCCCTGGAGATGGGGGCCGACGACTACCTCACCAAGCCCTTCAACCCGCGCGAACTGGTGGCGCGGGTGCGGGCCATCCTGAGGCGAGCCGGCGGCGGCGGCCGCTCCGGCCAGGACCGACAGCGCCACATCGGTCGCCTCACCATCGACCCGGCCGCCCGCGAGGTGGCCGTCGACGGCGCGCCCATCACCCTGCGGGCCAGAGAGTTCGACCTGCTGCTGGCGCTGGCCGATCATCCCAACCAGGTCCTCTCGCGCGATCAGTTGCTCGATCTGGCCTGGGGCTATGAATACCACGGGCAGACGCGCACGGTCGATGTTCACGTGGCTCAGTTGCGCGATCGGCTGGACGGTAGCGGGGTGGAAATCGAGACGGTCTGGGGTCGCGGCTACAAGCTGAGCCTGCGTGAAGCGTAATATCGTCGGTCAAAATACAGGATAGTTTGCCTATGACCAAAATATCGCTGGTACGCCACGGATTGGTTCACAATCCCGATGGCGTCTATTATGGACGCCTGCCCGGCTTCGGGTTGGCCGAGACGGGTCGCGAGCAGGCGGCGGCCGCCGGACGGGCCCTGGCACTGGAGCCGGTCGATGCTGTGTATCACAGCCCGATGCAGCGCGCGGCCGAGACGGCCGGGATCATCTGCGCTTACCTGCCCGCCGATACGCCGCTACAGAGTTGCGATCTCCTGAACGAGATCCACTCATCCTATGACGGCCGCACGGCCGCGGAGATGGAGGGGCGCAACTGGGATTTCTACAGCACCGTCGACCCGCCCTACGAACAGCCGGAACAGATACTGGATCGCATCATCCGCTTTTTCGATCGGGCGCGCGAGCGTCATCCCGGCGGGCATGTCGTCGGCGTCAGTCACGCCGACCCGATCGCCTTTGCCATTATGTGGGCTTGTGGCCTCGCTCCGTCGGCCGAGCAGCGCAAGCGCCTGGTTCAGTGTGGCGTGCCCGAAGGCTACCCCTCTCCGGCGTCCATCGCCACCTTCACTTTTGCCGAGGGGGATAGCGGGGGCCTCGTCGGGTTCCGGTATCGCGTGCCCTGGCACAACGGTTGAACCGGAGTAGAAGCAAATTTCACTTTTGACCGGCTAATTAGTTGGCAAACTGATTTGACAGATTTATTATATAGTCGCCTCGTGTCGCGAGGAACGCCCTCGCGCAAGACGTAAAGGCGCAAGCGCCTTTTTTGATGTCCCTTTCCAACCCATTCATGTGGAGGAGGTTTTCAAGAATGAACGTCCGTAAGATTGTTTTGCTGTTTGGGATGGTATCCTTGCTTGGCCTGGCTCTGGCCGCCTGTGGCGGCAAACCCGACTTGGGCACGGCCGAGAATCCCATCATCATGTCCTTTGTGCCCTCGGGCGACACGCAGGACATCATCGCCAGCGGCGACACCCTGGCGAAAATGATCACCGACCGCACCGGCCTCACCGTTAAATCCAACGTCGGCACGGACTTCTCGTCCGTTCGCGAGGCGATGTGCGCCGGTCAGGCTCAAATCGGCTGGCTGAACACGTTCAACTACGTGCTGGCCAACGAGCAGTGCGGCGTCGATGCCGCGCTGGCGACGTCCCGTTTCGGGTCGAGCACCTATGCCGGCCAGATCATCGTCCGCGCTGACAGCGGCATTGCGACGCTTGAAGATCTGCGCGGCAAGGTCATGTGCTGGGTCGATCCCGCCTCGACCTCCGGTTATATCATCCCGCGCATCATGCTGTCCGCCAACGGTATCAATCCCGATACGGACTTCAGCCAGACCATCGAGGCCGGGTCGCACAACAACGTTGTGACGCAAGTCTACAATGGCGATTGCGACGCGGGCGCGACGTTCTCCGATGCTCGTACCGGCATCGAGGAAGAGTTCCCCGATGTGCTGGAGAAGGTCGTCGTCCTGGCCACCACCAGCGACATCCCCAACGACAGCGTGTCCTTCATCAAGGACTTCCCGGCAGAGATGCGCACCAAAGTCGTCGCCGCCCTGCTCGATATCTCCGCTTCGCCCGAAGGGCAGGAAGCACTCAACACGCTTTACAATATCGAGAGCCTGGTTGAGTCCAGCGACTCGTTCTATGATGTATTCCGCGCCGACCTGAGCCGCGCGGGCATCAATATCGAAGATTTGGCCAAGTAAGTTTTGTGTGGATTAAGCGAACCCGGAGGCCGAACAGGCTTCCGGGTTCGTATTTCCGGAGCGCTCGGCTCCGGGCAAAGGAGCCTCCGTGCTTCGGATTCAAAACCTGACCAAAGTATTTCCGGACGGAACCGTCGCCCTCAAGGACGTCAGCTTTGAGGTTCAGGACGGTGAATTTCTGGCCATCATCGGCCTGTCCGGTTCCGGCAAATCCACCCTCCTGCGCTGCATCAATCGCCTCATCGACCCCACCTCGGGGACCGTTTACTGGAACGATCAAAATATCACCGCCGCGCAAGGGGCCGAACTGCGGCAGATACGACGGCAGATCGGCATGATCTTCCAGCATTTCAATCTGGTGAAGCGCAGCAGCGTCATGACGAATGTCCTGTCGGGGCGGCTGGGATATGCCCACCCGGTCTGGAGCCTTTTCGGCCGCTTTACGGCTGAGGATCGCCGGCGGGCGGTGGCCGCTCTGGAGCGCGTCGGGATCCCCGACAAGGCCGACAATCGCGCCGATCAGCTCTCCGGTGGCCAGCAGCAGCGCGTCGGCATCGCCCGCGCCCTGATGCAGGACCCCCAGCTATTGCTGGCCGATGAACCGGTCGCCAGCCTGGACCCCGTCCTGTCGCACTCCATTTTGGGATATCTCGAGTTATTGAATCAGCAGGATAACATCACCGTCTTATGCAGTCTGCACTTTCTGGACCTTGTGCACCGGTACGCCGGTCGGGTCGTCGGTCTGAAAGACGGCGAGCTTGTCTTCGATGGTCTGCCGTCCGAGTTGACGCCTGAGAAATTCAAAGAGGTGTACGGCGAAGAGGCGGAGATGGTCTCGATTACACCTCATAATGGCGCCTGATACCCACCAGCCCCACCGGAATCCCTGGCTGCCGGCCATCCTCTCGCTGATCGTTCCGGGGGGCGGCCAGTTCATCGTCCACCACAAGTCAAGGGGCTTCGTCCTCTTCATCACCTTCTTCCTGCTCCTGGCGCTGGTGCTATGGACGAAAGCCTATGTCCTGCTGATCCCGCTGCTGCTGTTGCTGGTCTGGGGGGCGCGGGATGCCTACCGACTTGCCAAGGGCAGGCAACAGGGATGGGGAACGTCATTGCTGCTGATCGGCATCGTCCTTTATGGCGCGGCCACACTGGTGACCGACGTTCGGCCGGGGCGTCTGATCACCGGCTTGCCCAACGTCCAGCCTTATTTGCGCTCGTTGTTCAATCCTGAACTGTTCGAGCAACCCACGACGGAATTCGTCGGCGTGACGCCGATCATGGTTCCCTGCGTCGATCCGTTGCCGGAGCCGAATCGCCGGCCCACGGTATCGCCCGCCCTCACATTGAGCAGCCCCTGCGCCGAAGTTGGCGACCTGCTGACGATCACGGGCGAGGGTTTTGAGCCGGGCGAATCGGGTCAGGTTCAGTGGGTCGATCCGTTGGGCACGCCGCTCCGGGCTTTTCTGGATGGCGAGCAGGTGCTGTTTGTGGCCGACGAGAACGGCCGCTTTGAGGCCACCTTGCGCGTCCCCCAGGCAGTGCCTCTCACCGACAAGCCGACCACCGGTATGAGCCTCACCCACGGGGTTCGCGCCGTGCAGAGCATCGCCTCCGGCGGCATGCAGCCCACTCAGACGCTGTCGCTGGTGATTGAGAAAATCGGCGAGACACTGGCGCTGGCATTTCTGTCCACGGTGATGGGTGTCATCTTCGCCGTGCCGGTCAGCTTTTTGGCGGCGCGCAACCTGATGGGAGGCAGCCGCATCACGCTCGTTATTTATAACGTCGTGCGAGCGATCCTCAATATCATTCGCTCCATCGAGACGCTTATCTGGGCCATTATTTTCGCCGTCTGGGTGGGGTTGGGGCCTTTTGCGGGCACGCTGGCGCTGTGGTTCCATACGGTGGCCGCGCTGGCCAAGCTGTATTCGGAGGCCATCGAGAGCATCGATCCCGGCCCCATCGAAGCGCTGCGAGCTACGGGCGCGAGCTGGCCGCAAATGGTCGTCTACGCCGTCCTGCCCCAGATTTTGCCCACATTCACCTCGTTTACGCTCTATCGCTTTGACATCAATGTGCGACTTTCGACGGTCATCGGTCTGGTAAGCGACGCCGGCCTGGGCTTCCTGGTCATCCAGTGGGTGCGGCTGAATCGTTTCTCGGCCATGGCCACGGCCATCATCGCCATCGTCATCGTCGTCGCCGTGCTGGATTTCGTCTCCAGCTGGCTGCGGGAGCGCATCATCCAGGGGCGGCCGATCATCAGCCATCGCAGCCCGCCGGTGCGGGCCATCCTGCGCTTCCTCATCATCGGCGGATTTCTGGCCATGTTTGCCTGGTCCTGGCAGGTAGCACAAATCCAGCTGATTGAGCTGGTGCGCGGCGCGCCCAAAGGGCTGGCGCTGGCGCGAGAGTTCGCCATCCCCGACCTCGTCACCCGGCCGACGGCCACCACGGCCATTAGCGCGCCACTCGTCGTGCCCTGCAACGCGGCCGAGCCGTCGACGCCGGGCGATGCGGGCATCACGTTGTCGGCCGCCTGCGGTGAACCCGGCGATCCGCTGACCATCACCGGCTCCGGCCTGCCGCCCAACCGCACGGTCTCCATTCGCTGGCTGTTGCCCGACGGCGCCTACCTGCGCGTCAAATCCAATTGTTGCGACACAGACAGCGACGGCAACATCGTGCTGGAGACGACCATCAACCCCATTGTTCTAATGGAGGAAGGGCAGACCGAACCGGCTCGGGTTGAGATCACCTATGACGATGCCGCCGGCCGTCTCCAGATCAGCGATACGGTCAAGACGGTCGTCCGATTGTCGGTCGTCACCTTGCTGATGGCGCTAATGGCCACGACCATCGGCTCTCTGTTTGCCATCCCGCTCAGTTTTCTGGCGGCGCGCAATATCATGGGCGAGTCAAAACCGGGACGGACGATCTATTATGTGATGCGCACGTTCTTCAACCTCACCCGCTCGATTGAGCCGCTGATCCTGGTGCTCATCGCCGCCACGTGGGTGGGTGCGGGGCCGTTCGCCGGCGTGCTGGCCCTGGCCCTGAACAATATACCCAATCTCGGCAAGCTCTTCTCGGAGACGATCGAGGAGATCAATCCCGGCCCGGTCGAGGCGGTCACGGCCGCGGGCGCCAATCGGATGCAGTCGTTGGTCTATGCCATCGTCCCGCAGCTTGTCCCGCCCTTCCTGGCCTTCATCATCTACCAGTGGGATATCAATATCCGCATGTCTACGGTCATCGGCTTCGTCGGCGGCGGCGGCATCGGCCAGCAATTCCGCATCTGGGTCAGCCTGAATCAGTATAGCGCCGCGGGCACGGCCATCTGGGCCATCGTGATCATGGTCTGGACGATGGACTATCTGAGCGCCAAGGCCCGCGAACGGCTCGTGTAAATTAGCCTCCAGCCCATGATGCGCACATTACGTGGCCGCTTGCTGTGGTCCTATATCGTGGTGATTCTGGCCGCGCTGCTGTTCATCGCCGTCACGTTGTTCGGTTTCGCCACGGTCTCCGACGCCCGGCTGCTCTCCCCGCTCGAACGTCTATCGGCCATCAGCCGCACCAACCAGCGCGAGCTGATCGAGCTATGGGGGCGCGGCGCGGGAGGCGAGGAACTGCAAGGCTTGCTGTTCTCGACGGCCGATCAGGCCGATGTGCGCATCCTCGTCGTCGACA
>JAGOZU010000122.1 GCA_018058545.1 Promineifilum sp. | reverse complement strand
GGCACTCTTCGTGCTCCACGTAGAAGCCTCGCCGGAGCAGAAAGACGGCCGTCTCGTCCGTCAGGTCATTGGCCCGGCACGACAACCGACGGACTTCGGTTCCGGCGGCCGCGACCTGGATATGGCGCAACAATCGATCCCCCAGCCCGCTCTGCCGGTGAACCGGGACGATGCCTCCCGCCAGATCGTAGATGCCCGGCAAGCCCGGGACCGGATCGGCCGTGGCGTAGCCCGCCAGCCGTCGTCCCCGCGCGACAACCCAGGCCCGGCCGCCTGTCTCCAGCCGTTCTTCCAGCTCCTGCGTCCAGGCGAACAGGTCGCCCGCGTCATCCGGGTCGATCGCCGCGTGAACGACGCAGATCGCCGCCGTTTCGTCGTTTTTCGCTTCGCGTATCTCGAATCGATCCCAGTGCATCAACTGCTCCATCAGGCCTGACCCTATCCCTCACTAACATTCTAGCCAAGTTGTTGACCATGCGCCCCACCAATGATAAAATTTTCTCCGTTGCCCTCATCGTCTAGGGGACCAGGACGTGGCCCTTTCAAGGCCGAAACCGGGGTTCGAATCCCCGTGAGGGCACAGCAACAGCCGCTTTCGCTTAAAGCGGCTGTTTTTTGTTCCTGTGCTTGACTTCCATTCCCCACGGATATACATTACATATATACATCGCTTGAGGTTAGTATGATGATGGAGCGAACGCAAATCTACCTGACAAAAGAACAACGGGAGGCATTGCGAACAATCGCCGAACAGCGCAACAAGCCCCAAAGCGAGATCATTCGCGAGGCTATTGATTGCTATCTCGTTGATGCCGTCAAAGAGGTAAACGTGGAAAAGTTATTGGAAGAATCATTCGGCATTTGGGCGGATCGAGACGATCTGCCTGATATTGAGGCTTTGCGTCGGGAATGGGATGAACGTCTGGTGTCATGGCAATAAATCGCTATCTCCTCGATTCGGATATTCTCATCGAACACCTTCGTGGTAAGCAACAAGCGCTTCAGTCCATCGCCGAACTAAATGTTGAAGGAGAGCTGTTGGTGTCGGTCATCACGGTCGCCGAGTTATTCACCGGGGTTCGTAATGAACGGGACGAAAAAGCCATCAATAGCCTGTTACATCTTGCCAGGATCATCCCGATCGACGAACCAATTGCCAGGCGCGGCGGCATGATCCGCAACCAGTATCAACAAAGCCACGGGATGAGTCTGGCCGACGCGCTTATCACCGCCACGATCGAAGCGGAAGAGGCCACCCTGGTCACTTTCAATCAGCGTCACTTTCCCATGATCACTAATCTCTTGGTACCTTACACAAGATGATAACGCAAGACTACCACCAAACCGGGGGTAATTAAGACGCTGAAACAGTGACGGCTATACAAGCCAAATCATTAATCAGGCTTGTAATAACTATATTTTACTTGTATAGTTAACATATGAGGTGTGCGCCTTGAAAACAACAGTGACGAAAAGAGCCCAAACCGCCGTCCCGGCCGCGATTCGTGAACGCTATAATATTCAGGATGGGGATTTTTTGGAATGGATCGATGACGGACAGGTCATCAAGATAATCCCCATTCCCGCTGACCCTATTAAGGCATTACGCGGCTCAGCAAAGGGGGAACGGCTGAATGAAAGACTTCTGACCTCGCGGCAGGAGGACAAACAGCTTGAGTAAGTCCACCTACTTGCTCGATACCTCGGCCATCATGACGTTATTGGAGGACGAGGAAGGGGCCGCCCGCGTGGAAGATATTCTGCGGCATGAAGAAGTTCTGCTACCCTTCCTGACTCTCTTGGAGACCTACTATATTACGCTTCAGGAGCAGCCGATGGACGTAGCCGACAAGCGGCACGCGATGCTGAAACAACTGCCGGCGATGATACTCTGGAATGTCGATGAGCCGGTACTTCTGGCGGCCGGGCGGCTGAAGGCAGCTCATCACCTGTCCTCGGCCGATTCCTTTATCGCCGCTTTCGCCGTGCGCCATCAGGCCATTCTGGTGCACAAAGACCCGGAATTCGACGCATTGTCGGAAATCGTTCAGTTGGAGACCCTTCCTTACAAAAAGCAGGAGAATACGGAGAAGTAAATCATGCGCCTTGGACTCATGCTCGGCTATGCCGCCAGAACCATTGAATTGCCCATCGATCTCGTTCGCGAGGCCGACCGGCTGGGCGTCCACGCCGTCTGGACGGCCGAGGCCTACGGCTCCGACGCCGTGTCACCGCTGGCCTGGCTGGGTGCGCTGACGGAACACATCAAACTGGGCACAGCCATCATGCAGATGCCCGGCCGTACTCCGGCCAACGCGGCCATGACGGCCATGACGCTCAACCAGCTCTCCGGCGGCCGCTTCCTGATGGGGCTGGGCCTCTCCGGGCCGCAGGTCGTCGAAGGCTGGCATGGCGTCAGCTATGCCCAGCCACTGGCCCGCACCCGCGAGTATGTCGAAATCGTCCGCCGCATCTTCCGTCGCGAGGTCCCGCTCACCTTCGAGGGCAAGCACTATCAGATTCCCTATCACGGCGACGACGCCACCGGACTCGGCAAACCACTGAAAAGCACATTGGCTGCCGCGCCGGAGATACCCATCTATCTGGCGGCCATTGGTCCCAAAAATGTCGAGATGGCGGCCGAGATCGCCGACGGCTGGCTGCCCATCTTCTTCGCCCCGGAGCGCTACGACGCCGTGTTCAAATCCCAGGTCGAAGCCGGGCTGGCCCGAGCGGGCAAGACGATGGACGGCTTCGACATCGCCCCGACCGTCTCGGTGGTCATCAACGATAACCTCGATATCTGCTACAACATGTTGCGGCCGATGCTGGCCCTCTACATCGGCGGCATGGGGGCGCGGGGCAGGAACTTCTATAACGATCTGGCGGCGCGCTATGGCTTTGAAGCCGAGGCGGCCGAGATTCAGGACCTTTACCTGTCGGGCGACAAGGGAGCGGCGATGGCCCGTGTGCCGGCCGAATTGATCGACGCCGTGGCTCTCGTCGGCCCGCGCGAGCGCGTCCGCGAGAGGCTGAGCATCTGGCGCGACAGCCCGGTGACGACCCTCAATATAACCGTGTTCGACATCGAGACGCTGAGAACTGTGGTAGAATTAACTGCAGGGTGAGATTGGAAAACGAGCTTTCTCTACGCGAGGCCAAGTGGCTGGACCAAAACCAGCCGATCGACATCGACGGTCGCGAGGCGCTGCTGATCGAGCTGATCGACACCCTCGCCCGACTGCGCCCGCTGACCGGCAAACGGTATAACCGGACGATGCAGGTCTTCGCCCGACGCGGGTTGCCATGGCTCTCCAAGGGACAACTGCTGGCGGCCTATGAGCGGCTGTGCGGGGCGGGTTATCTGACCTTCGATCCCGACCTCCGGGCGCATCTGCAGATGAAGCCGATGCGCACCCAGTCAGGCGTGTCCGTCGTCACCGTCCTGACCAAGCCTTACCCCTGCCCCGGCCAGTGCATCTTTTGCCCCACCGACGTGCGCATGCCCAAGAGCTATCTCCACGACGAGCCGGGCGCGCAACGAGCCGAGCGACACGGCTTCGATCCCTATGCTCAGACGGCCTCGCGGCTGCGGGCGCTGGAGAAGATCGGCCATCCGACCGAGAAGATCGAACTGCTCATCCTGGGTGGCACGTGGTCGAGCTACCGGCGCGACTATCAGGAGTGGTTCGTCAAGCGCTGCTTCGATGCGATGAACGGCTTCGACTCGCCCACCCTGGTCGAGGCGCAAACGGCCAATGCCGCCGGTCGCCGCCGCAATGTCGGTCTCGTTGTCGAGACGCGGCAGGACCGCATCGATATCGATGAACTGCGCTGGTTTCGCTATCTGGGCGTCACCAAGGTGCAGGTCGGCATCCAGACGCTGGACGAACGGATACTGGAACTAAACAAACGGGGTCACGATGTCCAGAGCACGCGCGACGCCTTCCGACTGCTGCGGCTGGCGGGGTTCAAGATCCATGGCCACTGGATGGCCAACCTGCTCGGCGCGACCGTCGAGAGCGATATCGCCGACTTCGGCCGCCTGTGGAGCGACCCGGCCATCCGCCCCGACGAGCTGAAGCTCTACCCGTGCATGCTGGTGCCCAACGCCGAACTCCACGACTACTGGCTGCGGGGCGAGTACACCCCCTACACCGAGGAGCAGGTCGTGGATGTGCTGGCCGCCTGCAAGGTTCAAGTGCCGCGCTACGTCCGCCTCAACCGCGTGGTCCGTGACTTCCCGACCACCAACGTAGTGGCCGGCAACAAGAAGGCCAATCTGCGCCAGATCGCCCAGGAAAGGCTATACGAACAGGGGACACCTTGCCGCTGCATTCGCTGCCGTGAGATTCGCCGGGAGGCGGTCCGCCTTGAGGATCTGGAACTGCGCGATTTCGTCTATGATACTGACGCCACAACGGAGCATTTCCTGAGCTTCGAGACGGCCGATGGCTACCCGACGACCGACCGGTTGGCGGGCTTCCTGCGGCTGTCGCTGCCCGATCCGTCGCTCGCACATCCCCTTCCCGAACTGGCCGGGCACGCCATGATTCGCGAAGTCCACGTCTACGGCCCGGCGCTCAATCTGGGTGATGACAGCCGGGGCGAGGCGCAGCACATCGGCCTGGGCGAGCGGTTGATCGGCCGCGCCAGGGAAATCGCCCGAGCCGCCGGCTATCGGCACATCGCCGTCATCAGCGCCATCGGCACGCGCGAATATTACGCCCGCTGGGGATTCGAACTGAATGGCCTGTACATGACCTGCCCGCTGGATTAAAATTCACTGATTTGATCAACGGAACATCATGACCCAGGAACCAATCCTCCAGCAAACAGCAGACCGATCGGAATGGGTGATAATCCGGGAGGCTCGTCCGGAAGACTCGGCCACGACCATCGCCTTCTTCCGTCGTCTGTTCAGCGAACCGGGGATCAATCTCATCACGGAAGCCGATGAATACTACCCCACCGTGGAAGGCAACTCGCGCGTCATCCGTGATATGAACCGCGCCGACAATAGCCTCTACCTTGTAGCCGAGAGCAAGGACCAGATCGTCGGCGTATTGACTTTGGAAGGGGGCAAGCGGCGTAACGTCCGGCATACGGCCGTCCTGGGCATCACCGTGGCGGAGGAGTGGCGCGGTCAGGGCATCGGCCGCCGGCTGATGACACGGGCCATCGCATGGGCGCGCGGGACGAGCATTCTCGAACGCATCGAACTCCACGTCTTCGTCCGCAACGAGATCGCGATCGCTCTCTATGAATCGCTGGGTTTTGTGGCCGAAGGCAGGCGACGCAACGCCGTCATTCGCGACGGCGAATACATCGATGATCTGGTGATGAGCCTGCTACTCTAGAAAATTTATATCGTAGATTGACACTCAACACGATCTGCGTATTATATAACCTTGTCATTATTAAAGGGTCGATCGCAATCCGGCCCGGCAACGAGTGACATCGGGATTACTAAATCAGGCTAACGCCTCTCGCATCGTTTGGTGCGGCGAGGCGTTTTTCCCTTAAAGGTTAAGGGGAGAACAGGTATAGACAAGGTTGAATCATTGTACTGCAGATAACAACCAGGACACAGGAGATAAACCATGAAACCGGCAGACGTAACCAAATTAATCAAAGATAAAGACATCAAATTCATCGATGCGAAGTTCACCGACCTTTTCGGCCAATGGCAGCACTTTTCATTACCAGTCGAAAACTATAGCGAGGAGGACGCTTTCGAGGAAGGCCTGGGCTTCGACGGTTCATCGATTCGTGGCTTCCGGAGCATCGAGTCAAGCGATATGATCCTGATCTGCGATCCGTCGACGGCCATTGTCGATCCGATCTGCGAAACCCCGACGCTCAGCCTCGTTGGGGACGTTTATGACCCGATCACCCGCAAGCCATACGTGCGCGATCCGCGTTACATCGCTCGTAAATCCCTGGATTACCTGAAGTCCACGGGAATCGCCGATACGGCTTATTTCGGGCCGGAAGCGGAGTTCTTCGTTTTCGACAAGGTGATGTATTCGGCGGGCGAGTACTCCTCAGCCTACCAGGTGGACAGCATCGAAGGCCCGTGGAACAACGGCATCTTTGGCTTCGGCCATTCCGTTCCCCACAAGCGCGGCTACTTTCCGGTCGCGCCTTTCGATACCCTGCAAGACCTTCGCTCCGAAATGGTGCGAACGCTGATCGACGCCGGTGTGCCGGTGGAGTTGCATCATCACGAGGTCGGCACGGCCGGGCAATGCGAGATCGACATGCACTTCGATACCATGCTCAAGATGGCCGACAACGTCCAACTCTACAAGTATATCGTCAAGAATGTGGCCCAGAGGCACGGCAAAACCGTAACCTTCATGCCCAAGCCCATCTACGCCGATAACGGCTCGGGTATGCACACCCATCAGAGTCTGTGGAAAGATGGCAAACCGCTCTTCTTTGATGAGAACGGTTACGCCGGATTGAGCCAAATGGCCAAGTGGTACATCGGCGGCATCCTGAAGCATATCAATGCCCTGCTGGCCATTTGCGCGCCGACCACGAACTCCTATCGTCGACTGGTGCCGGGGTATGAGGCTCCCGTAGTGATCGCCTACTCGGCCGCCAATCGTTCGGCCGCCATCCGCATCCCAATGTACTCCAAATCACCCAAGGCCAAGCGCATCGAGTTTCGCTGCCCCGATCCCGCGGCCAACCCCTATCTGGCCTTCGCCGCCATGCTCATGGCCGGCCTGGACGGCATCCGCAACCAGATCGATCCAGGCGAGCCGGCGGAAACGGATCTCTTCCACGAGGAAAACATGGGCCAGGTGGAGATGACCGTGGGCAAGCTCAACGAAGCCCTCGATGCCCTGGAAGCCGACCGCGCCTTCCTGCTGGAAGGTGGCGTCTTCACCAAGGATGTTCTCGAGGCTTTCATCAGCTATAAGCATGAAACGGAGATCGGCCCGGTCAGCCTGCGGCCGCATCCGTACGAATTCCTTCTCTACTACGGGATCTAGCCCCCCAACGATCGACCCCTGATAAGGGTGTGGCTCCAAACAGCCACACCCTTTTTTATTTGTTGCAGCCCCGGGATCACGGCCTGATTCCTGGGAATGGCCGACAGAATGAGGCAGACGTGTTCTACGCGCCTTAATGATCCGTCGCTTTCCGCACGCGCAGCATCGACACCAACCCCCACAAACTGACCAATGCCCAGATGCCTTCCAGCAGAATAAAGCCGTATTGACGCTCGAAGACGGCAACGACGGCCAGCGTGCCCGAACCAAGCAGGTTAAGCAGTTGATAGGCGAGAGTGGAAGAGGCCAAACGGCCGAACTGGTTGGCGGAAAAGGGTATGAGTATCAGCAACGCGCCGGCGATCGATATGAATTGCATCATGGGCAAGGAATTCCTCAGAACGTGTGATTAACGGCGTCAGGCCACCGTTGGGGCTTTCGGCAAACGCACCTTGAAGGTCGAGCCGCGCCCCACTTCGCTCGACACATTGATGCGGCCGTTGTGAGCCGCCACCAGTTCGCGGACGATGGCCAGCCCCAGCCCCGACCCGCGCCCAGTCTCCCCCCGCGCGCGCGATTTCTCCAGCCGGTAGAACCGCTCGAACACCCGCGGTATCTCTTCATTGGGGATGCCCGACCCCGTGTCGGCCACGCTCCCCTCCACCCAGTCCCCATCCACGCGCGCCAGCAGTCCAACGCTACCGCCCGGCAAGGTGTAGGCCAGCGCGTTGTCGACCAGGTTGGTGAAAATTTGGACGATGCGATCGGGATCGCCCATCACCGTCAGGCCGGCCGGCGCATCAAGCGTCAGGTTGATTTGTCGCGCCCGTGCCCGTGCTAACTGGCTGCGGTGGACGTCGGCCAGCACCGCGCCAAGATCGACTCGCCGCTTCGTCATTTGCAGCTGGCCCGACTCCAGACGCGCCAGTTCGAGCAGTTCATTGACCAGCCGGGCCATGCGACCGGCTTCATCATGGATGGTCTCGGCCGCGCGCTGCCGATCTTCAGGTAATTCGGCCGCGCCGTCGAGCAACGCCTGGCTCCAGCCGCTGATGGCCGTCAGCGGCGTCCGCAGATCATGGGAGACGTTGGCCACGAAATCGCGCTGGGCTTGCTGCGACGACTTCACCTGGGCCGCCATGCTGTTGAAGCTCTCGGCCACGCGCCGCACTTCCTCCGGCCCCTTTTGCGGCACGCGCTGGTCGTAATCGCCGCGAGCGATAGCCTCGGCCGCCGACGCCATCGTGCGCAGGGGGCCGGACACGGAGCGGGAGATCACCGCCGCCAGCAAGACCGCCAGCAACAGCGCCAGCACTCCGGCGACGATCAACGGCTGCAGGAAAAACTCGCGGAAGAACTCCCCCGCGGTCGGCTCCGGCTGCGCATAAAAGATGAGCGCCCGGCCCAGGGCGATATTCGGCTCGGCGAATACCAGCCAGCGGGAACCGTCGGAATGGATGAACGTGCCGAAGATACTGCCGCGCGCGGCATTGGTCAGAGCCATGCTTTGGGGTTGTTGCACGCCCGTCAGCCTGTCGCCGATCCAATCGTCATTTCCGGCCGTGTCGAAGACGATCTCCTCTGCGCCGGTGTCGACGACGAGGATGCGCACATCGGCCTGATCGGCCGTCGAGAACAGCAAGCCTTGCAGTTCCTCGCCTCCCGCGCCGCGCCCCCATAGCTCGATCAGCTCGCGCTGGTTGGTGCGGCTGATGGGCGATAGACGTTCGAGCGGGGAGAGCAGCCGGGCGTCGGAGACCGTGGCGAAACCGAACAACGTGACGGCGATGAACAGCAGCGCGGCCAGAATCAC
>JAGOZU010000184.1 GCA_018058545.1 Promineifilum sp. | reverse complement strand
AGCTACTCCACTTGGCTTACGGTGTGTTGAAAACGCGCCTGCCTTTCGATCCTAATCACACCATCAACATGCAACCTGTGTGATTTGAGTTGACTTTTAACACGATATCTGACAGGTTGAGCTACAGATTCTGACAGGTTGAGCTACAGATTCTGACAGGTTGAGCTACAGATTCTGACAGGTTGAGCTACAGATTCTGTCAGGTTGAGCTACAGATTCTGTCAGGTTGAGCTACAGGCAGGTATCACCCAACAACGAACGACTCTCTTCATTCGTAATTCGTAATTCCCCGGAGATTTTATGCGCACCGTATTTTGGGACTATGACCACGACGTGATGAAAATGATCGACCAGCGGCTGCTGCCGTTCGAGCTGGTCGTGCCGGAATATAACACCTACCAGGAAGTGGCCGCGGCCATCCGCGACATGGTTGTGCGCGGCGCCCCGGCCATCGGCGCGGCGGCGGGTTTCGGCATGGCTCTGGCCGCCCGGCAAAGCGTGGCCGGCGACCGGGCGACGCTGCTCCACGACCTGACGGCCGCCGGGGAATACCTGGAGGCGGCACGGCCGACGGCCGTCAATCTGGCCTGGGGTGTGCGACGGCTGCTGCGCGTGGCCGCGAGCGAGGAGCTGCAATCGGCCGCCGATGTGCGCGATGCGTTGCTCATCGAGGCCCAGCGGCTGGCCGACGAGGACGTGGCCCTCAACCGGCGCATGGGCTTCAACGGCGCGGAACTCATCAGCGACGGCGACACCATCCTCCACCATTGCAACACCGGCGCGCTGGCCACCGTCGATTGGGGTACGGCGCTGGGCGTAGTCTTCGCCGCCCACGAGCAGGGCAAGCGCATCCACGTGCTGGTGGACGAGACGCGGCCGCGGCTGCAAGGGGCGCGCCTGACCGCCTGGGAACTGAAGGAGCGCGGCATCTCGTTTGACCTCATCGCCGACAACGCCGCCGGCCATTTCATGCGCGCGGGCGAGGTCGACATCGTCCTCGTGGGCAGCGACCGCACCGCGGCCAACGGCGACGTGTGCAACAAGATCGGCACCTATCAGGTGGCCGTGCTGGCCAAAGAGAACGGCGTGCCCTTCTACCCGGTGGTGCCCACCAGCACCATCGACCTCGACCTGGCCACGGGCGACCTGATCCCCATCGAGGAGCGCGACGACGACGAGGTGCTGATCATCGGCAGCCAGCGCATCGCCCCGGAGGGTATCACCGCCCGCAACCCGGCCTTCGACGTGACTCCCCACCGCTATGTGACCGGCATCGTCACTGAGGCGGGCATCGTCTATCCGCCGTTTGGGAAGAATTTGCGGGCGGCGGTGGTGGCCTCCGCGGCGGTGGCCTCGGCGACCGTGGAGAGGGGGTGAGGGGGAGCGGGGGAGCAGAGGGGTGCGGGCGAATCTCGTCCGGCCGTCAGAGCGCGGTTGTCGGCTGCCTCGCTCTTTGTGCTCCGCGCCTCACAAGCTGACAGCTTGTGCTACAGGTTGGCAGGTTGCGCCTGTCAATAAGCGCGGGCGAAGTACACCCGCTCACTTGCCGGCTGGCCGCAGTAGATGCAAGAGCCATGCCCCTCGGGCTGGTCGGCCGGAATGCAGCGCGTTGTGGCTCGCGTTTCCTCCTTGATTTTGGCCTCGCACTCCGCGCTGCCGCACCACCACGCATACGCCCAACCATCGGCGACGATCTGTTTGAATTCGTCGTAGCCGGCGGGTTCGTGAATATGGGCATCGCGGTATTCAGTGGCCCGCTGCAGGAGGCTGCTCTGGATCGTATCCAGTAGCCCCTTCACCTCCGGCACGAGGTTGGCCTGAGCGACGAAGGATTTGCCTTCCTTGCCCGGCCGGTCGCGGCGGGCCAAGGCCGCGGACCTGTTTTCCACATCTCTCGGCCCAATCTCAATCCGCACGGGCACACCGCGCATCTCCCAATCATTGAATTTGAACCCGGGGCTTACATTGTCGCGGTCATCCAGCTTAACGCGGACGCCGGCCGCCTTAAGCTCCCCGAAGATACGATCGGCGGCTTCCATCACCGCCCCCTGCTCGGCATCGCTCCTGAAGATGGGGACGATCACCGCCTGAATCGGCGCGAGTCGCGGGGGCAGAACAAGCCCCTGGTCGTCGCCATGAACCATGATGATGGCGCGGATCATGCGGCTGGAGATAGCCCAGGAGGTCGTCTCGCAGTATTGCAGGGTGTTGTTCCGGTCAAGGTACTGGATGTCGAACGCCTTGGCGAAGTTGGGGCCGAAGTAATGGGAAGTGCCCGCCTGCAGGGCGCGCCTGTCCCACATCATGGCCTCGATCGATGACGTGATTTGCGCCCCCGGGAAGCGTTCGGAGTCCGTTTTGCGCCCTTTGATGACGGGGATGGCCGCTTCTTCGTGCGAAAACTTCTCGTAGATGTCCAGAATGCGCAGCATCTCCTCCTGGGCTTCCTCGGCGGTCGCGTGGGCCGTGTGGCCCTCATGCCAATAGAACTCGGCGGTGCGCAGGAACAGTTTCGTGCGCAGCTCCCAACGCAGGACGGAACCCCATTGGACGATCAGAACCGGCAGGTCGCGCCAGGATTTGATCCATTTGGAATACATATAGCCGAACATCGTCTCCGACGTCGGGCGAACCACCAGCTTCTCTTCGAGTTCCTCGCCCCCGCCATGGGTCACGACGGCCAGTTGCGGCGAGAAACCCTCGACGTGCTCCTTTTCC
>JAGOZU010000009.1 GCA_018058545.1 Promineifilum sp. | reverse complement strand
CCGACATCGCCGCCGCCTACATCGCCACCACCTACATCGCCACCGCCGACGTCACCGCCGCCCACATCACCACCACCGACGTCGCCACCGCCCACGTCGCCACCGCCCACGTCGCCACCGCCCACGTCGCCACCACCCACGTCGCCACCGCCGACGGATCCACCGCCGACGGATCCACCGCCGACGTCTGAACCGCCGACGGCCGAGCCACCGACGACGCCACCCCCTGACGGGGGAGGACGATAGAAGAACCGCTACTTGGATAAAGCCCGCTCTGTTGCTATAATCGACCTCCGGCTGAGAGAAACCACATCCGGATGGAATCGCCTCAGGGCATGATGTCTATTGCCTCTTCGCCGAAGGGGAGAGGTTTCAAACCCGCTCCACTAAACAATTTAACCATTTGGCGTCGACTGTTGACGCCAATTTGAACGAGAAAACGCAGAATGGGTGATATCGAAGAGCTGCGGCAGTCGATCCTGGCCCAGGTTGCCGAATTTTACGAAAAAGCTCACCGAAACCGGCCTTTTGAACCGGGCAAAACAACTGTAAACTATGCCGGTCGCGTCTTTGACGAGACGGAAATCCAGAACATGATCAGCTCTGTGCTTGATTTCTGGCTCACCGCCGGCCCGTATGCCGAGGAGTTTGAAAAACTGCTGGGCAATTTCATCGGCGTCCGCGAGGTCATCCCGGTCAATTCCGGATCATCGGCCAATCTGGTCGCCCTGACCACTCTGTGCTCCCGTAAATTGCCGGATGGACTACGCCCGGGCGATGAGGTCATCGTTCCCGCCGTCAGCTTTCCTACCACGGTCAATCCCGTCATCCAGAATCACCTGACACCGGTGTTCATCGACAGCTGCTACGGCGATTTCAACCTCGACGTATCCCAACTGGAAGAAGCTGTCTCGCCACGCACGCGAGCGCTGATGTTCGCGCACACACTGGGCAACCCGGCCAATATGGATGTGGTCATGGATTTCGTCCGGCGGCACAACCTGCTTCTGGTGGAAGACACTTGCGACGCGCTCGGATCCCGATGGGACGGCCGCATGGTCGGGACATTCGGCCACCTGGCTACCCTGAGCTTCTACCCGGCCCACCACATCACGATGGGCGAAGGGGGAGCTGTCTACACTAACCGGCCCAAGCTGGCCAAGATCGCCCGTGCCGTCCGCGATTGGGGACGTGACTGCTGGTGCGGCTACGACAACCCAATCAACGGTAAATGCGGCATCCGCTTTGAGCATACCATACCCGGCATCCCCGGTTTTTATGATCATCGCTACCTCTACTCAGAGATTGGCTACAACCTGAAGCTGACCGATCCCCAGGCGGCGATGGGGCTGGCTCAATTGCAGAAATTACCGGAGTTCATCCGAAAGCGAAAGGAGAATTTCGCCTATCTCTATGAAGGCCTGAAACCTTACAGCGAGTTTCTGATGTTGCCGACCTGGCATCCGAAGGCCGACCCGTCGTGGTTCGCCATGCCATTACTGGTTCGTGAAGAAGCTCCGTTCATGCGCCATGAACTGACCCGCTTCCTGGAAAATAACCTTGTCCAGACACGGCTCATCTTCGCCGGCAACATACTCCGCCAACCGGCCTATCGGCATATTGAGCACCGCACCGTCAGCGATCTGAGCGTCGCCGATCAGATCATGCGTGGCGGCTTTTTCGTGGGCGTCTATCCCGGCCTGGATAAAGTCCGACTGGATTATATGCTCGATATGTTTGACCGCTTCTTCAAACAATTGTAGTGAATTCGTCCGGCGGGCAGTTCCGAGACCGCCGCGGAGATGCTTCCGGATGAACAAGGATATGAAAAAACTCTCCGTCATCATTTGCTGCTATAACGAGCAGGCAACGATCCGCGACATCATCGACCACACCCGCGTCGTTGATCTCGGTCCCGGCTGGGCACGCGAGATCATCGTCGTCGATAATTTCTCGACCGACGGCACGCGCGAGATTCTGAATGAAATCGACGATCCGGAGATCACCACCGTCTTTCACGAGCGAAATTTGGGCAAGGGCATGTCCATCCGCACCGGCATCGCCACCATGACCGGCGATTACATGATCATCCAGGACGCTGACTCGGAATATGACCCGGCCGAGCACGCACGCTTCTGTCATAAAGCAGATGAGACGGGAGCGGCAGCCATCTTCGGCTCTCGCGTGTTGGGCGGCAACGTGAAGTATAAATACGCCCATGCCTATCTGGGCGTGCGGGTATTGACGGCGATGACCAATTTGTTATTCGGTGGTCACCTGACCGATGTGGCGACGGCCACGAAAATGGTGCGCGCCGACGTAGTGAAGTCACTCAATCTGACGACAACCGATTTCAATCTGGATTTCGAGTTGCCGAACAAGATACTACTCTCAGGCTACGAGATCATCGAGATCCCTATCAGCTATAACCCTCGGACCTACGCCGAGGGCAAAAAGATCAAGACTCGCGACGGCCTGCGGGCAATGTTGACCATGCTGCGCGATCGACTGGGGGTGACGCCAGCCCTAAAAAAGGACATTCCGTCAACGGTCAATCAAGTCACCGGAGACGCATTGTAAGATTACTCGTAACCCACAGCCAATAGAGTGTTCCAGGTGCATTACCGCACAAACACGCTATACTGTGAAATTGCGTGCCCGTCGAACTGTTCATAGTGCATCGAACAGGAAATACCGGGGACGCAGCTCCCAAACAACAGGAGCCTGTTGGCCCAGGCCACATCGCTTAAACAATTTGAGACAAGCAGCGTCCTGGTCGGCTAGCCGGCGCGACCAGGATTTCGCGTGGCTTTTCGATGGATTGTGGAATGCACCGAGCACACGATGAAGGTGTAATCTGAGAGGAAGGCGGAGTTTATGAAGATTGTCATAACCGGATCAATTGCATTTGACTACCTTATGTCGTATCCCGGCCGATTCCAGGATGCGTTTGTGGTCGATAAGCTGGAAAAGATCAGCCTTAGCTTTTTGGTCGATTCCCTGAAACGGCAGCGAGGGGGGACCGCTCCCAATATCGCCTACACGATGGCGCTGTTGGGCGATCGGCCGACCGTCATGGCCACTGCCGGGCAGGATTTTGGCGAATATCGCGCCTGGCTTGAAAGCCAGGGCATTGACACCTCGGCGATCCTCGATATCGAGGATGAGTTCTGCGCGTCCTTCTTTGTCAATACCGACGAAGACAACAACCAGATCGCCAGCTTCTATACCGGCGCGATGGCTCATGCCGGTAAATTGACCTTCGCCCAATGCGCCCCCGGTGCCGAACTGACCATCATCACCCCCAACGATCCCGGTGCCATGCTTAATTACGTCCGCGAATGCAAGGCTATTGGGCTGCCGTTCATTTACGATCCCAGCCAGCAGACGGCGCGCATCAGCGGCGATGATATCCGCGAAGGGATCGACGGTTGTTTCCTGCTATCCAGCAATGAATATGAATTCCAGCTCATTCAGGAAAAGACCGGATTGACCGAATCAGACATCCTCAATCAGGTGGGCGGTTTAGTTATGACGATGGGCCCGGCCGGTTCGCGCCTAGTAATCGATGGGCACGAGGAGTACGTTCCGGTCGCGCCAACGCGCTGGGTGGCTGAGCCGACCGGCGCGGGAGACGCCTATCGCGCCGGGTTGATGCGCGGTATGCAGCTCGGTTTGCCGTGGGGCGTGGCCGGCCGCATGGGAGCGCTGGCCGCCGCCTATGTACTGGAACAGTACGGGCCGCAAAACCACTACTTCACGCGCCAGGAATTCGTGGCGCGATACCGCGAATCTTTTGATGACGAGGGAGCGCTCGACGTGCTCCTTCTCGATGATGAACAAATCAAAGCACCTCTCTCCATCGCCGGATAAGGGCGAGGAGATGCAGGCTATCAAGGAGTTTTAAAACAACAATGGACTTTGACGTTAAGAATACCGATCTTGCGCCCGGTGGGCGGCATCGTATCGAATGGGCCGAACTGGAAATGCCGGTTTTGCGCGGCGTCCAGAAGCGATTCAAGGATGATCGGCCGTTTTCCGGCCTGCGCGTCAGCGCTTGCATGCATGTCACGACCGAGACGGCCAACCTGATGGTCAGCCTTCAGGCAGGTGGCGCGGATGTGGTGCTGTGCGCCAGCAACCCGCTGAGCACCCAGGACGATGTGGCTGCGTCGCTGGTCAGCCATTTCGAGATCCCCGTCTACGCCATCAAAGGCGAAGACAATGAAACCTACTTCAAGCATATTAGCGCCGTACTAGACCACAAGCCCCATATCGTCATGGATGACGGCGCCGATCTGGTCAGCACCATCCATAAGAGCCGTCGCGGCCTGATCGATACGATGTATGGCGGCACGGAAGAGACGACGACCGGCATCATCCGCCTACGGGCAATGGCACGCGACGGCGCGCTCAAATTCCCGATGATGGCCGTCAACGACGCACTGACCAAGCACATGTTCGATAATCGTTACGGCACGGGCCAGTCGACGATGGACGGCATCATCCGCGCCACCAACGTCCTGATCGCGGGCAAGAACGTCGTCGTGGCCGGCTACGGCTGGTGCAGCCGAGGCATCGCCATGCGCGCGCGCGGACTGGGAGCCAACGTCATCGTGACCGAGATCGACCCGCTCAAGGCGCTGGAGGCGGTCATGGATGGCTATCGCGTGATGCCGATGAACGATGCCGCCCCAATCGGCGATATCTTCGTCAGCGCCACGGGCGACATCCATGTTTTCGACAAGCACCACTTCATGGTCATGAAGGACGGCGCTTTGTTGTCGAACTCCGGCCACTTCGACGTGGAGATCAACAAGCCGGCCCTGCATGAATTGTCGGCCCACGAGCCGAAGCGCGTGCGCCCGTTCGTCGAGCAGTTTACCATGAAGCACAACGGCCATCGCCTGAATCTGCTGGGCGAAGGTCGTTTGATCAATCTGGCCGCGGCCGAAGGCCATCCCGCGTCGGTCATGGATATGAGCTTCGCCGGTCAGGCTATGGCCGCCAAGTATCTGGTCGACCACAAGGGTGAGTTGGAGAACCGCGTCTATACTGTGCCGACCGAGGTCGATCAGGAGATCGCCTCCATCAAGCTGGCCGCGATGGGTATCCATATCGATACCTTGACCGAGCAACAGGCTGCCTATCTCGATTCCTGGGAAGAAGGCACCTGATCCTGACTTTTTTATCAATCAGCCGGACGGCGCCTCGAAGGCGTCGTCCGGCTCTGATGGGCAGCAACCGAAAGTCTATCATCCGGCCGATATGGCAGTACCCAAGGATACTCACGAAGCCGACCGCGTCGGCATGGTGCGGGTGGCGCGCATCCTTTCCAATGTCATCAGCCCTCCCGTCATGTTCGCGATCACGGGGCTGGTGCTGGGTATCTATGAACGTCCTGTCTGGCCCGGGTTGGCGTGGGGAGTGATCTTTGGGGCGTTCGTAGCCTTGTTGCCGATGCTCGTCATCGCCTATCTCCTGCACACCGGCCGGGTGACCGAGCTGCATATGAGCTCGACCAGCGAGCGCCATATCCCTTATGTGACGGCGGTCGTCGCAGGCGTTGCCGCCTTTGCCTTCATCGCATTTTTTGATGGGCCGGTGCTGCTGCGGTGCGCCAGCATCCTGAGTGCAGCCATGCTCGGCACCCTGGGGCTAATCAACACCCAGTGGCTCATCAGCATCCACGCCACGGCCGCGGCCGCCACCTGGATGATTTTCACCCTCATCTTTGGTTGGACGACAGGGCTGATCCTGCTGCCGTTCATGGTCCTGATCTGCCTGATTCGCATCTACCTGAAACGCCATACCGTCCCGCAAGTTCTGGCCGGCGTCGCTCTGGGACTGGCGGCCGTCTTGCTGATGCGCTCATTTGGTTGCTTCATTCCCTAAGCCGGGGACAATCCGAGCCATCATGTTCGAGCAAGAGCGCTTTATTGGCCGCCTTCAGCGCCACGTGCAAGCCGATCCGGCCGTGCAGGTTTGTTACCTCTATGGGGCGTTCGGCCGCCGAGCCGAGGACACCTGGTCGGATGTCGACGTCGCCCTGATTTACGCCAATCCGGCCGAGCGGGAAACCGGATGGGCCGCGCGACAGGAATTCATCAAGGGAGTCATGCCTTATGTGGCCGTGCGTTCCTTCGATGCCGGTCATGTGGAGTCGTTTCTCGCCGTCGCTCTCTATAGCAACGGGGCCAAGGTCGATTTCCTATTTGAAACAATGGAGACCATCGCCCCCCACCCCCTCTATCGCGAGCTACGTGTCCTGAAGGACAGCGACCACTGGGCCGAGCAGCATCAGGCCGCCTCATCGCGGCTGGCCCCATCGCAGCCCTACATAAGCCCGGCCGAGTTGACCGATCTCGACAACCGTTTCTGGGTGATGTGCTGGGACGTGATACGCTTGCTGAAACGGGGCGATTCCGCCAAGCCGTTTCCCATCTACTTGCAGCTGCTGTACTTTACGCTGCCGCCACTGCTGGCTGCCCTGCCCCCCGAAGAGCCGGCCCGCCAAAAGTTGATCCAGGCGACGTATAGCCGCGACACCACGGCCACCGTCCGTGGTCTGGGCGAATTGCTGGAAAACTATCTGGCAGCCCGCGCGGCCGTCATCCGGCGGCAAAATCTGGTCTTCCCCATCAACACGGCCTTCGAGTCGGAGATTCGGCGGCTGGTGGAGCGACTCACCGGGTAAGGGGATCTACAAGCGAGGTGACTGGCGTAAGGCCCTGTCCCACCCATTTGGCCAGACGACAGACTACCGGCGCAGCCATTCCTCAACGGCCGCCGCTACTTGCTGCGGATCGTCATCCTCATCCAGATCGAACCAGGTGATGCGCGGATCATCACGCCGGAACCACGTCGCTTGCTGCCGCGCAAAGCGATGGGTCTCGAACTTGATGCGCTCCACCGCCTCAGCGAGACTTGTCTCGCCCGCCAGGTAGGCCATCAGCTGTCTGTACCCTAGCCCGCTCATCGACGGCAAGTCCGAGCCGTAACCGGCATCACGCAAGCGGCGCACCTCATCGAGCAGGCCCGCGGCCATCATTGCGTCCACGCGGTCATCGATGCGCTCGTAGAGCGAGCGACGGCTGCGCCACAGACCGATGACCCGAATATCATAGGGGGGCGTGGTTTTGCGTTGCAGTTCGGTGATGGGGCGACCGGTCACCAGCGTCACCTCCAGCGCCCGGATGACCCGCCGGAAGTTGCGCGGGTCGATTCGCGTCGCGGCCGCCGGATCAAGCGCCGCCAACCAGCGGGCCGCCTCGTCCTCGCCCAACGCCTCCAGCGCGGCCCGAAGTTCCGGCCGGGGGGCGACCTCCGGGATACCCCAACCCTCAATGACGGCAGAGACGTACTGTCCCGTGCCGCCAACCAAAACAGGCAGATGATTCCGGCCGAGGATGGTATCGATCGTCCTGGTGGCCAGCCGTTGATATTCGCCCAGGCTTAGCGTCCCATCCGGCGGGCAGATGTCGATGAGATGGTGGGGGGCGGCAGCGCGTTCGGCCGGGAGCGGCTTGGCGGTGCCGATATCCAACCCGCGATAAAACAGGCGCGAATCGGCCGAGACGATCTCACCGTTAAATCGGCTCGCCAGATAGATGGAGAGCGCGGTCTTGCCCACGGCTGTCGGGCCGACGAGGACGAGAAGGGGGCGTCGCTCCCGGTTCATCCAACCCTCCCCTACCAGCCCATCACCGCGTTGGGAATATGATCACAACGAAGCAGATGCCCGTTCTCGTCCAGCTCGACCGCCACCAGGTCGATACGCCAGTTGACGTTATCCAGCTCATGTTCGGCCATATAATTCTGACCGAGTTGCAGCAGCTTTTGGGCCTTATGGGGTGTTAACGCTTCCTCAGGCGCGCCGAACTTGCGGCCCCGGCGCGTTTTCACTTCCACAAAGACGAATGTCTCACCGTCGCGAGCCACCAGATCGATCTCGCCGTCGCGACAGCGCCAGTTCCGCTCGATCAGCGCGAGTCCTTGGGCTTCCAGATGGAGGGCGGCCAAATTTTCACCCCATTGACCCAGGCGACGACGGGAATCCGGGCGCCGCTCACTCATCGATCGGCCTCTGTGTCGTTATCTCCCCCGGTGGCCACCAAGTACGGTTCCCGCCAATCGCGTCGTCCGATTGGCGGATAATATCGGCCAGCTGGTCGAGCAAGCCGGCCCATTTCTCGGTTCGGCGCGACCACCGGCCATGTGGCTCACTACGTTGCAGGTCCGGCCGCGCCTCCAGCAGTTCTTCATAAAGCTCGACCGTTTTGGCGACTGTCCTGTGGATGTCAAATCGCTTGCCGGCCTCGCGCGCCGCCGCGCCCATGGCTCGCGTTCGCGCCGGATCGGCCATCAGCGCCACTATCGCCGCGTCCAGTCCCGCCGCCTGGGCGGTCAGGAAGCCGGTCACGCCATGCTCGACGGTGTCGGAGATCCCCGGCGAGTGGACCGCGCCGATCGGCTTGCCGGCGGCCATCGCCTCGATGACCGTCAGGGGATGCACTTCGCTGGTGGAAGCGGTCACGAAAGCATCGGCCGGTGCCAGCCAATCGGCCACCTCATCGTATGGTACTGTGCCCCGGAACTGGACGAAGGGTTGAAGCCCTGACTCCTCTACCTGTTCGATTAGTTCCGCTTCTTGTGGCCCCTTGCCAATCAGGGCCAAATACAAATCCGGGACGAGTTCCCGCGCCACGGCGAACTGTTTCAGCAACGTCGGCAGATCTTTTTCCGAAGCCAGACGGCCGATATACATCAGGAGTTTCGCCGACTCCGGCAGGCCATAGTCCGATTTGGCGCGCGGCTGGTGCGGGTGGAGAAACCGATCGAGTTCGATGCCGTTCTCTATGACCACCGTTCGGGCGCTGACACCGAAATCAGCCAGAACATCGCGCACCCCCTTCGATGGGGCGATGACCACATCGGCCAGGCTGGTGTATTCCGGCCAAACCTGGCGCATGATGGCATCAGCCGCCGGCTGGGGTAATGGCGTGTAAGCGCCGGTGTACAGATCGTAGCGGGTGTGATTGGTGTAGACGATCGGGCAACGGGCGTAACGGTGGGCCATCTCCACGCTCATGATGAGGTGGTGGCAATGAACGATATCCATCTGGGCCAGCATCGCCTGCGCCTCTCGGCTATAGCTCATGCTGACGAAATAGCCGTATTTTCCCAAACGGATGCCGGAGGAACGGTAGATGCGCGCTTCGAGGTCCTTCTCGGTGCTATTGCCGAGGGTGAAGATCGTCACCTCATGGCCCAACTCCTCCAGATAACGCTTGTATAGGCTGACCATCCGCACGGCACCGTTTACGACCGAGGGATCGTAGGTGGCCGAAACCATCCCGATGCGCATATTTCCTCCTTCAGTGAACCGCGGATTCACCAGATATGGACGTCAACCCGACAAGTTTTCCCCAGATTGCAGGCGCAATTGATACTGGCGAACCAACCAATCGGTATTGCGTATCCTGGTCGCCAATTCGGTGGCCAGATTTCGCATCAGCTTGAAGCCAAGCACAGGATAGGTCTCACACAGGCGCATGAGCTGATCGCGTCGCAGGCGCAACAGCAAGGTGTCGTCGCGGCTGACGCGAATGGTGGCCGAGCGGACGCCCTGATCGACGAGCGCGACCTCGCCCACGACCTGACCCTGGCGGAGTTCGGTCAGCACAGCCGGGTCCGTTGATGTGAGCCGGCTGCCCTCGCCCACTGCATCGGGATCGACGAGCACCTCCACTCCGCCGCGGCCGATGATGTACATATCGCTTGACGGGTCGTTTTCGGATATCAACACGTGCCCCTTATTGTAACTGACCGGCGTGCACAAGGCGGCGACCAGCGTCAGTTGAGCTTCATTGAACGTGTCGAATATCCCGGACGTGGCCAGAATGGTGCGAATGGTTGGCTGCTGCATCGATATTTATCCGTTACCCTTTCCTCAGGCTCTCGCCCTTGGCAGCGATGGACGCCATCAAGGAATCAAATGATTTGGTGAAGGCGGCCACGCCATCGACAAGCAACTGCTCGGTCAGGTCGTTGAAATCGATCTTAAACTCGGCCAGTTGATCGAGGACATGCCGCGCATCATCCAGGTCGCCTTCCAGAGTGTCGGCCACCTGGCCATGGTCGCGGAAGGCCTCGATAGTCGCCGGAGTTACCGTAGTCACCGTGTCGGGGCCAATTAGCTCGGCAATGTAGAGCGTATCGGAATAGGCCGGGTTCTTGGTGCTTGTAGACGCCCACAGCAAGCGCTGGACGTTGGCGCCGGCGGCCGCCAGATCGGCGAACTCACCCGCGGGATCGCGGAAAATCTCCTTGTAACGCTTGTAGACAAGGCGGGAACTGGCCACGGCTGACCGACCCATCAGCGCAAGTGCGGCCGGATCGCCTAACGCGGCCAGATGCTTGTCGACGATGGTATCAACCCGGCTAACGAAGAAAGAGGCTACGGATACGATTTGGCGGGGGTCGCCGCCGCGCCCCATCCAGTCCCGCAGCCCGTCGATATAAGCCTTGGAGACAGCCTCGTAATGGGCCATGTTGAACATCAGGGTGATATTGATGTTAAGGCCCTCGCCGGTCAGGGCGCGAATGGCGGGGATGCCCTCCGGCGTGGCCGGAACCTTGATCATCAGGTTCGGCCGGCCGACGGCGGCATGTAGTCGCCGCGCTTCGTGAATCGTTCCCTCGGTGTCGTGGGCCAGATAGGGCGAAACCTCAAGGCTCACGAAGCCGTCACCGCCGTTTGACTCCTTAAATACAGGCGCAAACAGGTCGCAAGCGGCCTGGATATCCGATATGACCAGGGCCTCGTAAATGGAATTGATGTCAGCGCCCTGGGCCGTCAGCTCAGCGATCTGGGTATCATAGTCATCCGTCCCGGCAATTGCCTTATCGAATATGGTCGGGTTCGAGGTCATACCTCGCATGCCGTCATTGTCGATGAGCGACTTGATGGTACCGTTGGTCAAATAGTCGCGTCGAATGTTGTCGTACCAGAAGCTTTGGCCGAAAGCGTGTAATTCGACGAGTGGATTCATGATTGATTCTCCTTTGCGCTTCATAACAGACAGCGCAGCAATATTATTTTGATAGCAAGTCATTCGAGTCACAATCACGGCCGCCTGACGCAATAGCCTTAAAGCGCGCAACGGCAGAAACAGTGATTCATGAAACAATTAACCCCTGTGTCCGGGTGTTCTCTCTACGCCTCGCGGCCGTAGACAACACTGGCCCCTCTGATTCGGCCGAAGATCCATTCAAGCAAAGCGATGAACACCATGCAGATCAGGCCGACGGCGATGGCGATGAAGAAGGCCGTGCCCAGATAGCCAAACAGAACGGCGACCGGCCGGGCCAGATCGTCGATCAGGCCAATCTGATTGCCGAGCCAGGCGACGGCCACCACCACGACAGCCATGATGGCCAGGAATCCAGGCCAGGCATGCCGGTCAGAGCGGCTGGGCAGCATGGCGCTGCTGACGGCGAAGATGAGATAGAGCCAGACCAGGATATTGGGCGCGGCCAGCAGTTGGAGCACGGCATCGGTCATGACGGCGACATCCCCCGTGCGCATGGCGCTCGCCAGACTCGTCACGCCGAAGACATGCCTGCCGATGAGCAGGATGACCGCCGTGCCGCTGATCAGCGGAGCCGCGCCGATCAGGCTCTCGCGGAGGGGACCGAGCGTTGGCCCCTTGTAATACTCCACATAGCCTAACTGCAGGGACCCGTCGGGTTGGCGGCGCGGCAGCAAGGAAACCCCGCCCGTGCGCACGCCCAGCAATGTGGCCATCACCCAATGGCTGGCCTCATGCAGGACGACCCCAGGAAACAGGACGACCGCATAGACGATGACGGCCCAATCGGAACGGCCGGCCAACAGGAGGCTGATGCCGTGCAAATGGGCATGGATCCACCTCTGCATGAGTATCAGGCAGACGAGTCCAATGACCATCCATATAAAAGGCATCAAAAGATCATTCATCGTCTTCCATGTCGCTCGCTTCCGGGGAATGCCCGCGCCTTTCTCAAGCGGCCGCCCCATCGTCGCGGCCATTTCCGGGAGCGTTAGCCCACGGCTCCGCGAACCAGACCGATGAAGCTCGGTTTCAGGGACGCGCCGCCCACCAGAGCGCCGTCGATGTCGGGCTGGGCCATATAGTCGGCGATATTATCCTCGGTCACGCTGCCGCCGTACTGAATACGAATCGCCTGAGCCGTATCATGGCCGAACATGTCGGCCAACACGTCACGGACGGACATGCGGATGATGTCCCCGGCTTGCCGGGCGGTGGCCGAGCGACCGGTGCCGATGGCCCAGATAGGTTCATAGGCCACAACGCAGACGGCCGCCTGCCAATCGCTGAGTCCGGCGAAGGCGGCGCGGACCTGCCCGCTGACGAAGGCTTGCGTCTCGCCCGCCTCGTTCTGGGCCAGGCTCTCACCGACGCATACGATGGGGATCAGGTTGTATTCCAGCGCGGCCTTGATCTTCCTGTTAACGCCCTCATCCGTCTCGCCGAACAGCGCGCGACGCTCCGAATGGCCCAGGATGACATAGCGACACAGCTCCTGGAGCATGGCCGGGGAGACTTCACCCGTGTAGGCGCCACTCGCCTCGTAGTACATGTTCTGCGCGCCGACGCCGATCTTCGTCCCGGCCAACGCTTGGGCCACGCCTGGTATGGCGATGAAAGGTGGACAGATGCCGATGTCAATCCCGGCAATGGCATCCAGTTCAGGGGCGATCTCGCGCACGAAGGATACGGCCGCATCGGCCGTCTTGTTCATCTTCCAGTTTCCGGCAACAAATGGGGTACGCATGGTTTCTCCATTAAAGTCTTGGCAAGGTTCACCCGGCTCGCGATGTTAACTCAGTTGGACGGATGACGAACCGGGATCGATCAGTCATGATGGGGCGGCGACACAGGCCGTGGGACATTCACATCCGGCCAATGGGTCCGACGCCCACTCATTTCACTGTACTGATTATATGAAAGGGAACGGATGGCGGCAAAGACGGCCGACTGAACGGTTGTGAAAAGCATCCATTTCCCTCGCGTCGGGGTTGACATCGGCCTCGTCAATCTATGTTATAATGACAGGTAAGCAGCAAATCTCACTGGTTGGCCTGTTTTCCGCGAGCATATCAAGGTGATTGGGAGTTCACCATCGATTGAAACTCGCACCTGTGGAACCAATTCATATCGGGCAGCGTCATCCATATAACCGGCGGGCGGCCGATTCGTCGCCGCCGTGCCGGCGAACACCAAGTCAACACCCGGCGATCTTTGATCGTCCAATGCCTTCAAGAGGGTAAACCATGCGCAGAAACGCTCTCACCCAAATTGTCCTCCTGACTCTGGCGCTATTGCTGGCCCTGGCGGCCTGCCGCCGCGGACGGCAAGAGGCCACTCCAACCCCGGAAACCGTGGGGTCTACCGAAACACAGACACCGGCCGACACGGCCGAACCGGAGCCATCCCCCACGACCAAGCCCGCCACGGTCAACGCTGTACCGCCGGAGGCCATCGATTGGCCACCACAGGTCGTGACCAGCGATCCGCTGCCGGGCCAGGAAATAGCCATCGACACGCCCATCACCCTTCGCTTTGATCAGCCGATGAATCAGACATCGGTCGAGGCGGCCTTCTCGGTCGAGCCGCCCGTCGACGGTCAGCTGAGCTGGCCGGAGCCGTCGGTCGCGGTCTTCACCCCAGCCAAATCGCTGGCGGTGGGCCAGTCATATCTCGTGCGCGTCGCCAACACGGCCAACGCACTGAACGGCCAGACCTTACAGGAGGCGGTCGAGTTCGCCATCCAGACAACCGGCCCGCTGCGGGTGTCCCAGTATACCCCGTCCGACGGTTCCGGCTCGGTGCAGACCGACGCGATCATCACCGTGGTGTTCAATAAGCCGGTCGTGCCGCTGGTCAGCTCCGGCGAGCAGGCCGGGCTGCCCCAGCCACTAATCTTCGACCCGCCGGCGTCCGGAACGGGCGAATGGACTTCGACCAGCATCTATCGCTTCATTCCCGACCCGGCGCTGGCCGGAGCGACAAACTACACCGTCAGCGTCGATCCGGCTCTGACCGACATCACGGGCAGCGTCATCGAGGATGCCCCGACATTCCGGTTCACGACGATCCGTCCCGATGTCGTCACCATTGAACCGGCGGACATGGCGATGCGGATCGCTCCGACTACGCCGATCACGGTCACCTTCAACATGCCGATGGATCCGGCAACTACCGAGGCGGCAACCGACCTGAGGGAGAGCGGCGGCGCGGCCGTCACGCTCAACTATGAATGGCTTGAAGACGGCCGCGTCGTCGTCATGACGCCCGCTGAGCCATTGCCGCTGAACACGGTTTTCAACCTGACCGTCGGCCGCTCGGCCGCTTCAGCCAACGGCCAGGCGACGAAGGGGCGCGATCACACCAGCCGGTTCACCATGGTTCCCTTCCCGGCCGTCATAAGAACCGTCCCGGCTGACGGCATGGTAGCCGATTTCTACCAGCGCGGGATAAGCATCGAGTTCGCCTCGCCGATGGTTGATGCGACGATAGAAGATCAGATCATCATCACGCCCGATCCCGGCAATGTCGATTACTTCTTCAACCAATGGGAAGGTTCATACTCGGCCCGCCTGGAATTCCACCTGGATCCCGAAACCGAATACACCGTCACCGTGCCGGCCACGGCGGCCGACCCTTACGGCAACACGCTGGGCCAACCCTATACCTTCACCTTCACGGCCGCGCCCTATCCGTCGATGGCGTCGCTGAATCTGCCGCCACAGGCGGCGCAACTGAGCACCAGCTTCCCCACCAACGTGCAGATCATGTATCGCAACGTCAGCCGGCTGGATGTTTCCCTCTATGAGACGGGGGTCGTTCCGTCCTATATCACCAATCCTTACCTGCTGATGGAGCCTCATTCACCGGGGGCGCTGGTCTTCGAGACGTCTATCCCCGTCGAGATGTCCGGCGCGCTGGGCATCCAGACGGTCGAACTGGCCGGTGGCGGCGCGCTGCCGACCGGGCTGTATGAGTTGCGCGTCAATACCCCTGAACTCGATGATGACTCCAGATGGTGGCAAAATCGCGTCGTTCTGTTGGTCGTCGCCGACACCAATCTGGTGATCAAGGAGATGTTCGGCGAGGTCAACGTCTGGGCCACCGATCTGGCGACGGGAGAACCGGTCAGCGGTCTCAATTTGGCGCTCTATCATCGCTCCGGGTATGAGGACGGCGCGGCCGTCACGGATGCCGACGGTTTCGCGCGCTTTGCTTATGAACCGAACGATTCCTATCTGGGCGGCGTGACTGTCGTCAGCAACCAGCCCGGTGAGGCCGGGTTCGGCGCGGCCACGACCAATTGGGACGGCGGCATCAGACCCTGGCGCACCGGCATCAGCACCGACACCAGCCGCGAGCAGGCGATCTACGCCTACATCTACACCGATCGACCCATCTATCGCCCCGGTGACACGGTGCACTTTAAGGGCATCGTGCGCAATACGGGATTCGGCCGCTTCTCTTTGCCTTCTGTTACCTCCCTGGACCTCACGATTAACCCCGATTTCTATTGGGGCGAGGAGACGTTCAAAGAGAAATTGAACGTGACTGTGGACGAGGACGGCGTGTTCAGCGGCGATTACGTTCTGCCGGATGATATGTCTCTCGGATCGTATTCGTTCGCCATCACCGGCGACTACTGGTTATCGAACCGCTCTTTCACGGTGGCCGAATACCGCACTCCTGAATTCATGGTGAGTGTGACGCCGGAGACGCCGGAGCTTCTGCGCGGGCAGGCGACCAGCGTCGAGGTCAACGCGACCTATCTGTTCGGCGGTTCGGCCGCGGGCCTGCCGGTGAGCTGGACTGCCTACGAAAAGGAGTTCGTGCCCGAATTTGACACCGCCCCCGGCTACGTCTTCAACGATCAGGGCGGTCTGAATTACGAGGACTTCAATCCGTTCTTTGGTTTTGGAAACGACGGGACAGGCCAGACAGTCGCCTCGGGCGACGTTGAGACCGACGCCGCCGGCAATGCCACCGTTTCGCTCCCGGCCAACCTGCTGGATGATGCCGACGAGGGTAGCCGGCTGGTAACCGTCGAGGCTAACGTCGGCGGCCTGGGTGAGTTCCCAATCAGCGGCCGCAGCGAGATCACCTTCCACGCCGCCGATGCCTATGTCGGCCTGCGCGCTCTGGATTATCTGGCGACCGCCGGCAAGGCGACCACGTTCGACTTGCTGACTGTCGATTGGTCCGGCGATCCGGTGGTCAACCGAGCGGTCGAAGTCGTGTACTACGAGCGTAAATGGAAAAGCGAGCGCGTCTCCGATTACGATTTCTATTCCACCCGCTGGACGCCGATCGATACCGAAGTCCATCGCGAATCCGTGACGACCGATGGAAGTGGCAAGGCTTCCCTGGCCTTCGCACCCGAATCGGGCGGTTCCTATATCGTCGCCGCCACACTCACCGATAGCGGCGGCCGCCGGCAATTCAGCAGCCTGTCGTTCTGGTCCATCGACGCCGACTTCGCCGGCTGGCGCACCGATCCCAACGAGCGTAGCCTGGAGCTGAAGCCCGACAAGACCGAGTACCGCGCGGGGGAGACGGCCCACATCCTGGTGCAGTCCCCGTTCGCCCAAACGGTGAACGCCTGGCTGGTCATCGAGCGCGGCAACATCATCGAACAACGGGTGGTTGAGGTGAGCGGCAGCACGGTGCTGGACGTCCCGATCAGCGAGGAGTTCGCGCCCAACGTCCATGTGACGGTCGCCGTCGTGAAACCGGTCAACCGCGAAGATTCCGACTTCCCCTATGCCGACATTCGCATCGGCTTCGCCGAGCTAACGGTCCCGCCGGATCAGTTCGATTTGAACGTGACCATAACCCCGGGAGCCGAGGAGTACATGCCCGGCAGCACGGCGACATTCGACGTGGCCGTGACCGACCAGGCCGGTAACCCGGTTCAGGCCGAGATCTCGCTGGCCCTGGTCGACCTGGGCGTGCTCCTGCTGAAAGAAGACAACGCGCCCCCCATTCTCGACGCCTTTTACACACCCCAACCGCTGCGCAGCAATACCGGCTCCGGGCTGCTGATAACCGGCGAAGGTCGGGCGATCGAGGAGCCGTTGCCGGGCGGTGGCGGCATGGGTGGCGGCGGCGATGGCGCCATGGCTTTGGAGTCCGCGCGACTGCCGGGAGAGGATGAAGAGGGCGTGCGCAAGGACTTCAAGGACACTGCCTTCTGGGAGGCCCAGGTGATGACCGACGCCAACGGCCGGGTTTCTGTCGAGGTTCCCTTGCCGGACAACGTCACCACCTGGCGGATGAACAGCAAGGCGGCCACCACAGACACCCGCGTCGGGCAGTCCTATGCCGACATTCTGGCCCGGTTGCCGCTCATCGTCCGGCCGGTGACGCCGCGCTTCTTCACCGTAGGCGATAGCCTGTCGTTGAGCGCCAACGTCAATAACAACACCGACGCCCCGATCGAGGCCGCAGTCAGTCTGGACGCGCTGGGCCTGGTCATCGACGGCGAGGCGACGCAGACGGTTACCGTTCCGGCCGACGGCCGGGTCCTGGTGAGCTGGCCGGTGACGATTGAGGACGTGCAATTCGCCGACATCACCTTCCGCGTAGAGGGCGGCGGGTTCAGCGACGCCAGCAAGCCGACGATGGGCGTCGGGCCGGACGCGCTGCTGCCTGTCTATCGCTACGACGGCCGCGACTTCGTGGCCACCGCGGGCGAATTGAACGAGGCCGGGCGCCGCGTCGAAGCCCTGATCCTGCCCCAGGGCGTCAATACCCGCGAGGGCGAGGTGCTGATCCGCCTGCAACCGTCGCTGGCCGCGGCGATCATCGAGTCCTTCGATATCGTCAACGATCCCGTATTCCCCTTCTTCAACGAGTGCGCCGGTTCGCTGTCCGACCGACTGCTGCACAACACGGCCATCGAAAAGGCCATCCGCGATCTGAACGTCGACCAGGCCGGTCTGGCGGCCGCGCTGGCCGAACGAAACGCCGGCGACGCCTCCAAGCTGGCCGCCCTGCAAATGGGTAACGGCGGCTGGGGCTGGTGCTTCAGTGGAGAAAGCGACCCCTGGATTAGCGCCCAATCGGTGTTGGCCCTGACCCGCGCCAATGAATTGGGCTATTCGGTAAGCTCGGCGGTGCTTGGCAAAGGCGCCGGATACCTCACAAGCAATCTGACGGCCGTCGGCCGCATCGGTAACGCGAGCGCGGCCAACCGGCAGGCGTTCTTCCTGTACGTGTTGGCCCAAGCGGGCAAAAACGTGGTTGATCATGCCGACGAGCTGCTGGACGAGCATCGCGCGTTGATGGATCCCTACGCCAAGGCGCTGCTGGCATTGGCCTACGAGGCGTCCGGCGAATCGGACGAGAATCAGCAAGCCTTGCTGGCCGACCTGAACGACGAAGTAATCATGAGCGCCACCGGCGCCCACTGGGAAGACGCCGAGCAGGACTTCCTGAATCTGAGCAGCGACATCCGCGGCACGGCCATGGTCATCGACGCGCTGTCTCTGCTCCAGCCGGATAGCCCCCTGCTGCCGCCAGCGGTGCGCTGGATCATGGTGGCACGCGAGGCCGAGACCTGGTCGACGCTGCACACTACAGCCTGGAGCGTGTTCGCGCTGAGCGACTGGATGGTCGCCTCGGGTGAACTGGAACCTGATTACGCCTATGAACTGCTGCTCAATCTGGCTTCGCAAACTGAGGGGACCTTCACACCTGACGACGCGACGGCATCGGAGACAGTCGAGATACCGGTCAGCGATTTGGTGGTCGGCGATACGAACTTCTTCGACTTCCAGCGCGGCAGCGGCAACGGCCGACTCTACTACACCTTGCGCCTGAACAGCGCCATCGCCGTCGACCAGATCGACCCCATCAGTCGCGGCTTCACGGTCGAACGACAGTACTTCGACGCCGCCTGCGACCCGGAAGCGGGGGCTTGCGAGCCGATCAACAGTATTCCCGCGGGCGGCCAGGTGCGCGTTGAGTTGACGATCGTCGTATCCAATGACCGTGTTTTCGTGACGGTGGAAGACCCCATCCCGTCGGGGACGGACGCTATCGACCCCAACCTGCTCACCAGCCAGTCGGGTCGGGCCGGTGGCATCGTACCCGCCGAGGGAGAATTCGCCCACGGCTTCTGGGGCTGGTGGTACTTCGACCACATCCAGTATCGGGATGAGAAGGTCGTGTTCCTGAGCCAGTTCCTGCCGGCCGGGACGTACCAGTACTCCTATTACCTGCAATCGAATATACCGGGAACGTATCAGGTGATGCCGGCAACGGCGCGCGAGCAGTACTTCCCGGAGGTATTCGGCCGTTCCGAAGGCATGATCTTCACCATCACCAAATAGCTCACAAGAGAGCCACACAAACTGGACGGCCGCGGTGGAGCAACATCTCCACCGCGGCCTTTTTGCTTCACCGGCCGGGACATTCGGGGTATCATGGATCCGCGCGAATTATTGAACCCCATCGCCAAGATTTGGTACACTTAGGCTTAGTATGTCACCAATGCGCCCCGCCCTGAGCCTTGTCCTGCTTGTCGCCGCTCTGGTTGCGTTACTGTCCGCCTGCAGGAGAGGCGACGACAAGGTTCTTTTTGCCGTAGACGAGCAAGCCAAGATCGCCTGCACCGATACTTGCGCCGGCCGCGGCCAATGCGGAACCTTACCCGACAAACAACGAGTCGTGTTGGCCAACGAGGGCGGGCCATCCGTATCGATCCATGATCGTCTCTTCTTTGAGGGAGCCGCCGTCACCGTCGTTGAATCAAACCTGCGGCAGCTCATCGCCGCGCGCGATGGCCAGCCGCTCATCGGTCAGGCAACCCCTTTTCCCCATACCTTTTATCGAGTAAATGGCGAGGGGCGAACAGCCTGGGTATCGGAGTGGTGTCTGGCGCGGCCGTGACAACTCATTGAAGCCTGGACAGGACATGAATGGCGCAGGGCTGGGGAGTTCAAAGCCCACCAGGGGCGCGTCCCGTCCTGTTAAAACTGAACAGGCCCTGGAAATCAATCGTTATGAACATGGATGATCGTCAAATACTTGAAGAACTTCTGGCCGCGCAAACACGGCGCGAGCCGGTCGTCATGGCCGTGGTGACTCGCGACCAGGGTTCCGTGCCGCGCCACGCGGGATCCAAGATGTTGATTTTCGGCGACGGCCGCACCCTTGGTTCGGTTGGCGGCGGCGAGTTGGAATCCCGCGTAGCCAATGCCGCTCGCGAGGCGCTGCGCGACGGCAAGCCCCGCGTCATCTCCCATTCCCTTGTCGATCCCGGTCGCGGCGATCCCGGCGTCTGCGGCGGCCAGGTCGAAGTCTACGTGGAACCCTATCTGGCGCCACATACCCTGTACGTCTTCGGCCTGGGACATGTCGGGCGCTCGCTGGCCTCGCTCGGCCACTGGCTTGGCTATCGCGTCGTCGCCTGGGACGATCGGCCGGAACAAGCCACGCGAGATAATGCTCCCCATGCCGACATCCTCATCAGCGGATCGCCAGACGAACTGCTGACCGCCCAGCCGGTGGACGCTCGCTCCTTCCTGGCCCTGGTCACCCGCAATATCGAGGTCGACCGTCACCTTTTACCCCTCCTGCTGGATACTCCGGCGGCTTACATCGGCGTGATGGGGAGTCGCCGCCGTTGGGAAGCCGCCAAACAACGACTGCTGGCCGACGGCCTGCCGGTCGAAAAACTGGCTCGGATCACCTCCCCCATTGGACTGGAACTACAGGCCGAATCCCCCCACGAGATCGCCATCAGCATCATGGCCCAGATTATCATGGTTCAGCGTGGCGGCGACGGACGGCCGATAGCTACCGGCATCCCGACCGAGATGGAGTCGGCCAATCACCTTTGAGAGAGTTATGTTAGCCCACCAATTTTCCCATTTACTCGAACGATATGAAATCCCGGCGGATCTGCCGTCGACGCTGGCTCTGCTGGAGAAGTACGGCCGCTCAGCCCGCCTGATCGCCGGCGGTAGCGATCTGCTGCTGGAGATCGAGCGCGGGCAGCGCCCGGGTGTTCACACACTCATCGACGTCACCCGCATCCCCGGCCTGAACGAGATCACCCGGGACGCCGACGGCCTCATCCACATCGGAGCGCTGGTCACCCACAATCAGGTCGTGGCCTCCAAACTGATCCTCACCCACGGCTTTCCGCTTGCCCAGGCTTGCGCGGAGGTCGCCTCGCCACAACTTCGCAATCGAGGGACGGTCGCCGGGAATCTTATCACCGCCAGCCCGGCCAACGACACCATCTCCGCGCTGCGAGGGCTGGACGCACAGGTGATTTTAGCCTCGACGCGCGGCTGGCGCATGGTGGACTTGAAGGATTTTTACACCGGCGTGCGACGCTCGGTCATGGAACCGGACGAGATGCTGGTCGAAATCGTCTTTGCGCCAATGGCGGAGTCGGCCCGGGGCATCTTCGTCAAGCTGGGGCTGCGTCGGGCGCAAGCTATCTCCGTCGCCCATCTGACGATGATTATCGATTTCGCCGCCGATCGTACCGTGAACCGCGCGCGGATATCGCTGGGCAGCGTCGCGCCAACGATCATCGATGCCGAATCGGCCGAGTCCTATCTGGCCGGCAAGGCGTTGACCGACGACGAGATCATCGTCGCCGCCGGGCTGGTGGCTTCGGCCGCGCACCCCATCGATGACGTGCGTGGTCCGGCATCCTACCGGTCGGAGATGATCGAGGTGATGGCCCGTCGCGCGTTGCTGGCCTTGCGAGACGGCCGCGAGCGTGAGAACTGGGCATACCAGCCGGTCATGCTCTGGGGCGAGACCGGCGGCGTATTCCCCACCGGCCCCGACTACGCGGCTGCATTCGATGCGGACACACCGATCGAGGCCACCGTCAACGGCCAAGTTGTCAGCGCGCCGGGCATGCAAAAGACATTGCTGCGCTGGCTGCGTGAGGAAGGGCAGCTAACCGGCACCAAGGAAGGTTGCGCCGAGGGAGAGTGCGGCGCCTGCACCGTCTATCTCGACGGGATGGCGGTGATGGCTTGTCTGGTTCCGGCGGCACGCGCCCACGGAGCGGAGATCGTCACGGTCGAGGGTCTGGCCTCAAACGGCTCGCTCCATCCAATCCAGAGCGCCTTCATTCAGACCGGAGCCGTCCAGTGTGGCTATTGCATCCCCGGCTTCCTCATGTCGGGGGCCAAGCTGCTGGAGGAGCAGCCCGCGCCGGACCAAATACATATCGAGCAGGCGTTCTCAGGCAATTTGTGTCGCTGCACCGGATACTACAAGATCATCGAGGCCGTCCATGTGGCGGCCGAGGCAAGTCAGGGAGCCAACCATGATTGATCCAATTCTTCGCTCGCGCGTGACCGAGCGCATCGATGTCCGCGATAAAGTAACCGGCGAGGCCCTCTACTCCGGCGATATCACCCCGCCGAATTTGCTATACGGCCGCGTCCTGTTCAGCGGCCAACCCCACGCCCGCATGATCTCCATGGACACCGCCGCGGCCGAAGCCCTGCCCGGCGTCGTCTGCGTGCTGACGGCCAGGGATGTGCCCTTCAACGGCTATGGCCTGGGCACGCCGGATCAGCCGGTGCTGGTCGGGCTGGGCGGCAGCAACCCGAACGCCGACGTGAGCCTGTGGGAGGGCGACCATGTGGCCGTCGTCGTGGCCGAGACGGAAGCCATCGCCGCCCGCGCCTGCGGTCTGATCGCCATCGAATGGGAGCAGCTGCCGATAGTCACCGACGTGCATGAGGCGATGAAGGACGAATACATCCTGCATCCCTGGCATGGCAGCAACATCCTGAAGCATTACCAGATTCGCAAGGGGGACATGGCTGCCGGGTGGGCCGCGGCCGATGTCGTCATCGAAGGCCAATACTACCTGCCCTATCAGGAACACGCCTACCTGCAACCGGAGGCGGGTGTGGGATTTATCGACAAGGAAGGCCGCGTAACGGTGCAAATCGCCGGCCAATGGGCACACAAGGATCAGGAAGAAGTGGCTCGCTCGCTCAAGTTGCCGGTCGACAAGGTGCGCATCATCTACCCGGCCATCGGTGGGGCGTTCGGCGGCCGCGAGGATATGTCCCTGCAGATCGTCCTGGGACTGGCGGCCATGCGCCTGCACGAGCAAGGCATCAACCGGCCTGTGCGCATCATCTGGTCGCGTGACGAAAGCATCCGCGGCCACCACAAACGCCATCCGGCGTGGGTCAAGTCGAAGTGGGGAGCCAAACGAGACGGCAAGATAACGGCCGTTGAAGCCGAGCTCATCCTCGATAGCGGATCCTATACCTACACCAGCCCCAAGGTGCTGGGCAACGCCCATCTGATGGTCACCGGGCCTTATGAAATCCCCAACGCCCATGTGGACAGCTACGCCGTGACCACCAACAACATCCCCGGCGGGGCGTTTCGCGGCTTCGGCGGGCCACAGGGAGCCTTCGCGGCCGAATGCCAGATGAACAAGCTGGCTGAAGCTCTGGGCATGGATCCGGTGGCGTTACGCCTGAAGAACGTGCTGCGCGAGGGCAGCTTGCTGACGACCCAAACCCCCATCGTACCCGGCGTCAGCATGGCCGAGGTGGTGGAGATTTGCGCAGATGCCGCCGGCTGGCACGAGCCGTATGACGATGAGGGAATCTATCCGGGACTGTCGCTCTTCCAAACCTTGCCGGCCAGCTCCGGCAACCTGCGGCGCGGGCGCGGTTTCGCCTGTGCCTTTAAGAACGTCGGCTTCTCCTTTGGCGCACCCGAGAAATGCGATGCCATCATCGAACTTCACGGCGGCAAGACGATCGAGCGAGTCGTTCTGCGCCACGCCGGGGCCGAGGTCGGCCAGGGGTCACACACGGCTTTCAAGCAAATGGCGGCCGCGGCCGTCGGCGTGCCCGTCGAGATGGTCGAGCTGGACCTCTCGGACACCTCTACCAGCGGCGACTCCGGATCGGTGTCGGCTTCGCGTATGACCTTCATGGCCGGCAACTCTATCCGCATGGCGGCCGAACAGGCGCTGGCCCAATGGACCGATGAGGATCGCCCGGCCATCGCTCACGCTACCTATCGGCCGCCGCCAACACAGCCCTATGACCCCGAGACCGGCTACACCATGCCCAACTTCAGCTATGGCTACGTGGCAGAGGCAGTCGATCTGACGGTCGATATCGAGACCGGTCATATCCACATCGACCGCGTGGTCTGCGCCGACGACGTGGGCAAGATCATCAATCGCACCAACGTCGAGGGACAGGTCGAAGGCGCGGTGGTGCAAGCGTTCGGCTACGCGCTGATGGAGAACCTGGTGGTGCGCGACGGCCGCGTGGTCAACCCCTACTTCAGCCAGTATCTCATCCCCGGCATCCGCGACATCCCGGCGCGAGTCGATTCAGTGCTGGTGGAGATACCCGACCCCGAAGGGCCGTGGGGGGCGCGTGGCATGGCCGAAATGCCGTTCATGCCGCTGGCCCCGGCCATCGTCGCCGCCCTCCATGACGCCACGGGGGTGTGGTTTGATGAGATTCCGCTGTTGCCGTGGAAGGTGGTGGAGGGGTTGAGAGGAGATCGATTATAATCGATTTGTTATGCTCTTCCCCAATCACCCCATCCTCCTCCGCGGCGGCGGCGACCTCGCCACCGGCGTTGCCTGGCGACTGCATCACGCCGGGTTCCCGGTGGTCGTCACTGAACTGCCCAACCCGCTGGTCGTCCGGCGGCGGGTGGCGCTGGCCACGGCCGTGCTGGAGGGGGAGATCACCGTCGAAAGCCTGCGCGCCGTTCGTGTCGAAACGCCGGATGAGGCGTGGACGCTGGCCCAAACCGGCCTAATCCCCGTCCTTGCCGCACCCGACATAGCACAACGTCTGAACTCGTCACTCGTCACTCGTTACTCGTCAATCGTCGATGCCCGCATGGCCAAGCGCAACATCGACACTGCTATCGATCAGGCCCCGCTTGTCGTCGCTCTGGGGCCGGGGTTCACGGCCGGGGTCGATTGCCACGCCGTCGTCGAGACCAACCGCGGCCACCGCCTCAGCCGGGTCATTTGGCACGGCACGGCCGAAGCCAACACCGGCACCCCAGGGATCGTCGCCGGCAAGGGGCGTGAGCGAGTGCTGCGCGCGCCGGCAGATGGGATCGCCCGGTGGCGCGTCGATATCGGCGACCGGGTCCGCGAGGGAGAAATACTGGGCGACGTGGCCGGGCATGAGATCGCTGCGCCTTTCGACGGCGTCGTCCGCGGCCTCATCGCTCCCGGCACGGTCGTTCCCGTCGGCCTAAAGATCGGCGACATCGACCCGCGCGACGACGTGGCCGCCTGCTTCACTATCTCCGAAAAAGCACTGGCCATCGGTGGCGGTGTGTTGGAAGCTGTACTAATTCATCTGTCGAAATCCGAAGGAGATAAACCATGAGCCGTCGTAATCTGTGGATCGTCATTATTCTCATTGCATTACCGGCCGTAGCCTACCTCGCCGCATGCTGGTATTTCGCCGACGTCATGATCGCCGCTCCCGCGCCGCCACTGGCCGAGGAGCGGGCAAGAATCGGTACCCCGGCTGACTTCGGTTTGCCGGAGCCGGAAGACATCACCATTCAATCGGGCGACATCACTCTGTCGGGCTGGTATTTCGACAATCCGGCCGAAGGCAATTGCGGCGTCATGTTCATGCATGGCTTTATTGGTTCGCGCTACCAGGCGCTTTACTGGGCGCCCATCTTTTGGGAACGTGGCTGCGACATCCTGGCCTACGATCATCGTGGCCACGGGGACAGCACTCCCGCTTTCTACACCTACGGATACTTCGAGAAAGGTGACGCTCTGACCGCCTACCGATGGTTCCAGCAGCGCAGCGGGTTGGCTGAATCGCAGATCGGCGTGGCCGGGGTGTCGTTTGGGGCCGCTACTGCGTTACAACTCGCGCCGATGATTCCCGACGCGCCGTTCATCCTGGCCGACTCATCCTATCGCAGTCTGGCGGGGATCATTGAAGCACAGGCCAATGTCCGGGTAGGCAGCTTCCTCAGCCGCTTCATGGTTCCCGGCGTATTGGCCATAGCCGGGTTGCGGGGCGGTTTCGACACATCGGCTGTCTCACCAGAAACGGACATCGCCAAAGCGCAAATGCCCGTCTTGCTCATTCATTCGCGCACCGACGATTTCACCCCCTACACCCACTCGGAAGCCATCTACGCCAACAGCGATCAGAGCCGCACGGTGGTGCATATCAACGAATGGGGTTCGGCCCATGCGGGGGACATCGGTACCGATTTCGCCGCCTATAAGCAGCTGTTCGATGCCTTTATGACCGAGTACGCACCTGACTTCGGCCTGCCGCCAGGCTAAAAACAATACTTTGGATTGATAACGAAGCAACCATGAAACATCGTCGATTGTGGATCACCCTGATTGTCGTCGCGGTTCTGTTCACTGCGGTCTATGTGGCCGCCGGCTGGTATTTCTCCGGCCTCATCATCGCCACCGCCACGGAATCGCTGGCCGACGCGGCGACCGAAGCCGCGGCCGACGGCGAGACCCCGGCCGACTTTGGCCTTCCGGAGCCGGAAGACATCGCCATTCAATCAGGCGACGTCACCCTGTCCGGCTGGTATTTCGACAATCCGGCCGACGCGGATTGCGGCCTGATGTTCCTCCACGGCTTTCACGGCACACGCTATAACGCGCTCAACTGGGCGCCGATGTTCTGGGAGCGTGGCTGCGACATACTGGCCTACGATCATCGCGGCCACGGCGACAGCACGGATGCCCTCCACACCTACGGCTTTTACGAGAAAGGGGACGCCATCGCCGCCCTGGACTGGTTCACCGCCCGCTCCGGACTGGAGCGCTCGCAAATCGGCGTGTTCGGCGTGTCCTATGGGGCGTCCACGGCCTTGCAGATGGCCCCCATGACGCCGGAGATCGCCTTTGTCGCCGCCGATTCGCCCTACAGTGAACTGGAAGAAATTGTCGATTTCCAGGGCCGGGCGCAATTCCCCACCCTCGCCCCGCTAGTGTTGCCGGCGGCATTGCGCATTGCTGAACTGCGAGCTGATTTCGATGTGGACGCGGTGGCGCCGGAACGATCCATCGCCGAGATCACGGTTCCCGTCCTGCTCATCCATTCGTTGACCGATGAATACACCGTTCCCACCCATTCCGAGGATATCTACGCCAACACCGACAAGAGCCGCACGGTACTTGATCTGACCGACTGGGATTCACCCCACGCCCGCGACATAGTCACCGATCCGGTGGCCTACGAGCAATTGGTCAACGACTTTCTGAGCCGATTCGTGCCGAACTTCGGGCTGACTCCAACTCCATGATCGATGGGGTGTGGTCGTTGCCCGCCGCGCTGGGCATCGGCGAACGGCCGGAGCTGGTGGCCTTCGTGGGCGGCGGGGGCAAGACCAGACTGATGTTCACTCTCGCGGCCGAGTTGCCGGGGCGCGTAGTCATGACCACCACCACGCGCCTGTTCGCCCGGCAGATGGAGCACGCGCCGGCCGTTGTCTATGAGAGCGACCTCGCGGCGCTTGACGAAGCGCTGGCCACCCACAGGGTTTGTTTCGTCGCCGGTCGTATCGAGGGAGACAAGGCCATCGGCGTCGATCCCGCGCTGCCCGCCTGCCTTCTGGCCCGGCCGGATGTCGATTTCGTTCTGGTGGAGGCTGACGGCTCGCGCATGCTGCCCATCAAGGCGCCCGCCGACCACGAGCCGTCCATCCCGCCAGGGACGACGCTGCTCGTGCCGATGGTCGGGCTGGACGCGCTGGAAGGACCGATCGATGCAGTCGCCCATCGGCCGGAACAAATCAGGGCGATTACGAATTACGAATTACGAATGACGAGTGAAGAGCGGTCGTCGGTGGTCGACGGTCGGCTGACGGCGGCGGGGCTGGCACGGGTGCTGGTTCATCCGCAAGGTGGACTGAAGGATGCGCCGGATGGGGCGCGAATCGTCCCGTTTCTCAACAAGGCCGAGACAGTCGGACGACTGGCGGCGGGGCGAGAGGCGGCCGAACTGATGATGGCTGAGTCACGGGTATCGCGGGTCGTGGTGGGCGCGCTACGGCAGACGTCGCCGGTGCGGGAAGTGTGGCGACGGGTGGCGGCCGTCGTGCTGGCCGCGGGAACGTCCAGCCGCATGGGTCGCAACAAGCTCCTCCTGCCCTGGCGCGAATCAACCGTGCTGGCCCGGACTCTGGCCAATGTAAAAGAGTCGTCGGTAGCGAGTGTGCTGGCCGTCACCGGGCACGAGCAGGAGAAGACGGAGGCGATCGCCGCCGATCTATACATCCCAACGATACGGAATGAATACTATGCGAATGGGATGTTGACGTCTGTTCAGACGGCCGTTCGCCACTTACCTCCAACCGTCGAAGCCGCGCTTGTCGTGCTGGGCGATCAGCCGATGGTCGACGCGGAGATGATCAATGCTCTGTTACGCGCCTATGCCGCAGGCACGCATGGTTTAATCGCCCCCACCTATCACGGGCAACGCGGCAATCCCGTGCTCATCGACCGGCGCTATTTCGACGAACTAATGTCTCTGCCGCCGGAAGCCGCGCCCCGCGTATTGCTGCAGCGTCACGAAAGCGATCTTCATTATGTCGAGTTCGAGGACAACGCTATCCTTCACGATATCGACCAGCCGGAAGATTACGAGCGCTGGCGGCCGAAATAATCTCACCTCAATAGTTGTTACCCTTGGCGCGAGTGCTACAATTTTCGGCCGTCATGAAGAATTCCACACCACCGGCAGATTGGCCGGTTCGCATCATTCGCAGCGCCAAACGGCGCAAAACGGTCGGCGCTCGTCTGGAAGACGGCGTGCTGGTGATCCGTGCTCCAGCGACGATACGCGACGAAGAACTGGCCCCGATCATCGACAGCCTTAAAAAGCGCATGAAGCGACGCGCCAAAAACGTGCCGCAATCGGACGAAGCTCTTGAAAAGCAGGCGCGCGCGTTGAACCGGAAGTACTTCGACGGCCGTCTGAAATGGCAATCCGTCCGCTATGTGACCAATCAGAACAGCCGATTTGGCAGCTGCACGCCCGACGACGGCACCATCCGGCTGAGCCATCGATTGGCCGGCATGCCATCATGGGTTCGTGATTACGTGCTGGTCCACGAGCTGGCCCACCTTGTCGAGGCCAACCACGGCCCGCGCTTCTGGGAGCTGGTCAATCGCTACCCGCTAACCGAACGCGCGCGCGGCTATCTGATGGCCGTGGGGCTGGAGACGCTCGATGATGTGGGGGAATGACGTTACTTCAGCAGTTGGCGATAGCCGCGATTCCAGTAGACCAGCGGCTTGACGTCCGGCCTGGGCACGCCGCAGGCTTGCACCTCGCCGATGTAGATGGTGTGGCTGCCGGCGATGAACCGCGAGTAGATGGTGCAATCCATCCAGGCTAGCGCGTCTTTCAGGATCGGCGCGCCGGTGACAGCCATGTCCCAATCCCCCTCGGCGAAACGATCTTCATCCTTCAGCCAGGCGAAGCGGTTCGACAGTTCCATCTGATCGTGGCTCAAAATATTGACGGCGAAGGTCGCCCCGGACGTCTCCAGCAGCCGGTAGGCGCTCGCCCGGTGGTCGACCGCGATCAGGATAAAGGGCGGCTCGGGCGAGACGGAAGCGAAAGCCGACACGGTGAGGCCATGGGGCACGTCCGACGCCGGCGACTTGATGGTGACGATGGTCACGCCCGATGGAAAATGGCGCAACACGTCACGATAATTCTCGGATGATACAGGCATAGAATCCCTCATAAAAAAATTAGCGGTCAAACGGTATGGCTCAGCACCGTTAATTGTAGGAAGATCGCTCAGTTGGGGGCAAGCTCAGAACGTCGCGCACGACGGCGGCGATGTCAGTCAGGTCATGGATACGCGCGGCATGGCGAGCATGGTCGCGGCCGAAAAGGATCGTCGGCACGGGGTTGCGTGTGTGCTGGCGATGTCCCTTCTCTTCCAGGTTGCCGTGGTCGCTGGTGATAATGAGCAAGCCGCGCTCCTCGTCCCACGACTCCAGCAGCCCGCCTAGCACGGTGTCGATGCGTTCCAGGTGGGCGACCGCCTCAGCCAGTGTTCCGCGATGACCTGCCTGGTCGGTCGGCCAGTGCTCGAAGAAGCTGAACTCATAATTGGCGGCGATGGCGGTGATCCGGCGACCGGCCTCGTGAAACGAGAGGACGGGCATATCGGCATATCCCAAGTGGTCGCGCCAGCCCTCGCCGGTAAAGTCGGGGCTGACGGCCCGCCCCGCGCGAAGGTCGGCCTCACCCATGAGCGACAGCCCGGCGCTGACAGCCGCCAGTGGGACGGCCGATAACAGACGACGGCCGTTCTCGATGGCCTCGAAATAGCTCGCCGGATAGGGGGTGATGAGCGCCGCCCGCCCGCCCGCGGACGCCACTTCGTGAAACAACGTGCCTTGCTGAATCGCCTCAGCGACGGCCGCATTGGGTTTGGGGCCGTAATGTTCGCCCACTTGTCGGGGGATATTGCGGCCGGTGAGGATGGTCGCCTGACCGGTGGCGCTTTGCGGCCGCCCCTCCAGGCCCAGATTGGCATCCGTCGGCACAAGCGTGGCGCGTTCGGTCTGTCGCCGACCGCCGCCGTCCAGATACCAGCCGTCGCCCAGCAAGCCGGACAACACCGGCATATTGGCCGAAACAAACGGGTTCTTGTCGGGGTCCGGCCCGCCCAGGCCGACGCCATCCAGAAATAATATATGAGCAAACAATTGTTGGTCCGTCATTGCCAACCGTCCATGGTTCCCCGATAATCCTAGCATATCCGCGGCGGGTTCGGAAATTCGACCCATTCTGATGCTCGCCGGACTCTCATCAGTCCGGATATCCTGCCGAATGATTCAAGCTCTTCATGAACGACGATTTCATCATCATCAACGAATCCCTCTCCCTGCCGGAAACGGAGTTGCAGTTTCGTTTCTCGACCGGTGGCGGGCCAGGTGGCCAGCATGTCAACAAGACGGCCACGCGGGTGACATTGCTGTTCGACATCGCCAATTCGCCCAACCTGAACGACGAGATGCGCGGCCGCATCCTCGACCGCCTGTCGTCGCGAATCGACCGCCACGGCACGCTCCATATCGACGTTCACGAGTCGCGCAGCCAGTGGCAAAATCGGCTCACAGCCATCGCCAGATTTCAGCAACTGCTGGCGGACGCGCTGACGGAACAAGCCGAACGACGGCCAACACGGCCGACACGTCGCTCTCGCCAGGAACGGCTGGAAGAGAAAAAGCAGCGCAGTGACATCAAACGGGATCGCCGCCGGCGTTGGGATGAATAACCACCCTTGTGCTGCCGAAAAAAATAGGGCAGGGAAACCCTGCCCTATCGTTCATCTGTGATCACACCGGGAAACCCGGTCGTTTACGATTCGAGTGCTTCGGGCACGCTCTCGGCCATCACCTCAATCGGTGGTGACAAAACCGGTCCGCTCTCCAACAGGGTGAAGGCCAGCCCGTCGCCGTCGACGTCGATACGGATGCGGTCGCCGGATTTGAACTCGCCGCGCAGCAAGCGCATGGAGAGGGCACTCTCGACGTAACGCTGGATCGCCCGTTTGAGCGGCCGCGCGCCGAAGTCCTTATCCAGACCTTGCTGCGCCAGCCAGTGCTCGGCCGGCTCGGTCAACTCGATGCTCAGGTTGCTGTGTTCGGCCAGACGAGCTTGCACATCCTTGACCTGGAGCTTGACGATCTCGACCACATTCTCTTCAGATAGCGGCTCGAAGATGATGATCTCGTCGATTCGGTTGATGAACTCCGGTCGGAAAGTCTGCTTGAGAGCCTCTTCGATGCGCTTGTGGTTCTCTTTCTCGGTCGAAGCCATGCCGGCAAAGCCGAGGGCGCCGGACTTCTTGACGAAGGACGTGCCAACATTGCTGGTCATGACAATCACGGCATTGCGGAAGTTGACCACGCGGCCCTGGCCGTCGGTCAGGCGGCCGTCGTCGAGCATCTGCAGGAGGGCATTCCACACATCGGGGTGCGCTTTTTCGATCTCGTCAAACAGGACGACCGAATAGGGGCGACGGCGTACCTGCTCCGTGAGCTGCCCGCCTTGCTCATAGCCGACATAACCGGGAGGCGCGCCAAACAGGCGGCTTACGGTATGCTGCTCGCGGTACTCGCTCATGTCCACGCGAATGAGGGCGTCCTCATCGTCGAACAGGAACTCGGCCAGCGCCTTGGCCAGCTCGGTCTTGCCCACGCCGGAACTACCCAGGAAGATGAAGGAGCCAATCGGCCGACGCGGGTCGCTGAGGCCGGAACGGCTGCGACGAATCGCATCGGACAGGGCGGCGATTGCCTGTTCCTGGCCGATGATACGCTCGTGGAGACGTTCCTCCATATGCAGCAGCTTGATCGCCTCGGTTTCCATCATCTGCGAGATGGGAATACCCGTCCAGGCCGAGATCACCTCGGCGATATCGCCGTCGTCCACAACATCATCGAGTTTCTGCTCGCTCTGCCATTGCTCACGCATTTCATTGAATTCCGTCTCCAGGCGCAAGCGATCGGCCTTGGTGACCTGCGCCCGCTCGTAGTCACGGGCAGCACTGGCTTCCTCTTCCTCAGCCAACAGGACGTCGATCTCCGCCTTCAGGCTCTTCAATCCGGCCGGCAAGGTATGGAGGGCGACGCGCAATTTGGCCGCCGCCTCGTCCATCAGGTCGATGGCCTTATCGGGCAGTCTCCGATCGGTGACGTAGCGGGACGAAAGTTTGACCGCGGCAACGATGGCCGAATCGGAGAACGTGACGCTGTGATGTTCTTCATAGCGGCCGCGCAAACCCTGCAACATCTCGATCGTCTCTTCAGGCGACGGCTCATCGACGAAGACCGGGGCGAAACGTCGCTCCAGGGCGGCATCGCGCTCGATATACTGGCGGTACTCGTCCAGCGTCGTCGCGCCCACGCATTGCAATTCGCCGCGAGCCAGCGCGGGCTTAAGCATGTTGCTGGCGTCCATCGCGCCTTGGGCCGAACCCGCGCCGACGACCGTATGAAGTTCGTCAATGAACAGGATGATCTCGCCCTGGGCGCGCTGAATTTCTTCCATGGCGGCCTTCAGGCGCTCTTCGAACTCGCCGCGGAAACGGCTGCCGGCGATCATCGCCCCCAGGTCGAGGGCCACAACTCGCTTGTTGAACAGGTTCTCGGGCACATCGCCGGAGATGATCTTCTGCGCCAGCCCTTCGACGATGGCTGTTTTGCCGACGCCGGCCTCCCCGATGAGGACGGGGTTGTTCTTGGTGCGGCGGCTCAATACCTGGATCACGCGCAATATCTCGGCATCGCGGCCGATCACCGGGTCGAGATGGCCATCACGAGCCATTTGCGTCAGGTCACGGCTATATTTCTCAAGGGTACGGTATCGGCTCTCGGATTGGCGATTGGTCACGCGCTGGCCCCCGCGAATCTCCTTGATAGCCTCCAGCACGCCGTCGCGAGTGATGCCAAACTCCTGCAAGATACGCGACGAAGCGGTGTTGCGCTCGCTCAGGATGGCCAAAAAGATGTGCTCAGTCGAGATATATTCATCTTTCAGCCGATTGGCCTCCCCTTGGGAGAGTTCCAGCACGGTGCGGATTCGGGGCGTGTAGAAGACCTGACCCACTCCGCTGCCATAGACCGACACCTTGGGGCTGGCGCGCAGTTCGGCATCCAGCCGGTCGATCATGGCCGCGCTATCGGCGTTCAAACCAGTCAGAATTTGAGGAACGGCCCCGGCTTGCTGCTCCAGCAAGGCCAGGAAGACGTGTTCGGTGTCCACCTGGGTGTGACCATAGCGGCGCACAATTTCATAGGCGCGTGTGGCCGCGTCCTGGGCCCGTTCCGTAAAACGATCAAATCGCATTGGGCTATTGTCCTTGGTTCGTATACCTCAATTCATTTTCGGGCGACAGTCAAGGCAAGACCCTCGCCGACTCATTATTCTAGCAAGGCAAGATTGGATTCGCGTAAGACCGGGGCCAAATCCCGGGTTCCGTTTGGGAATGATGATCATCACTCACAATACGCGAATACCTTCGTTCTGGTCGTAACCATCGCCCCAGGCCATGATTTTGAACGGCGTTATCTCGATGAGCCGCCAGTCGGCCGTTTCATCATAACGGAAATCCCACTCGTACTTGTTATGAAAATGCTCGGCCAGCGGATCGATGAGCGCCCGGCCGGCGGTGTGGGCCTCGCCCTCAATGACGACCACATTAACCGCATCGGGCAGCGACAGGGCGACATTCTGATTATGGTACATATTGGTGTATTTCTGCGTCTCGCTACCGGTGCAGACGTAGATTTTGTCGTTGAGCCAGATATACCAGAGGGGGACGAGATGGGGGCGGCCGTCGCCGCGAACGGTCGCTATCCAGATGTTGCTTTCCCGGCTGAGCCGGGCTTCAATCAAACGCCAGCGGGCAGGATCTCTTCGTCTCATAGTGCGCTGCGCCCGGCCGGGCTATCTTGAATAGTGGACATCCACCGAAATCACAGAGTTCGCAGATAATTTAGAGACAAATCCCGGCAGATCGCCTCATCTTTTGACTGTTTTTCTATTCGCTGGGTACGACCAACTCGCCGCCGCGCCAACGAGCCGTCTCCGAGTTGCCCGTATAGCCGGTCAGCAACTGCGCCAGATCGTCAAACTGTCGGGCGTCGCCGCTGGTGAAGCATCGCAACGTATCCCGCGAGTGCTCGGGCGCGCTTAGCCCACGTTGTTGTAGCACATATCGGGTTTGTCGGGCAACCGCCGGGGCCGGATCGATGATGGTCACCTGTTCTCCGGCAAGCTCTTGCAACAAGGGGCTAACAAAGGGGTAATGAGTGCAGCCAAGGACGAGTGTATCAACGCCGGCAGCCAGCATCGGGTCGATTACGCGGCGCAACAGGTCTCGCGTCTCAGGTGTGTCCAGTGCTCCGGCTTCGATCAGTTGCACCAGCCCCACGCAGGGATCCTCATGAACCTCGATGCCCGCGGCAAAACGAGCCATCAGGGCGGCATAACGGTTGCTGTTGAGCGTGCTGGGCGTAGCCAACACCCCCACCTTGCCGCTGCGCGTCGTCAGAGCTGCCGGTTTGACGGCCGGTTCCATGCCGACGAAGGGCACGGCCGGGAACGTTTGGCGCAAATAATCGAGCGCGGCGGCCGTAGCCGTGTTACAAGCCACCACGATCAGCTTTGCCTTGTGTCGCAGGAGAAAGTGGGTGATCACGGCCGTGAAGTCGCGCACCTGCTCAGGTGGCCGAGGGCCATAGGGGATATGATGCTGATCGGCGAAATAGAGGGTCGATTCGGACGGCAACAACTGGCGAAGATGGCGCAACACCGAAAGCCCTCCGACGCCGGAGTCCATCACCCCGATGGGGTCCTCCGGTCGCGGCCGGTATTCGATCGTGGCGCGCTCGCTATTGTCGCTCACGACCGGTTCAGACCCGGCTCCACACCGGAGCATCAGGGGATAGGATCGGCAACTCGTCCGGGATTCGTACTGGTACCCCGATATCTTGCCCGGCAACCGGTTGCGCTCGCCGGCGGCCGAGGCCGCGCACGATAAGGACGATGCCCAGGAGTGCGATGGCGATAGTCAGCAAGCGACGAAAGAAGGACACAAGATCATAGATCTCGGTCGAACGGGCCGCAATGACGGCGGCAGGCGAGGTCAAAGCGGTCGTGAAGGTGCCGGTGCGCAACGCTACCTCAAACTCGAGGGCTTCAAGGCTGCGGCGTGCGATGGCATTCATGGTAGTTTGCATCAGACGAGGAGATATTCGGGCGAAATGTCCGCGCGGCTCGATTTCGGCCTCGTAGATGAGCGTGGTGGCGCCGGCTCCCTCCGGTTCGAGGGATACATGACCGCGGGCATAAAGATAGCCGGGCCGGTTTTCGCTTTGCGTCTCAAAGTCAAACCCCTGACAGGGCGTAGCCCGGTCAAGGTGCATCACGCCGGTAAGTTGCTCGATGTCCCGGCCGATGCGCGTATTGAGGGTCAGCTGGAATTCATCAGGGGCGACGGCTTCCAGCATATCGCAGTCCGGCAAGACCCGCTTGAGCACGTCCGGATTTTGCAGAAGAGACCACAAGGTTTCCGGGCCGGTGGCAAAGGTTCGTCGTCCTTCGATTTTCATTCCCGGTTCCCTCTTTCATCCCTGCCGACACGATTCATCTCGACAGATCCTCGTTAGCGGGTGGCCATCCATTGGTCGACCAAATCATCGATCTGAGCCGCTCGCCAGTCGTCAAAGGCATCGATCGCGTTTTTCATAAAGCCTTCGGCGATTTCCTCGACCCGACCCAACGATATGCTTTGGGCGATGCGATCGACAACGCGCTTGGGCATCATGCGCAAGCCGCGCGGCCGCGGCAGTTTCGATTGAAACTGGAAGTGATAATCTATACCTGTCCCGTCTTCCTCCGGGATCAGCCGGGCCGAACTGGAGTAATAGCCATAGCCGGTGGTGGCGTTCAGCGTGGCCGACGACTCGACCCACTCACAATCTTCCAGCGGCGCGATGATGATCTCCTGCTTCTCGATATCGGTAGTGCTTTTCAGGTCGCAATAGATATTGATCGTGTACGCACCCAGCTCGACAGTCTGATAGCGGATGCGGACCTTATCTTCGTCATAGGTATCGATGACACTGATATGGGGCAGCAAATACGTCACCCGACTCAGATTACTAAAGTAAATGAGAGTCGTGACAGGATCGGCAGGGAAATGAAAGCGACGCTGTATGGTACCGTTGAGCGTGATCATCTGACGATACGATAGTATGGTAATAGGTATCGAGCCGAATGCAGGATGTGGCAGCGACTAGGATTGTGGCCCCCCGGCCTCCCCTTGCGCAATCACGTCATCCAGTTTTATCGACAATGCCTCAAGCTGGGCGTAGACGCGCTCCAGTTCATCTCGGGTCGGCACGCCGCGAGCCGACAATAATTTCTCCAGTTCCGCCTGGTCAGGAGCCGTGGCTTCGGGCGGAGAAAAGATCGGCGATAGTAATTTTTCCCGCAGACGGGCGCCCTCTTCCCGAGCCAAGTCCCCCTTGCTGATAAGTAGTTGAACCCGCCGGTCGATCTCTTCATCTACATGGCGCCAGAGATCCAACGGCAAATTAAGCCCGCGACGCAAGCTCCCGATCGTGTCACCCCCGGCCCGCACCAGATTGGTCAGGACTGATTTGGGCAAGAAACCCTTTTGTTGCTTCTCTTGCTCAAAGATAATCTGGGTCAGGACGACGGCCGTCAGGTCTTCATCCGTGGCGTGGTCCATCACCACGACCTCGCCACCGGCGCGAATGATCGTGGCGATCTCGTTCAGGGTGATATATCGTTTGGCATCTGTATCGTACAGCTTTCGATTGGGATATCTTTTGATAACAGGCATAGAATAGGTCCGGTTTACCGAATCGGGCGATAGCCCATTATATGTCTGACAGGCAGGGACGCCAAAACCAACGATGGCCCGGCGAGCCGGTTGTTAACGGTTGTGATTGAGTTGGTCCATCTTGTTGCTCAACTCCGTGATTTTTTCGCTTAGCGCGTCGATTTCGGTCGTCGTCGGGATATTCATCCGCGTCAGGATAGTCTCGATGCTCTTGTCGACGCTTTCCTCGGCTCTTTTCGCACCGCCCTGGACGATCTTCTTGCGCCGGTCGAATACATCGACGAGGAGATTGCGGGCATCGCCGTCGGCGATCTCGCCGCGTTCCACCAGCTTGCCGACGAAGTCTTCGATCTGCTCCTGGGTGAGGGCTACGGCGCCGATAGCAGCCATGAGAACACGCCGCAATCCGCCGAGCAATGTGTTGGCCGATTCGGGTGTCTCTTCCGTAATTTCGATCTCATCCTTCATTAGGAATGCTCCTGTTCGGTTACGATTCAGATGACGGGCCGGAGGTGATGCGCGTCGCTCATCGGCGACAAAGTAAGCGCAGACGAACGCGCCATGACGCAGCGCATTATAAGGAATAGTATCATATGGGGGTCGGGGATGTCAAACTGCGAACGGAGGATTTACTGATTACCAACTACTCAATAATCGGCTTGCCTTGTTTATCGCAATCGTTAACACTGCCGGTTGAGTTTCGCTATAATGGAAGCACAGATCGAATGACCCACGGAGGAACCATGACGGCAAACCAGACGCTATTGACGGACGATACACGCGCGGCAATCGAGAAGATCGCCGCCGCGCGACAGGACATCGAGGGACAGCGAGCCTCAGCCCTGCTGGCCCTGGCCGATGGCCGAAGCCGGGCCGAGGCGGCCGCGGCTGTTGGATTGACTGAGGGACAAGTCAACTACATCGTCCGCAAGTTCTCCGATCAGGGGCTGGGCGCTTTTCCTTCGGCCGGGCATGGGGTGAAAGACGTCGCGGGTGGCGTATCAGTGGATGTCACCGGCGGAGCGGAGACGGAAAATGCCGAACAGCTTCGCGCAATGGTAGATGACCTGAACGCTCGCGTGGCCGAGCTTCAGCAATTGGTGGATGAGAAGCCGCGCGCCTACGATGCTCATTATTCTCCGGCTCGCTTGCTGGCGATGGTGCGTGACAACATCCAAAAGCTGACTCCCGAAATGCAGATGGACGTGCTGCGCAGCCTGCAGGGAATGTCGGCCGAGGATCTGCTCGATCTGGAGACATGGAAGGGTCTGGCCTACATGATGACCTATTCGGCCAAGTTCCAGGCCGAACAAATGCGCGAGAAGGTGTCGGACACGATCAATCAGGTCGTGCCCGAACCGATCCAGCCGGGTCGCCTGTGGCGGCTGGGCAAGTCGGGACTGGACCGCGTCACCCCGGAATTCGCCAAGCAGATCTTGAGCACGTTTCAGGGAGCAACGCGCGAGGATTTGTTGGACCCCAACACCTGGAAGGGGGTATGGTACATGATCACCTACTCGATCCAGTTCCAGGCCGAGCAATGGAAGCAACGACTGTCCGCGACCGAAGACTCCCAATCGCCGGAATAGCGTCGAGGAACGATATTATGTCAATTTATACCAGCGACGCCCAACTCTATTCCTGCCTTCAGGCCCTGTTCGGGATCATCCAGACACATGATCCCAAGGCGGCCGATGCCTTGCTGAAGGCATCGCTGGCGATCACCTTCAACTGTTCCACGCCCGAGGCAGCAGTCACGATCGATGCGCGTCGCTCGCCGGTGAAGTTTCTCTTTGGTCAAGCCGACCTGAAGCCCACTATCGAGGTCGACCTGGCGGCCGATACGTTGCATTGCCTGTTGCTGGGGGAGATTCGGTTGACCAAAGCCATCGGCAGCGACCTGCTGAGCCTCAAGGGGCCGGTGTGGAAGACTCTGTCGCTGGCCGACATCTTCCACCACGCCCAGCGGTTTTACCCCGATGTCCTGGTTGACAACGGCCTGCCGGCCAGTTGCCCCGATTCGCTTCGACCTCGGTAAAGCGGCGCGTTGCTCATCGGCCGCGGGTCTCAAGGTTGCCCGAATAGTGACCCTCAAGTAAGATCGTTGGGTTAATTAAATCCAGCCTTGGGAGGCATTATGGACGAAACGATTGACCTCCGCCCCTATGTCGACGCGCTTGTTCGACGGTGGCGAGTCATTCTGGGAGCCGTCATCGCTGGCATACTCATCGCGACGCTCCTTCATTTTTCTTCATTAAATTATCGCGCGACCGCGCTGGTCGCGGCTGTCGACCCGGCTGTACGTATGCAGTTTGACTCGCGCATTACACCCACGCTCGATCTGGATGGCTTCAAGGCAGCTTATTCGGAGCTGGCTTCCAGTGACAGCGTGTTATCCGTTGTGCTGGCCCGAGCAAATGAGTTGTCGGGCGGAGACATCGCAACATTGCCCGATTTACGGGACCTCCTGGAAGTAAATACAGGGACCGATTTATGGCTGTTGCGCCTGTCCGTCAGATATAAAGATTCTCAGACGGCCGCTGAATTGGCTAATGTCTGGGCCAACGCTTTCATCAAGACAGTGGATGAGATGTATCTCGGCCAGAGCGGGCAGGTCACATTCTATGGTGGCCTAAGGGTCGATACGATCGCCGAGTTGCAGGGAATCGAGCAAGCCCTGGTCGATTTTCAATCCGGCAATCGCATGGTCATTATCGAGAACCAGCTATTCTCGCTGGGCCAACAGCAAGCTACCTACCTGGCCGACCAGCGGCGACTCGGCTTGCTGCTGGAGGATATCGAGACACTGAGCGCACAGATAGAGGCCGGTTCCGGCGACAAAATCACTTTTGCCGATCAGTTGACGGCTCTGACCCTGCAACAAAACGCCTACATCCACGAGACTCCTGTCATTTCGCCGACTGTCGGCATCGCCCAATCCTCGTCTGCATCTGTCCAGTTGCAGGCCAACCCGGAGTTCGACCTGACCACCGGCACGCGGTCGGAACAATTAGCCTTGCTTGGCGCTCTGTCCCAGACGGTCGAGGCGCGCCTGGCGACGATCGACGTCAAACTACTGGAGCTTGAATCGAGCTTCTTCAGTTTGCAGCGCGAGCAGCAATCCATCGCCAATCGCTACGATGAACTGATTCGCCAACGCGACGTGGCCGCGGAAACGGCCGTGACCCTGGCTCGCAAAATCGACGAGGTGCGGATTCAGTCGCAGGACAGCGGCAGCAGCTTGCGGATCGCCAGTGTAGCGGCCGTGCCGGAGGAATACGATCGGTCAAGCCTGGTTGTGACGGCGGCTGTCGCCGCTGTAGCCGGGCTGTTGATCAGCATCGCCTCGATCATTCTCGTCACCTGGCGGAGATCTTCCAGCCATGCGACACAGCGGTCTAATCTATTGAGTGATCCAAATTCAACCTATGGCGATTCATCCGGCGAAGTGTAGGTTTTCCCTGCTGATCGTCGCCATCGGGGTTTTCATCCTCTGGGTTGCGCTGAACATCACCGAGCTAAGAGGCGTCTGGGCCACGAATCGCGGCTTCCTGGCGCTCAATCATTTCAGGGCCAGTCATGAAGCGGGCATTTTCGATCCCGGTTTGATGCAACAAAGCATCGATTCACTCGAACGAGCGGCAGCCCTCAATCCCGACAACAATTCGATCTGGCGCACTATGGGCTATCTACTGCTGGAACAAGGGGATGAAGATGCGGCGCTGGCAGCATGGCACAATTCAGCCGGGATAGCGGCCGAGTTATTCAAGTATGGAGTCCAGGCCGAAAAAGCCGGAGACGATGCTCAGGCGCTTGCCTGGTTTCAACGCACTGTGGCCGTCGCACCGGATATGGTTGAAGCCTGGCTGAGGATTGGCACCATCTATCAGCAAAGAGGGGATCTGAACGGAGCAGCTACTGCTTTCGGAACCGGACTGAAAGCTACAGCCAATAGCAGTGATCTTATCTATCAATTAGGTCAGATCCACGTGTACATGGGCGAATCCTCTGATTGGGAGCTTGTTCGCGCCTACGCTGAGCGGGCTATCGCGGAAGATAATTTTTTGTTTGCACCAAATCGGTATCAGGCGCACTTCCTGCTTGGCGAGGCGCTACGGAATCTGGGACGGGAAAGAGAGGCCTTAGCTGAATACACTATTGCCGCAGACAACCTCCCCCAGCACTATTGGAGTACGTTCCGTCGTGCCGAATTGGCATGGCAGGTTAACAAGGATGCAGCAACGGCGAAACGGTATTATCTGGCTGCTATCGATATCGATCCCAATACCAAATGGGCCTATCGTCAGTTCGCCCTCGATCTGGTTGATTTGGGACAACCCGAAGAAGCGCGGAGGTACTTCGAGAAGGTGCTGTCTATCGATCCAAACGATCATATCGCGACCCAATGGTTAAGAGATAACCCGTAAACCTTCAATCGGCCTATCTGATCCGGCCCTCCCTTATAGATGACAACTTCTTCACCCTTTCTCAGGCGCTCTTTACTGCTCAACGGATTATTTGTAATAGAGGGCGGCTCAAATTTTCTCCTCGATGTGGCGCTGGCAGCCGCGCTAGGGGTGGGTATCCGCTCAGATAGTTTGTATGCCGCCTGGACCTTGCCGATGACCCTCGGCCGTGGAGCGTTCCAGAGTCTGACAAATTCATTTATGGGCTTATTTGCCGAATCAGAGGACGATGAGGCATCTTATTCCTACGCTATCACGGTCATTGGATTAGCCTCTTTCGGGCTGGCATTACTCATGTCTCTGACAAGTCAATGGTGGTTCCCGCTGAGTGTTCCGGGCGCGGGCGCTGAAACATGGCTGGAGGGGACCCCTTTGGCAGCTATCCTTTCATGGCTTGTGGCTTTGTTGGCGCTCGCCGAGACGCAGCGAGCTATCTACTATCGTTTGGGGAAGAACGCCTTCCCATCGGCCGCTCGTGTGATAGGGGTGATCGTCTCCATAATGTTTATCCTTGTCTCAGGGCGCGAACAAAACATCAGACTCATCGCCTACGGGCTTGTATGTGGGGCAGGCATTGAGACGTTATTAGGCTTCGTCGGGCTCGCCGCAATTGGGCAACGGTTAAGGTGGGCCTGGCCTCCAACCAACAAGCTCGTTCATATGGGTCAAGTAGTTGGGTTACCGTTAATAGGCCAGCTAATCCGGATTTTTGCCGGTACAGCCGAGCGCGCCATTGCCTCCTACCTTGGGCCTGGCTCATTGACAGCTGTTTCATACGCCAACCGCATCATATCCACGATGGAGCGGTTCATCTTCCGCGGTTTCGTCATCTCTACAATTCAATCCTACACCGCTAGAGCAACGGCCAATTGGCGTCGCGACATTCGTTTGTTGCTTCTGATATCAATTCCTATCACGATTATCTTGGCCGTATTACCCACCCCCTTAATTACCATTGTATTCGAGCGCGGGCGCTTTACCGCCGAATCGACCCAACTTGTCGCCACTACCTTGCGTTTCTACGCCTTGGCGATCCCTGTTCTCGCTTTCAGCCGCGTTCCCAATGCCCTGGCCTACGCCAAAACCATGAGCCGTGTTCTTCTGCTCAACTCGATCCTTCTAAGTTTGATCCTGGTTGGTGGGGAAATAATCCTTATATTATTAGGCATTGGACTGCCGGCCTTCGGCATCGCGAATGTTCTGGCATTGATCGCCAGTGCGTATTGGTTTTACACCAAGGCAATGGATGGCGCGGACACTATCTCGTGGCCAATTGATGAAATATTGCGATTGGCAGCGTCCGCCCTCATTGCCTTAACTGGCACAATGCTCATCGTCTATATTATTGAGGCGCAAACCGATCAGTTGGCATCGGCCGCCTGGTTCACGGTCATTATAGGTAGCATCACCAGCCTGTTCTTGACCGTTGTTGCTGCTTGGGTATTCCGTCTACCCGAGGCCAATCGGATCGCCGACCTTCTACACTGGTTACAACGATGAAAAACCGTACAATCTCAATCCCATTGAGTTTGTCATCCAGAAGACCCATTACATCACGTGCATCTATTATCCATAGATCGACGAGCAGCAACATTCACCGCTGCTCGCTGAGACTTGATCGATACCGTAACATGACCACCGCTTTGGCGTTGCAGTTTTCAATAATCCAGGTCTCCCGTGAGGGATGAATAACCTATGCATCAGGAACGCATTCAGATGAAAGGAACAGCAATCATAATCGCCATGGTTCACTGGCACTTCACTTGGCAAAGCCAACATAATATGGCGGTTGGGTTAGCCCAGCATGGGTATCGGGTTCTTTACGTTGAACCTATTCCCAAGCGCTGGCCCTCTCTTCACGAATTCAACCGAGTAATCGGCAGACTAACCGCTAACAGTGTCGCATCGGGGGAGGTGAAACAGGTCCTGCCATCCGAGATAGAACTGATAACACCTCGTCTTCTGCCCGACGTTGGGCCGGTGATGCAGGCTTTAAACCGGCGACTATTCATTCCCGGCATAGCCAGAAATTTAACCCGGAAAGTAATACGGCCGCTCACAATAATCAATTATCTGCCGATTTCGGCGTCATTGACTCTCATGGACACGCTTCAGCCTGATGCAGCGATTTATCATTGTGTCAATGACTGGACAAACGATCCATATGCACCTGACCAGGCCATCGAACCCGATCTGATCGCGAAGGTCGATATGGTTTGGGCAGACTCTCCAGTAAATTTTGACCGGACCCGTCGCCTGTCTAATAAAACCATCAGATTACCGCACGGGGTCAATTTCAGTCATTTCGCAAAAGCAAGAATAGAAAACAGTTCTGTCCCGGACCGGCCATTGTGTGTTTATTTCGGCTCGATCGGCATCAGTACTGATATAGATATATTGCGCAAAGTCAGCCATCGTTACCCATTGCGGTTGATTGGACCGATTCGCGTTACATTGGATGGATTTTCCGATGAAACTGAGATCATTGGCCCCGTATCACTGGAAGAGCTACCGGATTTACTACGTGATGCCGACGTCCTTTTGTTGCCCTATGTTCATTCACCTCACAACGACAGTGTAATGCCGGCAAAGCTTTTTGAATGTCTGGCCACAGGCAAGCCGATCGTTGCCTGCGGGTTGAAGACCCTTTACGATTATGAGGAGTTGTTCTACATTCGCGAGGAGCCGGAAGCCTTTCTGGGGGCCATAGCCGTCGCTGCCGAAGAAGATCCCGGATTGCGTTATCGACGAATCGCACTCGCTGAAGAATATAGCTATGAACGACGGGCGCAAAAGATCGACCGCTTTATTCAAACAATCCTGGCAGAGAAATCCTGAATCACGGCCCTTCATCCATTAGGTCTGGAAATCAGAAACCATTCGACGCTGGAAAACAGATAGGTCATGGGAACGACAATTTCGCCACTCGCCAACCAGGCAGATCCGATCCGGATACGTGTGCCTTTCGTAACCACATCTTTCGTTCGGAACATATTGTATTACGCTCTACTATGGCCACTCTGGTGGGTGTTGGGAATCGAACAAATCCTTCTGCCGTTCTTTCTAATCTTCGAGCTAATACGCTTTCTTCTCAGATCTAACTGGCAAGTTCGGATTAATACGACCGGCTTATTCGCCTTGGCGCTGGCTATCTGGTGGTTTGCGCCACTCTTGTGGCTTGATCGGAATTATTTGGATATTTTCCTCAAAGACATAGCCACGATCTGGTCTCAAGCCATCTTTCTCATCCTGGTTATCAACTGCGTGAAAACCCGCGCTGATTGGCAGAATCTGGTAATAGCATTGATCATAATGGCTGCCTACATGGCTATGGCAGGGGCTATATATCTGTCAGGGATCTGGCGGGGAAGCTTCACATCGGCGTTCGGCCTGATCCTGCCGTCATCGTTGGTGGAATCATCCGTCTTCTTTAAATCGATTGCAATTCGTTCCTTCGGCGATCTTTCGATCGAACAAGAGGGGCTATTGCCATTCCGGATCCGGGGATTCTCATTAACTTTCAGTTCGCTCAGCATGCTCTGCCTTATTCTCATACCGTTCTCTTATTGGCAGGCAAAAGTTTCCAGTGGCCTCTATCGTTCCCTATTGACAGCGATAACTATCGGCTTGCTTCTATGTCTGATTTTCACAGAATCACGAATCGCCTATGTAGCTCTCGCAGTCGCCATCCTTTTTTATTGGGCGCTCCACGCCGGCATCCTGCGCAAGAGGTATCTTCTCTTAACCATTGGGCTAGCCTTAGCCATCACGGGCATAATTCTTCTTCTGGTATATCTTCTTCAGAAACCGATCTATAACGCTTTCGAAGGTTTTTTCATCGACTTGCGGCCAGCAAGCTTTATCGAGCGCCTCAATATCTACGTTGTAACTTTGCGACTCTTACCGGTGCATCCAATCGCCGGGTGGGGGGTGCCTGTCCGAATTACCGGTACCTCAAACGCCTACTCGGCCGGGACACACAGCAGCCTCTTGGGGATGTTCTTCCAACACGGAATCGTCGGCATGATCCTTTACATTATGCTTTGGCTTTCTCTATGGAAACAGGCGATCCGGGGCATGAGAGAAAAACACAACGATCGTTTCTTGGCCTCGTTTTGGATCGTCGTAGCTACATCATTTCTGGCGTTCAATATCCGCGAGTTAGCCGACTCGTGGTGGTGGGATCAGTCTCTAATGTTTATCGTGTGGATCTTCTGGGGGATGGTTATCACGGCCAAAGAGAGTCTGGCGCCGCCGATGGCTTCATAGACAAGATGATCATACCTCATCTATCGGCTCAACCAGGTAAAGAATGGCAAAAACTCCTATTAACATCCTCGGCGTGCAAGTTCATCCCCTTACCGTGGCGGAACTTCACGCACAATTGGCTGACCTGATCGAAGAAGGTAAACGGGCGCAAGTCCTGAACGTTAATGTGCACGGCCTTAACCTTGCCGCCCAAAACCCCTGGCTTCAGGATGCGCTGAACGATGCTGAGATCGTCTTTTGTGACGGGGCCGGCGTCATCCTGGGCGCACGCCTGTTGGGTCATCATATCCCGGAACGCATCACCTATGCCGACTGGATGTGGCAATTAGGCGAATTTGCCGCCGAGCACGGCTACACACTCTACTTCCTGGGTGCCGGGCCGGGCGTCGCCCAACGAGCAGCCGAGCGCATGCAGGAGCGAATCCCTAAACTGAAGATTATCGGCACCCGCGATGGCTACTTTGAGAAAGAGACCGGGCATCCCGAGAACGAGGCAGTAATACGCGAAATCAACGAGAAACGGCCAAACATCCTCGTTGTCGGCATGGGTATGCCGGTACAGGAGCGATGGTTGCATGATAACTGGGGTCGCATTGACGCCAACATTGCCCTGACCGGTGGCGCAGTGTTTGAGTATTTGTCGGGTAATCTCAGACGTGCACCAACCTGGATGACCAACAATGGCCTGGAATGGCTAGGCAGGCTCGTCATTGAACCGGGCCGACTCTGGCAACGTTACCTGGTCGGCAATCCCGTTTTTCTGGCTCGAGTATTACGGGAGCGCTTCTTCGGCCGCCGCTGATTGGGTTGGCGCAACAGTCAACCGGCGGCCGCGCCGTCGAGTTGCTCTGCCAGCGCCCCCGGCTCGTTCACCGGCAAACGGCAGACAAACCGGCGACACACGTAGGCTGTCGCCCGGCCGTCAATGCGCGGCCGGTCGGCAAGCAGCGGGATAATCCCGGCGGCCGCGTCATCGCCCACAGCCACAACCAGATCGGGCCGATAGCGGCCGTTCACCACATCCAGCAGCGCCTGAGTGTCGGCCGCGCCGGGGTTCCCGGCAATGGCCACCTCCTGTGGTTGCCCCAGGATGAGCGTCGCCGCGGCAAGCCATTGCGAGAACGCGCCGGGATAGCGAGCCATCGGGTCGCTGAGGGCCGCGACCATCGCTTCGGCCGTGTCCCAATAGCCGCCCTCGCCGGTGTAGAGGCCCATCAGTAGCAACACCTGCGCCGCCATGCTGTTGCCGCTGGGCGTGGCGTTGTCCTGCAAATCCTTGGGTCGGTGGAGCAACGTTTCATGGTCGTCGGAGGTGTCATAGAAGCCGCCCCCGGCGCCGTCACTGAAGTGGATCATCATCCGGTCGGCCAGTTCCCGCGCCCAGACAAACCAGCGCGGCTCAAACGTCGTCCGGTAGAGGGCCAGCAAGCCGCCGGCCAGGAAAGCGTAATCCTCCAGATAGCCGTTGTAACGCGCCCCCGCCCCCGCCTTCCACGAGCGCAGCAGGCGGCCGTCGTCCTGTCGCAGATTCGCCCACAGAAATTCGGCGTTCCGGGTGGCGATTTCGGTGTAGTCGGGCCGATTCAGCGCTCGCCCGGCTTCGGCAAAGGCGGCCAGCATCAGACCGTTCCAGGCGGTCAGCACCTTGTCATCCAGCCCTGGCCAAATGCGGCTGGCGCGCACAGCATAGAGAGTCTGTCGATTCGCCGCCAGACGTCGCTCCAGCTCGGCCTCATCCAGCTCGTACAAGGCGGCGACCTCGGCCGGGTCGCGCGGGCGGTTCAGGATGTTGCGGCCTTCCCAGTTGCCTCGATCACTGACGTCATAGGCAACCATGAACAGGTCGGCGTCGGGGCCTAGGGCAGCGCGAATCTCGGCCGCCGACCAAACGTAGAACTTGCCCTCCTCGCCCTCGCTGTCGGCGTCGTAGCTGCTGTAGAATCCGCCCGACTCGTGGCGCATCTCGCGGACAACGAAGTCCAGCGTCTCTTCCACAATGCGCCGGTAGAGCGGCTTGCCCGTCACCTGCCAGGCATGGAGGTAAACCCGCGCCAGCAAGGCATTGTCATAGAGCATCTTTTCAAAATGGGGAACCAGCCAGCGGTCGTCGGTCGAATAGCGCGCAAAGCCGCCGCCGATCTGGTCGTAGAGGCCGCCGCGAGCCATCATGGTCAGCGTGTACTCCACCATACGCAGGGCCATCGCGTCGCCCCGCTGCGCATGCACGCGCAACAGAAACTCCAGCGTCATCGACGGCGGGAACTTGGGGGCCTGGCCGAAGCCGCCCAACTTGGCGTCGAACGTGTGCAGCAGCCCGTCGAGCGCCCGGTCAATCAGATCGGCGTTCAGGACGCCGCCGCCACCAAATGCCTCGGCCGATGAGATTTCTTGCAGATGGACGGCGATCTCCCCGGCGCTGCGCTCGATCTCCTCGCGCCGCTTGCTCCAGGCGTCAGCCACCGCCAGCAACACCTGCTTGAAGGCGGGCATGCCGTGGCGCGGAACGGGCGGATAGTAAGTTCCACCAAAGAACGGCCGTCCGTCAGGCGTCGCTATCACCGTCATCGGCCAACCGCCCTGGCCGGTCATCGCCTGCACCGCGCTCATGTAGATGCTGTCGAGGTCGGGCCGCTCCTCGCGATCGACCTTTATATTGACATAATATCGATTCATGATCTCGGCCGTCGCCGGATCTTCGAAAGATTCATGGGCCATGACATGACACCAGTGACAAGCGGCATAGCCGATGCTCAGCAGGATGGGCTTGTCTTCGTCGCGGGCGCGTTGCAGCGCCTCTTCGCCCCACGGGTACCAGTCGACCGGGTTTTCGGCATGCTGGCGCAAATAGGGGCTAGTCTCACCGGCCAATCGGTTGGTCATACATCACTCCTCGGGTCGCTCGGGCGATATTCGGCTTGGCTCATGGTCACCATCCCTATCATCGCCCCACGGCCGCGTCCGGGCATTATAGTCCATCGATCTGATTGGGCGAAACCGGTTGACCGTCGGAACCAGGAAACTTAATCCTGTCTCCTGCGTAATGAGTATTGATGCCGGATAACGACACCATCAAGCAACAGTTTATCCGGCCAATAGAGGAGCAATGAGTTTTTTAGGTAATATCATCTGGTTAATCTTTGGCGGGCTGATCGCCGGCGTGGGCTACATCCTGGGCGGCTTCCTGCTTTGCCTCACCATCATCGGCATTCCGTTCGGCGTGAAAGCCATGCAACTGGGCGTCGCCACGCTGACCCCGTTCGGCAAGACAATCATCCCAACCGCGCGAGGCGAAGGCTGCCTGTCGCTGATGCTCAACATCATTTGGATCCTGTTGTTCGGCTGGGAGATCGCCCTGGCCCATCTGATCAGTGCCGGCGTGCTGGCGATCACGATCATCGGCATCCCCTTTGCCGCGCAACACATCAAGCTGATCCCGGTGGCGTTCGCGCCGTTCAGCTACCGACTGGAGTAGCCGTCGAGATATCGATCGCACCCGGCGCGCATCGAGGTCAATCAACAGACCGCGATTTCGACTGATTGTCGCCCCTGTGGCACAATCGGCTGAAACCGCGGTCTTTTTTTATTTGACAAGGGAGGTAGCCATGAGCGAGTTGGTCACCACACAGCAGCGCGACGGTCTGTTCGAGATCGCTCTTAACCGGCCGGAAAAGCGCAACGCCATCAGTCTGGAGCTATTTAAGGCGTTTGACGACGCCATCACGGCCGCCAATCGCACGCCGGGAATCCGCGCCGTCCTCATCCGCGGCGAGGGCGAGAGCTTTTCAGCGGGTATCGACGTCTCCGCCCTGCTGGGGCTGGCGCAAACCCACGGCCCTCACTGGCAACAGCGGATGCGCTCCATCACCGATGAGTTCCAGGGAGTATTGACCCGGCTGGAGCGGCTGGAAATACCGACGATCGCCTTGCTGCACGGCCACTGCCTGGGCCTGGCCTTCGAGCTGGCGCTGGCCTGCGACCTGCGGATCGCCGCTGAGAACACGGCGTTGGGCCTGCCGGAGACATTGCTGGGCATCATCCCCGACGTGGGCGGCACGACCCGATTGACGCGGCTTGTCGGTCCGGCGCGCGCCAAGGAATTGATCTTCACCGGCCGTCGCCTGGACGCCTTGACCGCCGAGAAGTGGGGGATCGTCAATTATGTCGTGCCCCGCGAGGAGCTTGCTGCCAAAGGCGAGGCGCTGGCGGCCGAGATCGCCCAGGCCGCGCCCCTGGCCGTAGGCATGGCCAAGCGCGTCATCGACGGGCTGGCCGATATCGACCGCGGCCTGATGCTGGAGGGCTGGGCCCAAAGTCAGTTGTTCGCCACCGAGGATTTCCTGGAAGGCGCGCAAGCGTTCATGACTCGACGGCCGCCAGATTTCAAAGGGCGCTAGGCCATGATTCGCGACCGCCGTCACCTTTTAGGTCGATCATCGCCAAGCCCTGGTTTAGAGTGTAAAGTGGCCGCATCGAGCCGGATATGCTATCTTACAAGCAATAAATCGTACTGATGGCGAAATTTGGGAGGCAATCAAGATGGGGATTAAGTTTGCAACCGACGAATGGGGCAAGGCATTGATGGACGCCGTGAACAACAGCGATGCTTATGCCAAAGCCGCCTCGAAATGGGAAGGGGATTTCTACTTCATCACCACCGCCGGCGCAGGCGTCCCAAAGGATACCTATTTGTACCTGGACCTCTGGCACGGCAAGGCCCGCGACGCCTATGTCGTCGAGGATCCTGCCTCCAAAAAGGTCGCCTTCGAATTGAGCGCCAGCATCGACACCTGGCGCAAGGTCATGGAGAAGAAGATCGACCCGATCCGCGGCATCATGTCCGGCCAACTCAAGCTCAAGGGCAATATGATGACCGTGCTCAAGGCGCCCAAGGCGGCGACCGAGCTGGTGGCCGCGGCGATGAAAGTGGATACGGATTGGCCGCAATAAGAATTCGGTCGCAATAGATTTGCAGTCGCAATAAGTTCACGACCTCATCGGGTCGTTGATCGCACCTTCTGACAATACATATTGTGCCATGAACAGTAATAACGGGCGGCTGAAGATAGGCTTGGCGCTGGGTGGCGGAGTGGCCCGCGGGATCGCCCACGTCGGCGTCCTCTCCGAGCTGGAGCGAGCCGGCGTGCCCATCGACTGCATCGCCGGAACCAGTATCGGCGCCTTGATTGGGGCTTCCTACTGTGCCGGCCTGGAGGTCGACGAGCTGCGGAACATCGCCGCCCGCACCGGCTGGTGGCAAGTCTCCCGCCCCTTCTTCTCGGCCGGCGGACTCGTCACCTTCAAGCAACTCGAAAATTGGTTCATCGATAACGTCGGCGAGTTTGAGGTAGAGGATCTGGCCATCCCCTTTGCGGCAGTGGCCAGCGATCTGAACACCGGCAAGCGCGTTGTGCTGCAAAAGGGCCGCCTGACCACCGCCGTCCGGGCCAGTTGCTCCGTGCCCGGCTTCGTCCCGCCGGTGGAGATCGGTGACCGTATTCTGGTTGACGGCGGTATCACCGACAACATCCCCGCCGATGTGGCCCGACTCCTGGGCGCCGACTATGTGATTGGCGTCGATATCTTCATGCCCGCCCTGCGCCCCCGTCTCGGCCCCTTCAGCTTGGGGATCGCCGCCATCGAAACCCTGATCAGAAATGCCGGCAACGGCAGCGATGAATGCGATTGCCTCATCGTGCCTGAGATGAAGAGGATGTCCTACTTCAAGTTCTCCGAATATGCGCAACTGATCGCCCTGGGGGAGGAGGCGACGCGCCGGGCCTTGCCGTCCATCCTCAGCGCGATACGGCGCGTGGAAACCGCTCCACGACTGGTTCGGTCTAGCCCCCCGCCTGAATTGGGCACGATCCACAGCCCGAACTAGGCTGCACCGGGCCTCATCCTCGCGCCGCTTGAATCTTATGCTTTCCTGAAGTCGCTTTGCCTGCCAGGCGCTTCGGGCCTAAAATCGGCCTTCGATGTCATTCGCACCCTATGCCGTTCTCTGGGTCATCCTGATCATCGCCGCAGGCATTTGTTACCTGGCCGAGCGGCGAAACCCGATCCTTTTGGCGACTTCCCTGATCGCCACCCTGCTGGCCTTCGCTCTCTGGTTCTTCTTTCAGCCCAATTCGGTCGTCTCCGCCTCGTCACTTTTCGGGCGGCAATGGGCCGTGGGCCAAACGGCCTGGAGCCTGACCGGGATCGTCCTGCTGTTATTGCTCGCGGCCGTTGTATATGCCGTCCTGCGCGACGACAGCCCGATGGGCATGGGAACTCGCCCGGCGTGGCTTCTGGGGTTGGCCGCCGCCGTGCTACCCATCGTCTGGGCGGCCGACGACCGCTCGCGCGTGCTGGCCATCGCCTTTTTCACCCTGGTGTGGTTCGCGGTCCGACGATCTGAGGGACAAGCGGATACCGGTGGAACATGGCACGCATTCTGGCCGTTCATCTCTCTGTTCCCGTTATGGCTGGCGGCCGGCTGGCCGGCGGCACAGCTGCTTCTTTCAACAGCATCGGCGGCGATGCTGCTGGGGGTTTGGCCATTCGGCAGCTGGCGACGAGGCGTATCCGGGGACGTGACCCTCAACCTCATGACGGACAGCCTGCCTGTCATCGCCGGCGCGGCCGTGCTGGCCGCCGGTTTGAGTTCAAGTCTTCCCACAGACCTTGAGATGATTGCGATCACTGTATTCGCTTTCTTAAGTTTCATCATTGGTCTGACACAAGCATGGCATTTCTCTGTCGATCGCCTTGTCAAAGCGCTCAGTCCAGCCCTGTCGGGGATTGTGCTCATTGCCGCCGTCTGGGCCACGGACGATGCAATGCTGTCGGCCGTGCGGCTGGCGGTATTCACTCCCGCCATCCTGACTATCATCGCCACGCTTTTCGTCGCTCAGCCATCGGTCGCGACTCCCGGCGCGGCACGCTATTCCCGACTATCGCCGGGCCTGATCGGTTCCATTGTCATCTATGCCGCCGTCGCTGGTCTGCCACTGACCGCCGGATTTGTCGCCCTGTCTTCGCTCCATGAGGTCTGGCAGGCGGTGAGCAACTGGGCGCTGGTCACGGCATTGGTTGTCCTGCTAAGCCTGTGGCTTGCGGCCATCTTTCTGACCATCCGAGCGATAATGAAAGAATTCGTCTCCGGCCGCGAGGCTTGGCTGCGTGGCATGAGCCTGCTCTTGCCTATCCTCGGGTTGTTGCAGTTCAGTCTCGCGAGCTTCGGCGTGAGCATCATCACCTGGATAGTTATCATCTTGCCACCTATCCTGGGCGTGCTACTCGGACTTTTCGTCCCCGGATTACGAACGCTGGATGGTCGACCAGGCGAGAGACTTTCCAACGCTCGACCGTCAGAAGCACTTTCGGATCGTCTGCGCCATTTGGGTCGGGTAACGGCCGACGCAATTGCCGACGCCGCCGCAATTCTCGAAGGCGAGTTTGGCCTGCTATGGCTGCTGGGGTTGGTTTTGCTGCTGCTCTGGCTGGCCTGATTACATTATGGGTATTCCGACTATCTTCGACCTTCTCGACCGCCTGGCTTTCCTGCGTGGGGCGCCGTCGGTGACCATCGTCCTGGTGGCGGCTTTCGCGGCCGTCGCCCTGTGGGACGCACGCCTGACCCTTCCGGCGCTGCTCATCCACTATCTCATCGTCGGGCTGTTGTTCGTCGACATGCTCGATCCGCGACTGGCCGTGGTTCATGTCCTGGCCGGGCTGTTCATCACCCTCATGATGCTGGTGACGGCCCGACAGGTTAACTGGGGCCGGCCACCGACCGGATCGCCGGCTGAGGATGCGCCTCAACCTCACCGCCTAAAACCGGGACGTCTCCATATCACCGACCGCCACCTGTTGCGATTGGGATTGGCCGTGCTCGTCCTGGCTGCGGCATTATGGCCGGATTTTCTGACGGGGCCATCGGCCGCTTTTCTGCCCGGCGTCGTCCCGGAAGACCTGGCCCATATCCGCCCGGCGATCATCGGACTGGCGGCTATGGGTCTGGTGGGATTGTCGACGACGACCGAGCCGCTGCCCGCCGGTATTGGCTTGCTCCTCCTGCTGAGCGGCTTCTCGCTCTTTTACGGCTTCCTCGACCAATCGCTGGCCATGACCGTCACCCTCATTATCATTCAGTTGGCCGTGGCTCTGGTCATCGGTTATCTGGCGCAGGCACATTTCCTGCCGGCAGGCGCGGCCGTTGAGGCGCTGGACTGATATGGAAACCGGCTTCCCTATCGTCATGCTTGTGGTGCCGATCGCGGCGGCGGCCGTCGCCCTCGTTCTGCGCAGGTGGCAGCGCGTCACGGCCGTTATCGGCATCGTGACGGCCGTCCTGCTGACCCTGCTTCTCTGGCTGGCCGCGCCTGAGGTGGGCTTGTTTGCCGATAACACAGCCAATCTCTATGGTCGCGAGATCGTCTTGACGCCTTTTGTACACTCCCTGTTCCTGTTCATCTATCCCGCCTTTGGAATCCTGGCGGCGATGAGTTGGTTTCGATCGCCCGACCGGATAGTTATCCCCGCGGGGTTGGCCGTCCTGGCTCCGATTGCCGCGGCCCTTATGGTGACGCCCATGGCCACCGGCGTAGTCTGGCTGGTGGTGGCCGCGACCATGCTGACCCCCGCCCTCTACGGCGGCCGCCACAATGCCGCATCTCCGGTGTGGCGCTACTTTCTGCTGGTGACGCTATCCGTCATCCCTCTGCTGCTGACCGCCTCGCCGCCCACGGGTGGCTGGCCCATACCCTGGCTTGGCCCTCTATTGGCGACGCTCATCATCCTGGGCGGGTTCCCGTTCCACATCTGGGTTGGCGACCTGGGTCGTCATTCGAAACCGGCCGCGCTGGCCCTCGCCCTTGGGTTGGCTCAAATGGTGCCGGTCATCTTCCTGCTATTGTTGCTGGATACCGTCCCGGCCGCACGGACGACCGTGGCCTTCCAGACGGCCGTGCGCTGGAGCGCTGCCCTGACGGCAGTATTGGCTTTGTTCCAGATGAGCCGGTCGCCGGATTGGACCGGCGCCGTTGCTGGAGCGCTTCTTCTGGATATGGGCTTTTTATTGACGGCCGCACTCCTCCCCGGCGCGGACGGACTGATCATCGCCGTGCCCGCCCTCATCAATCGCTATATGAGTCTGCTGCTTCTCACATTCGGCCCCGGCCCGAGTTCAGCGGCGGTGGAGGTTTCTCCGGCGCAACGATATATCCGCCGGCTGCGATGGTTCTTGCCGGCCTACGGCCTACTGTCGCTCATCGGCTTGCCTCTGACGCCGGGTTTCGCCGCGCGATGGGCGCAAATCGTGGCCGCAGGACAGACGCCGGGGGTCTGGCCGCCGGTTCTGCTGATGATATCAATCCTGGCGGCCACGTGGATCGCCGCGCGAGCCATCAGCCGGATCAAAGAAGGATACAAAGAGGGTTCGGATCCCCTTTCCGATGGCGAAGCTATCCTGGCTACAATTATGATCGGCGTCTTCATCCTGCTAGGGCTGCTGCCACATTTATTAACCACCTATGCCGCCCAGATGCTCGGTATCTCGTGATCGAACATGGCCGCCCATTGGTACACCCTGCACGTCAAGCCCCATAAGGAGCGATTCATCCATGAGCGATTGCGCTCTCCGGAAGGGCTTCCCTACCTGGGCGAATCGGGGCTGGGGCGGCCTATCGATGTCTTCTTTCCAGCTGTACGCGTGAAACCCAAGAACCCGCGTGCAGCAAAGACACGCCCCTATTTCCCCGGCTATCTGTTTGTCCATGCCGATCTGGAGGTGCTGGGCGAAAATGCCTTTAGCTGGATTCCCGGCGCGCATGGTCTGGTCAATTTTGGCGGCACTCCGGCCATCGTGCCTGATGCATTGATTCACGAGTTGAGGCAGCGCATAGTTCAGATAGAAGAGGCCGGTGGTTGGGTTGAATCGAACCTGGCGCCGGGTGATGCCGTGCGCATCATCTCAGGGCCGTTCGCCGGATATGGGGCTATTTTCGACGCTCAACTGCCTGGCCATGAGCGCGTTCAGGTCTTACTGGCTTTCCTGAGCCAACATCCGCAGCGTATTCAACTGGACCTCGAGGACGTGGAGAAGATCAAGAAATCGTGAAATCGGCTGCCGCCTCGGTGTAATCCGGCGTTTTTGCGGTAAGATTATCAACGCATTGAATGAATAAGCAGTTGCGCCGGAGCGTCCGCTGAAGGCAAATCCCCGGCAAACCGAGCAAAATAATATGACGGAATCAAAGTTGAATCGCAAAGAACGGATATTGTCGCGAATCGCCAATCGTGAAGCCAAACTCGGCATCGTCGGATTGGGCTATGTAGGCCTGCCTTTGGCTGTGGCCTTTGCTCATGAGGGATTCACGGTGATCGGCGTGGATGTCGATCCCGGCAAGGTAGCTTCCCTAAGCCACGGCGAGAGCTATATCGAAGACATCCCCTCGGCCGTACTGGAACCTCTGGTCAAAGCAGGGTTGATCCTGGCCACAACCGATTACGCCGATCTGGCCGAGGTTGATGCCGTCTCCATCTGCGTGCCCACCCCCCTGCGCAAGACGAAAGACCCCGACATCTCCTATATCGTCCATGCGGTCGACCGCTTGGCCGCCCATTTGCCGGCCGGAGAGGGCCAACTCATCGTCCTGGAGAGCACCACCTATCCCGGGACGACGGATGAGATCGTGCTGCCGCGCTTTGCTCAGAATGGATTCGAGGCCGGTCGCGATTTCTTCATGGCTTTTTCGCCCGAACGCATCGACCCCGGCCGCACCGACTACACCGTTCGCACCACGCCCAAGGTGATCGGCGGCGCGACCTCCGATTGCCTCGATGTGGCCGTCGCGCTCTACGGCACCATCGTTGACAAGCCGATGCCGGTGTCGAGCACGGCCGCGGCCGAGATGGTGAAGCTGTTGGAAAACACCTTCCGGGCAGTCAACATCGGCCTCGTCAATGAGGTAGCCCTGATGTGCGACAAGCTGGGCCTGAACGTGTGGGAAGTCGTCGATGCGGCCGCCTCCAAGCCCTACGGCTTCATGCCCTTCTATCCTGGCCCCGGTCTCGGAGGCCATTGCATCCCCATCGACCCTCATTATCTGAGTTGGAAGCTGCGAACGCTGAACTATACAGCTCGATTCATCGAGCTGGCATCGGAAGTCAACAGCCACATGCCCGACTACGTCATCAGTAAAGTGGCCGATGCACTGAACGACGAGCGCAAGGCCATCAATGGAAGCGATATTCTGGTGCTGGGCATGGCCTACAAGCGCGATGTGGGCGATGTTCGCGAAAGCCCGGCCCTGGATGTCATTCACCTGCTGCGGAAGCGCGGGGCGAATGTCAGTTACCACGACCCGTATATCCCTTTGGCGATGCTGGATGGCGACACGCTTTCATCGATTGAATTGACGGCCGAGGCGCTGGCCGCAGCTGATTGCGTCGTCATTGTAACCAACCACAGCGTCTATGACTGGCAATGGGTCGCCGGCAACGCTCGCCTCATCGTCGACACGCGCAATGCGCTGGCTTCACCAGACAAAGCCACGGCCCGCATCGTTCGGCTATAGCAATTGGCGACGCAAACGGTGGGGGTAGTGATTTTTCAATCTACCCCCCGCTATCTTCCCCCACCCCAGACCGAAACCGTCCACTGTTACCAGCGTCCAGCCGTCCGGCAGGCCGCTGATCGGCGGCTCCAGCCCGGCCAGATAGGCGGCCAAACGGGGATCATCGGCCGTCCAGTTGACCGCCGAGGCAGCGTCACCGTCCCCCAGAGCCAGAGCCAGATCATGCGCGGGCTGGATACGGCCCGGCTTAATCTCGCCCAGCAACAGTCCGTAACGGATGATGTGGAGGTTGCCCCGAGGCAAGGTGGTTTGTGGCTGCAGGTAGAGACGCCTGTTGTGGGCGAATATCCTCTCAGTTGGGATATCGATGGTCAACACATCGCTGGAAAATTCGCGCCACAGGCGGGATTCATCACCTGACAATGGACGATGGGAGAAAACTCCTCCGACTTCCTGTTCCCCGTCACCGCCTTTTCGTTGCATGAGAGCCAGAAAATGGCCCTCGCCGGGAAAGCGATGGGGCCAGAGCCGGACGGCGTGGCTTAGCTGATCGACGACATCCGACGGCGCGTCCGACCACTCCGGACGGCCGGGCTCAAACCCGGCAAACCGATCAGGCTCCACCATTCCCCAATCTCTCTCACGGCTCAAAAACCCGGCGATCACTTGCTCGTTCTCCTCAGGCGCAAACGTGCAGGTCGAGTACAGCAAACGGCCGCCCGGCCGAACGAGGTTGGGCGCAATCGACAGGATACCACGTTGCCGCCGGGCGCAGGCGGCGACGATTGCCTGGCTCCATTCGATGCTCTCGTTGCGGCGAAACATCCCCTCGCCGGAACAGGGGGCGTCGATGAGGACTCGGTCGAACACGGGGCCGAAAACGGCGGCGATGCGCTCCGGTTCACCCTGTGTCACCAGCGCGTTAAGCGCCCCCCAGCGTGCCAGATTCTCGGCCAGCAACCGGGAACGCCCGGCATGGACATCATTGGCCACCAGTAAGCCCTCGGCCGACAGGCCACGTCTCAGCGCGGATTGACGCTCGCCGGATTTCGACCCGGCCATCAGGCTGGCCAGATGCGTCGCCTTTCCGCCGGGCGCGGCCGCCAGGTCAAGGATCATCTCGCCCGGCTCGGGGGCCAGCAGCGCGGCAGCAACCATAGCCGACGGCTCTTGCAGGTAGTAGAGGCCCGCGTCGTGGTAGGGGTGGCGGCCGGGGCGCTCATCGCCAGTGACGATAAAGCCGGCCGGTTCCCAATCGCCCACCGGGGCAAGCGGGAACGGGGCGATGCTGATAAAATCCGGGACAGATATTTTCAGCGTGTTGACGCGCAGCCCCACCCGCGGCGGCCGATCGAAGGCGGCGACAAAGGCGTCGAATTCGGCCGCCGATAGCAATTTGCGCATGCGCGACAGGAACGCTTCCGGCGGCCCGACGACCGCGCCATCCGCATGAGTGATCTGAGAGCGATGACGAGCGATAAAACCCTTACCTTGCCCCACGGCACAATCGATCTGCCGGCGTTTCTGCCGGACGGCACGCAAGGCGTCGTACGGTCGGTGTCGGCCGAAGACCTGGAAGCCTGCCAAATCCAGGCCGTGCAGATGAATGTCTACCATCTGATGCAGCGACCGGGCAGTTCGACAATTGGGGCGCTGGGCGGCCTGCACCGGATGGCGGGCTGGTCGCGGCCGATTTTCACTGATTCCGGCGGCTTCCAAGTATACTCGCTCATCCGGCAGAACCCCAAGGCAGGCTCCATCACCGATCGCGGGGCGACCTTCAGATCCGGCAGCGACCGCAAGTACAATCTGACGCCGGAGAAGAGCGTCCAACTCCAGTTCGGCTATGGCAGTGACATGATTATCTGCTTCGATGACTGTACCGGCCCCGACGATCCCCCCGATGCTCAAGCCGATTCGGTGCGAAGGACGATCAAATGGGCGGCCGAATGCAAGCGAACGTTTCTGCAGCTGGCGGAACAAAAACGACTGGACGATGCCGCGCGGCCAAAACTCATGGCCGTCATCCAGGGCGGCCTGTCGCGCGATTTTCGGCAACGGTGCGCCGAGGCCCTGCTGGAGATCGGCTTCGACGCCTACGGCTACGGCGGCTGGCCGCTGGATGCCGGGGGCAATCTGCTGGAGGAAATGGTCGGTCTGGTGCGAGACCTGGTGCCGCCCGAGTTCCCCGTCCACGCGCTCGGCATCGGCCACCCATCCAATGTCGCCGCCTGTGTTGCGATGGGCTACGAGTTATTCGACAGCACCATGCCCACCCGCGACGCACGCCATGGCCGTCTGTATGCCTTCACGCGCGACCCGCGCTCCGCGCCCCTCGAGTCAAACGGAAACTGGTTCGCCTATGTCTACCCCGGCGACGACAAACATATCAAGGCGGCCGAACCTGTGTCCCCTTGGTGTGATTGCCCCGCCTGCACTCGTTACTCGCTGGCCTACCTGCACCACCTCTTCAAGATCAACGACACGCTCTACCCTCGACTGGCAACGATGCACAACTTGCGCTTCATGACGATGCTCATGGAGAGATTGAAGGATTAACTACGGACAGGTGTGGTTTAATTCGTTTGATTCGTGACGAGATGATTTCCCGCAACTATGGCTCGCGATTCGCGTAAAGTCTCTTGATAACTGATTGACAAGATATTAAATCGAGACCGGCATCGGCTCCAACGCCCGCCGGATCGATTGGAGAGAATTGACATGAAAGAGACAAGTGAAGCGAGATTACTGCGACGTCAGAACGGCATGTTCGCCGGTGTCTGCGGCGGATTAGCGGAGTTCACCGGCATCAGCGCGTTCTGGTTCCGGCTGCTGTTCCTGATTCTGCTGTTGCCGGGCGGTTTGCCGGGCTTGCTGCCTTATCTGCTGCTGTGGATTGTGATCCCCAAGAGATAAAGCAAGGGGCCCGAAGGGAAGTTGGGCCTGCGGCCGGAGAAGGTGACATAATCGCCAACCCTCCGACCGCCGGCCCTTTGTTATTTCAGGGCGCGTCCTGAACATTCTCAAACCAAAGTTCCACGGTTGCCTCGCTGCCGTATAGCTCAATGAGCGCTTTGTCCATTGGATCCAAACTTGAATCTCCGCCGGCCGAGACGAAGTATGAGCCGATAAAAAACCGATTGACTTCGCCCGCTATGCCTTCGCCCGCCGTTATCGTTATGCTGAAGGGCAGTTGCGTGCTGCTGGCCGGATCGTACAACCCGCCGATCAATTGATACGCGCCCGGTGCGAGATCGGCCGGCACGCTTAGCATCAAACGTGCTTTGGCTCGTCGACCGTCTGCAGTCGTGGCGGTTTGAATCGGTTGATCGCTTTGGGCAACCATCGTGCCGTCGTCTTTCCGGATCAGATGAACGAAAGCCGTCGCCTCTGCAGGGTCGAGCGGCAGGCCCCAATGAGTGACCACTTCGATATCCATACCCGGCACAAGCCGGGATTGCGTCTGCTCCTCGCCGCCGTCCGTTTGCACGGTCTCCGTGACAATGCCACCGCGGACCGAATAGCCCAGAAGCGTGTAGCGCGCCCCGTCAGGAGGCAAAGCGGTCGCCACCGGGTCGATGTTGGCGATACCGTTCTCTCCTATGGTTGCCGACTCTATGACATACTCATAAATCACGGCCGAAGAGATCGAGTCATAGATGGGCATGCGCGCGCCATCTTCATCATAGAGGCCGACGACCACGGTGTAGTCACCCTCAGGCAACGTGTCCGGCAGAACGATGAGAAAATCGGCCGTTTGTTCCTCGCCGCTCGTGTGGAGTTGCCCGTCAGCCTGGGCGATTGTTTGCCCCGAATCGTCGCGCAACTCGGCAAACGGCCGCGCCCCGACCAGAGCATCGGGGATCATCCAGCGCACATGTATGTCCAATGTTCCGCCGGGCGTCAGTCCTTCGGGGACATTCTCCGAGAAGGCCGTCAGGACAGCGGCCGTGACGGGAGGCGTTGAAACGCGGGGTATCCCGACATTGGGCGAATCCCCGAAAGGAACCCTCCCCGCGCTGCTCACCGATAGCCAGGTCGCAATGACGATCACCGCCAGCAAACCCACCCCGGCCAAAGAACCGGCAAACCGCCAAAATCGACCCGATGATTTGTCCGCCGTGTCGTATTGATTGAGAAGATCGCGCCGCAACTGGCGGTGAAATTCGACCGACATAGCTGGTATCTCGCCTCTCGTCTTTTCAAGTCTGGCTGCAACCGACAGTAATTCGTCATCGCGCTCGCCCGCTTCCAGTTGTTCCGACCAATCCCGCAGGTTCATTTTGTTCTCTTTCATCGTTGTTTCCCCTCTATCTCGACCAGATGGCCACGCAGGCGTTCCAAAGCCCGATGCAGGCGTACATAGACCACATTACGCGAGCAATCCAGAATTTGGGCCACCTCTTCGGTGGGCAGCTGCTCCAGAAAGCGCAGCGTCAGGACTTCGCGGTCGGTCCGGCTCAGTTCACTCAGAGCCTCGCGCAAGTCCCGGTCGCGCTCGCCGGATAGAACGGCC
>JAGOZU010000121.1 GCA_018058545.1 Promineifilum sp. | reverse complement strand
ATCTTGTAGGTGTGCAAGCCCTCCAGGATGAGAGCGTTCGGCCCGCCCAGCCATTCATCTTCCGGCAGGCCGCCGTTACATTTGCACCCCAGCTTGTGGATCATCTCGGCGACGCCGAAGACGATGCCAATGGTGGGGTCCTCGTGGTGAGGCGGCCGCGGATTCCAGACCTCCGCGCCAATCGGCAGCCAGGTCAGCGTCCACTTCTTCGGCTCCTGATTAGTCGTACTCCCTATGGGCGGCAGGTCCGTCCAGCCCTCCTCGAAGCTGCCGTTGGCCAGCAGGTTGGGGCCGAAGCCGGGGGTGGGCGAGGCGGCCGGTTGGCGCGTGGGCGGGGGCGTGGGCGGAATGAAGGTTGCCGTGGGCAAGGGTGTGTTGGTCGGCAACGGCGTGTTGGTCGGGGTGGGGGTGATCGTCGGCGTCGGCGTGGGCGGGGGGCGAAAGACGGCCGGCAGGTTGGCGACCTCGTCATAGCCGGCGGCGCGGGCCTGATCGGCCAGCTCGACGGTCGTCATCGGCCTGTTGAACAGGGTGATAATGGCCGCCGCGGTCAGGATCAGCAACGCAGCGACAGCCAGGAGTCGGAATATTCGCATAGTGCTACCTCCGTGCGAGAATGGAGGCCATTATAGCGCAAAATGCACCCTGGAAACCCGGGTTCAGAAAGTTTTTACAATTCCCCCGTGGCGCAACCTTTCCAGGTTGCGACGCAGCCTCGACCCTGTGGCGCAACCTTTCCAGGTTGCGACGCAGCCTCTCCCCCGTGGCACAACCTTTCCAGGTTGCGACGCAGCCTCGCCCCTGTGGCACAACCTTTCCAGGTTGCGACGCTGCGCGTGCGCCAAAAAAGTCTCAACGAGCCACAAAACGGCCGCGTCCCGCCGCGCCCGTCGGCCGGCCGCCCTCAGCGACGACCTCGCCCCGGCTGAGGGTGACGACCGGCGAGCCGCGCAGGGTCAACCCCTCGTAGGGCGTCCAGCCGGCCGTCTCGCACAGCGTTTGGGCGGAGATGGTTTGCGGCCGCTGGGGGTCAAAGATGACGATGTCGGCGTCATAGCCGGGCAGCAGCCGCCCCTTGTTGGTGAACCCCAGCAGCCGGGCGGGGGTCGTGGCGCAGACGTCCACCCAGCGGCACAGGGCATCTTCCACGTCGTTGCCGTCGTCGCCGGCGCGGTTCACCAGCCCGTCATAGACCAGTGACAGGCGGCTCTGGATGGAGGGCACGCCGCCGGGTATGGCGCTGTAGTCGTTCAGCCCGGTGGCTTTTTCGGCCGCGGTGAAGGGGCAATGGTCGGTCGTGACCAGGTCGAGCGCGCCTGACTGGAGCGCAGTCCACAGGGCGCCGCGGTCGGCCGCGGGGCGTAGCGGCGGCGAGCAAACCGGCAGCGCGCCCTCCACGCCCGGCCGGTCGTAGACGTCCTGGGTCAGGTAGAGATACTGCGGGCAGGTCTCGCCGGTGACGGGCAGCCCCCGGTCCTTGGCGGCGGCGATACGGATGGCGGTGGCCTCGCAGGAGACATGGAAGATGTGCAGCGGCACGCCAACCCAGGCGGCGATATCGATGACCCGCCCGGCGGCCTCGGCCTCCAGCGCGGCCGGGCGACTGCGCGGGTGCCAGTGGGGGGTCGTGCGTCCCTCGGCCAGGTTGCGCCGGATGAGCGTGGTGATGACGTCCCAGTTCTCGGCGTGGACGACGGGCAGCCCGCCCGCGTCGCGGATAGCCTCCAGCGCCAGGAGCAGCTCGCCGTCGGTCAGCCGCAGCCCGTAAGCCATGTAGAGCTTGAAGCTGCCGCAGCCGGCCTGCCGCGCCGCGGCCACCTGGTCGAGTTTGGCGATGTCGCCGGGGCCGATGGTCATGTGCAGGCCGTAGTCGATGACCACCTTGTCGCGGGCCAGCGCCTGCCGGGCCGCCAGCGCCTGGAGCATCGTCTCCTCGGGGGCGGTCTCGACGAAGTCGACGATGGCCGTGGTGCCTCCCGCGGCCGCGGCTCGCGTGCCGTGGTAGAAGTCGTCGGTCGAGGTGAAGCGGCCGATGGGCATCTGCAGGTGGACGTGGATGTCGATCCCGCCGGGGATGACCAGCTTGCCCGCGGCGTCGATCTCCCGCCGCCCGCGCAGGTCACGGCCGATGGCGGCGATGGTCTCGCCGGAGACGGCGACGTCGGCCGGGAAGACTTCGTCGGCGGAGACGACGGCGCCGTTTTTGATGACGAGGTCATAGGGGGTTGGGACGGGTTCGGGCTGGTGGGTCATGGGATTCGGTCCTTGCCGGTTGGCGGGCAAGGCAGGGCTATTGTCGCTCATGCGGGGTTATTCGCCAATGGTATAATCAGTATAATATCTGTAGCACAAGCTGCTATATCTGTAGCACAAGTGTTATATCTGTAGCACAAGCTGTTAGCTTGTGAAGGTTTCCTCGCAACCTGAAAGGTTGCGCCACAGGTTGCGCCACAACAGACCAAAGGAGCGACAATGGGATTTTTTGACGGACTATTCGGGCCGCGCGTAGAGTCCATTTCATCCAAAAAGGCGTATGAGCGATTGCAGGAGGACCCGCGCGTCCTCATCGTCGATGTGCGCCAGCCACATGAAACGCGGTCGGCCGTTGTGGCCGGGGCCGCGCTCATCCCCCTGACCGAGCTGGGCGGTCGGATGGATGAGCTGCCCCGCGATCGGCCGCTTCTGGTTATTTGCCGCTCCGGCCATCGCAGTTCGATCGCCGCGCGGCAGCTAAAAAAGGCCGGGTATGAGGTGACGGACGTCAGCGGCGGTATGTCGGCCTGGCTGCGTCATGGCTTGCCGGTGGTGCCGCCCGGCAAGGGCGGCGCCGGGATGGGCTGATCGCCGGGTCTTATACCTGACAGGGTGGCGGACAGGAGTTCGCTCAAAACCTGTCAGGTTGGTGTGGTCGAGGTTAGTGGGGTCGGATTCAGGCCCCTTCGGCGCTCCACTCGTGCAGGACGATCATGCTGAAGATATCGGACTCGGTGATGATGCCGATCACATGATGATCATCGTCCACGACGGGCAGACCGCTCACCCGACTCTCCAGCATCATGCGAGCCACCTCACCGATGGTGGCGTCGGCGTGGATGGTTTTGGGGTTGCGGGTCATGAGCTTGTCGATCTTGAGGGTCGCGAGCAGGTAGTTCATTTCCCAGATGCTGAGCGAGGTGGCCGGCGACGGCTGCGCGCTGCGGATGTCGCCGATGGTGACGATGCCCACCAGGCGGCCGTCGGCATCGACCACCGGCAGGCGACGAATCTCCTCGTTCACCATGATCTGGTGCGCCTCGGGCAGCGTCGTCTCCGGTGAGATGGTGATGACGTCGGTTGACATCCAATCCTTGACACGTTCTTTCTTCATGAGGTCAGGGCTCCATTTAATCGGCCGATTCGGCCGCGATTGTTCGAATATCGATGCTGTCATTATACCACGCCGGCCAAGCCGCTTGGCAGTAACAAACGTCATGCCGCGGCCATGACGTTTGACGGGGTTGAACCGGGAGAAAGAGGACGGGCGGCGCCACCTTGGGAATAGCGCCGCCCTCAGATTGAACAGTTCCCATCGTCCAATGGTAATGGGTAAGGAGCCACTATAAAATAGGTTATAGTTCTTACGGTCAACCTTACGGAAAGATGAGAAATTCACGGATTATTTACGGCTCGGGATTCTGTGATGAGGGGAGGCAAGATGGTCATTCGTGCCGAGAAACTGGATGATGTGGCGGCGATCCGGCTGGTGAACCGGCTGGCTTTTGGCCGCGAGGACGAGGGGGCGCTGGTTGATGCCTTGCGGGAGGCGGGGGCGGTCATCTGCTCGCTGGTGGCCGAGGACGCGGGCCGGGTCGTTGGGCATGTCCTCTACAGCCCGGCCACGCTCGACGACGGCGGCGACCCCCCATCGGTGGCCGGCAATGGGGTCACGGCCGTGGCCGCACTGGGGCCGGTGGCGGTCACGCCCGACCACCAGCGGCAGGGGATCGGCGACGCGCTGATTCGCGCCGGGCTGGACATTTGCCGCGCACAGGGCTACAGGCTGGCCATTGTGCTGGGCCACCCGTCGTATTACCCGCGCTTCGGTTTTCGGCCGTCGCGGCCGCTGGGCATCCGCTGGGAGCACGACGCGCCGGAGGAGGCGTTCATGGTGATGGAACTTCAGGCGGGGGCGCTGGCCGGCGCGCGCGGCGTGATTCGCTATCGGCCGGAGTTTGACGGGGTGTGAGCTAGTGGAGCGATGCGGCGAAGGTGGCGTGTTCGTCCGTCTTTAGCCCGGTCTGCAAGGCCCCCAGCAGTCCGGGCAGATCGTCGGCCCAGAACTGGTTGGAATGGAAGTGCAGCCCGGGAAACATTCGGCTGCGGGTGATGCCATCCTCATCCGGCGCCACGGCCTCATAAAGCCCCTCGTTCAGCCGATACCAGAGCGTTTCCCGCTCGTGGGTGAGCAGGATGATATATTCCTGTACCCCGGTGCGGCGATAGACACGCAGCTTCTCGTGGAGGTCGTAGGCGGCGCTGGTCGTGGCGATCTCGACCACCAGTTCAGGCGCGCCCTGGAGATAGCTGCCCGCGGGGCTTGTCTGCCCCCCGTTCAGGATGCACAGAGCGGCGTCGGGTTGAACTTCGTTTTCTGTGTCCAGTCTGATCGTGGCGTTGTCCAGTAGCCTCAGGCCGGGGGTAGAAGCAAGATAGGTTCCAAGCCATATGATGACATTTGCATGACGATGACTATGTTCCAAACTGACGGGAGACGGCACGTAGACAACTCCTTCGATTAACTCAGCCTTCTTGAGATGGGGCTGCGCGGAATAGCGCCGCTCAAATTCGACCAGCGTGAGGTGGTCGCCGGTTTGGAGCGGGGGGACGATGGTGTCGAGCTTTCTGGGTTTCCCTTTTTCCGGAATCCTGACGGTCATGTTGATTATCTCACTTGATCGGTCCAAACTCCTCCCGGCTGATTCCCAACTCACGTATGATGGCTCTCACTGTTCCTGGCGCCAAGTCTTTTCCCTGCCAGTCAGGAATTGCCGTAATCTTTTGGGTACCCGGGTTAAACCAAATTCTATGGCTGCCTTTTCCCGATCGCATCTCTTCGCATCCAAGCTCTTTCAGCCGTCCGGCAATATCGCGGTAGCGCATTATACATTAACCAGAAGGTCCACAGTCTGGGCACGGTCTCCGACCAGAGGCCGCAGCGCGGGCGGAATAGGCAGGCTTAGCTCAGTCCAGGCTTCCAGCAGCGCATCCAGAGCCTCCTGGACATTAGCCTGTATCACTTCCGGGGTGTCCCCTTCGGTGACCAGACCGGGCACATCCGGGCTGGTGACGGTAAATTGACCGTCCGGATTGGGTTCGAGGTAAAGGCGAATTGAGTAAATGGACATGGCGGATATTCCTTCGAGTTATCTGACCCCATTATAGCAGAAAGAGAAAGGGCGCTGCATCGGTGTTCGATGTGGCGCCCTTTTTATTGATTGATTCGAGGTTTACACCGCCTCAACCTCGCCCGTCTCCACCACCCGGAAGTCCAGGTCGCCATCGACGACCTCGACCACGACATGGTCGCCGTCGCGGACGTCGCCCTGGATGACGCGGATGGCCAGGGGGTCGATGATGCGCCGCTGCAGCACGCGCTTGAGCGGCCGCGCGCCATACACCGGGTCGTAGCCTTCCTCGATCAGCAGGTCGGTGGCCGCCTCGGTCAGCGACAGGCTGATGTTGCGCTTGGCCAGCAGCCCGCGCACATTGTTGAGCTGAATCTCGGCGATTTCGCGTAGTTGTTCGCGTCCCAGCCGGTGGAAAATGACGATCTCGTCCACCCGGTTCAGGAACTCCGGCCGGAAATGGTTGCGCATGGCCTCCATGACCCGCTCCTGCATCACCACGTCGTCGATGTCGTCCAGGATGTACTGGCTGCCGACGTTGCTGGTCATGATGATGACCGTGTTGCGAAAGTCAACCGTACGCCCCTGGCCGTCAGTCAGGCGGCCGTCGTCCAGCACCTGCAGGAAGACGTTGAACACCTCGGGGTGGGCTTTCTCGATCTCGTCGAACAGCACCACGCTATAGGGGTGGCGACGGACGGCCTCGGTCAGCTGGCCGCCTTCCTCATAGCCGACATAGCCGGGGGGCGCGCCGATGAGCCGGGCCACGGTGTGGCGCTCCTGGTACTCGCTCATGTCGATGCGCACCATGTTGCGCTCGTCGTCGAACAGGAACTCGGCCAGCGCCCGCGCCAGCTCGGTCTTGCCCACGCCGGTCGGCCCCAGGAAGATGAACGAGCCGATGGGGCGGTTGGGGTCTTGCAGGCCGGAGCGGCTGCGACGCACAGCGGCGGCCACGGCGGCCACGGCTTCCTCTTGCCCCACGACGCGCCGATGGAGGCGGTCTTCCATAAAGATGAGCTTCTCGACCTCGCCCTCCAGCAGCTTGGTGGCCGGGATGCCGGTCCACTTGCTGACGATGAAGGCGATGCCCTCGGCGTCGACCTCTTCCTTCAGCATCGCGCCGTCGGTTTGCATCTGGCGCAGTTGGGTGGAGGCCTCCTCCAGGTCTTGCTCCAGCCGGCGCATGCGGCCGAATTGCAGTTCCGACGCCTTCTGATAGTCGTAGGTGCGCTGGGCCTGCTCGATCTGGATGCGCACCGTGTCCATCTCTTCCTTGATGGTCTGGATGTGCTGGATGGCGTCCTTCTCGGCCTGCCAGCGCGTCGCCAGTTCGGTGCTGCGCTCCTTGGCGTTGGCCAGTTCTTCCTCAAGCTTGACCAGACGGTCGCGGCTGGCCTTGTCCTTTTCTTTCTTAAGGGCCTCGCGCTCGATCTCCAGCGTCATGACCTCGCGGTCGACCTCGTCCAGGTCGGCCGGCTTGCTGTCGATCTGCATCCGCAGGCGGCTGGCGGCCTCGTCGATGAGGTCGATGGCCTTGTCGGGCAGGAAGCGGTCGCTGATGTAGCGATGGCTCAGCGTGGCGGCGGCGATGACGGCCGCGTCGGTGATGCGCACGCCGTGATGGACCTCATAGCGCTCCTTCAGGCCGCGCAGGATGGAGATGGTGTCCTCGACCGACGGCTCATCGACCATGACCGGCTGGAAGCGTCGCTCGAGGGCGGCGTCTTTCTCGATGTACTTGCGGTATTCGTTGAGCGTGGTGGCGCCGATGGTGTGCAATTCGCCGCGGGCCAGCAGCGGCTTGAGCATGTTGCCGGCGTCCATCGACCCCTCGGCCGCGCCCGCGCCGACCAGGGTGTGCATCTCGTCGATGAACAGGATGATGCGCCCCTCGGCCTCCTGCACTTCCTTCAGCACGGCCTTGAGACGCTCCTCAAACTCGCCGCGGTATTTGGCCCCGGCGACGAGCGCGCCCAGGTCGAGCGAGACGAGTTGCTTGTCCTTGAGGCCCAGCGGCACGTCGCCGTTGATGATGCGCTGGGCCAGCCCCTCGACGATGGCCGTCTTGCCCACGCCCGGCTCGCCGATGAGCACGGGGTTGTTCTTGGTGCGGCGGCTGAGGATCTGGATGACGCGGCGGATCTCCTCGTCGCGGCCGATGACCGGGTCGAGTTTGCCGCGGCGGGCCTCCTGGGTCAGGTCGCGGCCGTATTTGGCCAGCGCCTCGTATTGGGCTTCGGGGTTTTGGCTGGTGACGCGCTGCGAGCCGCGCACGGCGGCCAAGGCCTGCAGGATGGCGTTGTAGTCGATGCCGTGGCGGGCCAGCAGCTCGCGGACGCGGCCGCCCTTGGGCTGGGCCATGGCCATGAGCAAATGCTCGGTGGAGGTGAAGTCGTCCTTCATGGCCTCGGCGATGGATTCGGCCTCGTTGAGGATGTTGGTCAGGTCGCGGCTCATGCCGACCTGCACCGATGTGCCGGTGGCGCGGGGCATTTTGGCCAGCGCGACCTCCACGCTTTGGGCCAGCAGGCGCGGGTCGCCGCCGATCTTGTTGATGACCGACGGCACGACGCCGCCTTCTTGCTGCAGCAGGGCGGCCAGCAGATGTTCCGGTTCGACGGCCGGGTTGTTGTTTTCTTCAGCGAGATGCTGCGCTTCCAGCAGCGCCTCGCGTGATTTTTCAGTCAGTTTATCCAGTCTCATGGTACTATCCTTAATGCGGCAACTGTAGAGCAAGCTGTTAGCTTGCCGCCTTCAATCTGTGAAATACAGTAGAGCAAGCTGTTACCTCGCCGCTTTCAATCTGTAAAACACAGTAAAGCAAGCTGTTACCTCGCCGCCTTCAATCTGTGAAACACAGTAAAGCAAGCTGTTACCTCGCTGCTTTCAATCTGTGAAACACAGTAAAGCAAGCTGTTACCTCGCCGCCTTCAATCTGTAAAATACAGTAGAGCAAGCTGTTACCTCGCCGCCTTCAATCTGCGAAATACAGTCACCTTGATGTCACGATTATTATGCCGGATGTGGATCAGAATTACGTTAATTCCGCTTATCCAGACCTGACAGGTTCGGGAGAACCTGTCAGGTCTGATCGAAGAGGGCGAGACAACCGGCAACGCACGCTCCTGTGATCCGACTAGGTGCCGCGCCGGTTGTCCCACCCGTACGATCCTCATTGTGGGCGTGTATTTGAGCGAGACAACCGGCAACGCACGCTCCTGTGATCCGACGAGGTGCCGCGCCGGTTGTCCTGCCCGTACGGTTGCGATCCAGAATGATTGCCGCCCTGTCTCACCCCAACGCGATCCGGGAACGAGTTATCGCAGGAGGCAGGCAACCGGGGGTGGTCGTTGGTGGGAGGGGGATCGCAAGCTGACAGCCTCACTACCTATCACTTTGATAGGTAAAAGGGGAGTGTCTAAATAAACGGGTAGGTGGATAATCACATTCATGAGCACATGTCCCCATTGTCAACGAGAAGAACAGCAAGTCAAAGTAGGTCGCAATCCCTCCGGTAGCCAGCGCTACAAATGCAAG
>JAGOZU010000183.1 GCA_018058545.1 Promineifilum sp. | reverse complement strand
TCTACGGCAAGATGTACCATCCGGGACAAGGCAATAACGCCTACATCTTCCCCGGCGTGGGGCTGGGCGTGGTGGCCTGCGGGGTGCGGCACGTGACCGACGAGATGTTCGAGGCCGCGGCCTGGGCGCTGGCCGACCAGGTGACCGAAGAAGACCTGGCCGCCGGGCGCATCTATCCCACCTTGTCGCGAATTCGCGATGTGTCGCTGGGCATCGCCACAGCCGTGGCCGAGGTCGCCTATCGCGACGGTCTGGCCACGCATCCCAAGCCGGACGATCTGCGGCAATATATCAAGGAGTTTATGTTCGTGCCGGAGTATCGGCCGCTTGTCTGAGCGGCGATGAATCGACCGCGAGCCGGATAGCCCAGGATGTACGACGACGCTGCCAGCGACGATTTCGAGAAAGCCTACCGCCGATCCCTGTGGCGCAAGCTGTTCGCTCTGGTGTCGGGTCGCAACAACGACCTGTTGCCGTTCGACGAGGTGCAACAGGCGCTGCCCTCGCGCGGGCAACACGACATCGGCCTGCAGACCGTGCCGCTGGACAAGATCGTCGGCAGCGTCGGCCGCTACCGGGATTTCGATCGCGCCTTCCTGCCGATCCAGCGCCTGACAAGCGAGCGCTGGGTCAACATCAGCAAGGCGCGCTATCAGGAGATCGGCCTGCCGCCGGTGGAGCTTTACAAGATCGGCGATGTCTACTTCGTCAAGGACGGCAACCACCGCGTGTCGGTGGCCCGCGAGCGGGAACAGTTGGACATCGACGCCCATGTCACCGAGATCGACATCCCTTTCCGGCTGACGGCCGACATGGATATCGACAGCGTCCAGGCGGAGAAAGCCTACGGCCGCTTCCTGCAACGGAGCCGCCTGGACGTGCTATTTCCTGATAGCGACCTGCATCTGGGCAATCCGGCCGAGTACGACCGGCTGTTGGAGCATATCGACGCCCATCGCTACTATTTGGGCACGGAGCGGCAGGCCGATGTGACCTACGAAGACGCGGTCATCTCCTGGTATGACAACGTCTATCGGCCGCTGGTGGAGGCCATCGAGCGAGAGGGGCTATTGCAGCAGTTCCCGACGATGACCGCCGCCGACTTGTACTTGCGGGTCAGCGAATACCAATGGCTGGTGCGCGAGGCAGCCCGCGAGACTCCCGCCGATGACGAGGCCCATCTCGAAGCCGGTGAGCGCATGGCCGAGATCTATCGCCGGCGGATCGTCCGGCAGGTCATCCGCACCCTGCGCCACGCCACCTGGATCGACACGATGATCCGCGACCAGGAGCAGGCCGCCTTCATGGAGAAGACGCACCTGCGCGAGCTAAGACCCGAGGCCGATATCAACGTCAGCCTGCCCGGCAAGTACGAGAAGTTACTGGAGCATATCGACGTCCACCGCTACTACCTGGGGATCGAACGGCAGCACGAGGTTAGCTACGAGGAAGCCGTCGCCTCCTGGTATGACCACGTCTATCGGCCGACGGTGGAGAACATCCGCGAGCAGAACTTGCTGGCCGAATTCCCCGACCGCACGGAGGCCGACGCCTACATCTGGATGATCGAGCATCGGGAGGAAGAGGGTCTGTAGGCCCGGCTTCCGGATCGCGCCACGGCCTAATCGATCGCTGCCAGCGCCGCGGCCGCCGCCAAACCAACGGCCGACGCCGGATTGAGCGCCATCGCCCGCTTGAAGGCGGCCCGCGCCCCTGCCCCGTCGCCGGTCGCCAGCAAGGCGCGTCCCTGATAGTAATAGGTTTCCTCGACATTGCGGCCGCCCTGCCCCGCGAACGTCGCCTCGACCAGCGTCAGGACATCCTCATAGCGACCCACGGCCAGATAGGCCTCATACGGCCCGAACTGATACCACAACATGCGCGCCGGCAGACCCAGCAATCGGGCCTGATCGTAGGCTGCGGCCGCCGGCGGGTAATAGGCGACGTCGCCGTTCAGTCCGGCCAGCGCCACCAGCGACGACCCCAGGTTAAACCAGGCGTAGGCGTCATCCGGCGCGGCCAGGGCGCGAGCGCGGTTGCGGGCCAGCGTCGCGCTCCACATCGTTGATGGATCGGCGAAATCGGGGCCGAGGGTTTGGGCCAGTTCGGCCGCTCGCTCCGGCGGGTAGATGACGATGAACGCGCCGTTGAACTGCGCCCAGAACCGGGCCGTGTCGTCAAAAGTAGCCACGCCGTCCTCGCGCCACGGGCCGAGGTAGGTATCGCGCACCAGGAAATGTCCGGCCTCGTCATCATAGCCGAAGACGGTCAGGTAATGGCCCATCCAGCCGGTCGTCGCGTCCGGCTCCAGCCCCTTCTCGATGATGACCGGGAATCCGGCGGCCAGCAGCGACCGCAGCCGATCGACGTCGCCGCCGACGAAGTGAGCCGCGGCCAGTTCGGTATGGTCGTTGACAAAGCTGACCAGTTCGCTCGGCGAGACATTGCGATCCTCGTAATTCGGTCGGGCGACGGCGGCCACGTCGAACTGATCGACCGCGACGCCGTAATAGTTGAGGACGATGGTTGCGTTCGTCGGCCCGCAGTTGTTGAACTTCTGGGGAATGATGGGCAGGCCGTCGATGCGCACGGCCGCGGGCAGCGGCGGGCCGGTGGGCGAGGGCACGGCCGTCGGCGTCGCCAAGGGGGTCGCGGTGGCGGGCGAGGCTTCCGCGGCCGTCGGCACCAGAGCGACAGCCGTCGCGGTCGGAGCCGAGGTCGGGACTGGTGTGGAC